>JASCPF010000012.1 GCA_029959325.1 Microbacteriaceae bacterium PS02068
CCGCCGCGCAGGCCGCTGCCGAGGCGCAGGCCGCCGCCGCGGCGAAGGCCGCCGCGAAGGCCCCGGCCGCGCCGTCGGTCCCCGCAGTGAACGTCAACGTCGATCCGGCGTCGGCGCAGGGCATCGCTCGCTCGATGATGGCCGCGAACTACGGCTGGGGCGACGATCAGTTCGCCTGCCTCGTGTCGCTGTGGAACCGCGAGTCGGGCTGGCGCGTGAACGCGGCCAACGGCAGCGGCGCGTACGGCATCCCGCAGGCCCTCCCCGGCAGCAAGATGGCGTCGGCCGGCGCCGACTGGCAGACCAACCCCGCGACGCAGATCGCGTGGGGCCTCGGCTACATCGCCGGCCGGTACGCCAACCCGTGTGGCGCGTGGGCGCACTCGGAGTCGAGCGGCTGGTACTGATCGCGAGATCGTTGCGCGAGAGGGCGTCGGGGATAGCCCCGGCGCCCTCTCGCGTCAACCCCCTCCCCCGATTCGAGGGGTCGACGTACCGTGGAATCACTCTCGAGAGAAAGGGGTACCCCATGGGACTCGACGACAAGATCAAGAACGCGGCAGAAGACCTCGGCGGCAAGGTGAAGGAAGGCGTCGGCAAGGTGACGCACAACGAGCGCCTCGAAGCCGAAGGCAAGGCAGATCAGGTCAAGGCCGACGCGAAGAAGGTCGGCGAAGACGTGAAGGATGCCTTCAAGTAAGGACATCCCCCCTTTTGACGAAGCGAATGCCCCCACCCGTCTCGGTGGGGGCATTCGCGCGTCAGTGGGTGAAGCCGGGCGTGTGCCCCTCGGCAGGCATGGGCGACTCGAGCAGTTCGAGGTAGCGCACCGCGTCGGCGATGTCGGCGAGGAGCTTCTCGGCGAGGTCGCGGCTGAGACCGTTGCGCACGACGATGCGCTGCACGGTGAGGTGCGTGAGGTCGGCAGGCATCGGATACGCCGGCACGATCCACCCCTTCATCCGCAGGCGGTCGGCGAGGTCGTAGAGGGTCCACTTCGCCGAGGTCTCGTCTTTCAGGTACCACGCGAACACGGGGATGTCGGTGCCGTCGTTCCACAGCTCGAACGGGCCCAGCTTCGCGATGCCGTCGGACAGATAGACCGCGACGTCCTGGCACGCCTGCTGCATCGCCGTGTAGCCGGCGAACCCGAGGCGGAGGAACAGGTAGTACTGCAGCAGGATCTGCGCGCCGGGACGCGAGAAGTTGAGGGCGAAGGTCGGCATGTTGCCGCCGAGGTAGCTCACCTCGAACACGAGGTCGGAGGGCAGCCACTGCGTATCGCGCCACACGACCCAGCCGACGCCCGGGTAGACCCCGCCGTATTTGTGACCCGACGTCGAGATCGAGTGCACGCGCTCGAGGCGGAAGTCCCACTCCAGATCGGGCTGCAGGAACGGCGCGATCATCGCCCCGGATGCCCCGTCGACGTGGATCGGGACGTCGAGGCCGGTCTTCGCCTGGATCTCGTCGAGCGCCGCGGCGATCTGCTTCACGGGCTCGTACATCCCCGTGTACGTCACACCCATGATCGCGACGACGCCGATCGTGTTCTCGTCGACGTATTTCTCGAGGTCGTGCCCGTCGAGCACCTTGTGGTCGTCTGAGATGGGCATGAGGCGCATCTCGACGTCCCAGTAGTTGCAGAACTTCTCCCAGCACACCTGAACGGCGCTCGACATCACGAGGTTGGGCTTCGTGGCATCCTTCCCCTCCGCCTTGCGCTTGTGCTGCCACAGGCGCTTGAGGGCGAGCCCGCCGAGCATGCACGCCTCGCTCGATCCGGTGGTCGACGTGCCGATGGCATCCTCGACGCTCGGCGCGTGCCACAGATCGGCGAGGATGCGCCAGCAGCGGTCTTCGACCTCGGCCGTCGAGGGGTATTCGTCCTTGTCGATCATGTTCTTGTCGAACGACTCGGCGTACAGCTTGTCGGCGTAGTCGTCCATCCACGTCGACACGAACGTCGCGAGGTTCAGACGCGCGTTGCCGTCGAGCTGGGCCTCATCGTGCACGATCTGATACGCCGTCTCGGGCAGCATCTCTTCGTCCCCGAGCCGGTAGCGCGCCGCCGCCGACTCGCTGGTCGGCCGGTCGAAGATGGGCGTGAGCTCACTGTCGGTCATGGTTCCTCATGGTAGGGGGTGGTCCTTGCCCCCGCCGGTCACGGCGGCGATGTCGTCCCACCACGCCGCCGCATCGGCGCGGTGCTGCGACAGGCGGCGAGCCGCGTGCGCGCGGATCTCGTCGCGCGCACTCCAGAGCGCGCCCAGCCGGTCGACGCCGAGCACATCTGCCGACGAGAGGGGCACGAGCGCATCCTGGCCCCAGTGCGCCAGCGCGCCGCGCTGCTTGACCGCCGTGTACTCGTCGGTCACCAGGCCCAGCACGGGAACTCCCGCGGGAGCAGCGAACACCGCCGGGTGGTAGCGGCCCGTGATCAGCAGCGCCGACGAGCGGGCGAGGGATGCCGCCGACCGCGCGTCGCCCGACGGCACGACCGTAGACGGCGTGCGCAGGTGCGCGCGCACCTCGTCGTGCAGCAGCGCGTCGCCGCGCGGCGCGGCGCCGGTGAGTGGTGCGGCGAGTGGCCCGTAGTGCGCGTGGAATCGCACCGGCTCGCCCGTGAGGTCGGCGGCGTCGTCGACCAGCGCCGCGACGCGCGCGACGGTCTCGTCGCGGTCGGCGCCCCCCAGGCTGAGCGAAAGACTCACCAGGATGCCGGCGGGCACGGCCGGTGCGGCCGGCGTGGCATCCCGCTCGTCCATGCCGAGGAACGAGGCGTCGTCGACACCGAGCCGCGCGTCGACGCCCAGCTCCGCGGCGAGGCGCTGAGACGCGCCCTCTCGCACGCCCACCCGGCGCGCCGTCCGCAGGATCGACGCGACGAGCTCTCGGTCGCGCCCGACGAGGTGCGGGCCGAACGTCTGACCCGAGACGACGAGCGGGCGGCCTGCGCGTGCCGCGAGGCCGGCGAGCGCGGCTCGTTCGTACACGTGCAGGGGCCAGGTCGAGGCGAGGTTGCCGCCTCCTGCGATCACGACCCCGTCCGCTGCCGCGACGGCGTCGATCACGGCGTGCGCCGGATCGCCCGCGCCCAGAGCCGCTCCCCCGGCCAGCACGGCGGCGAGGCGCGCCTCGGATGCCTCGCGGTCGAGACCGTCGAAGCCGATGCGCGCGACCGCTCCGACGCCGTATCGCGCGGCGGTCTCGGACGGCGCCGACGACACCGCCACGACGTCGGCGCCCCGCGCCGACAGCTCCTCTACCGCGGCGTCGAACATGGCCTCGTCGCCGATGTGCACCATGTCGTCGACGACGCCCACGTCGCCGATCATCACCAGGTTCATGACACTCCTCGAGACTTCGCGAAACTCCACAGAGTAGCTGTGCGGTCTCGACCACGCTAGGCCAGGGCCGGCGGTCATCCGGACGGCTTACGATCGAATACCGCCCCGATCAGGGTGGCGAAGCGAGGAGTCCCATGGGCGTGCAGACGGCTCTCGATGCGGTGCGGCAGGCACCCGGCATCGTCGATGCGATGCGTCTTGCCGACGACCTGGCGTTCGAGGCCGGACGCGACCCCGGTGTGCGCACGCTGCGGGTGCTGGCATCGGCGCTCGCGGGTGACGACCAGGTGGCGGCGATCGCCGCCGTGCACGCCTTGGCCGAGGTCTTCGACGAACAGGCATCGCGCATGCTGACCGCCTTGCTCTCGGACGACCGGGCGACGATCCGCGAGCACGCCGCCTGGGCGCTCGGCTCGGGACTGCCCCGCTACGAGGCGATGGGCCGTCTGATCGGGCTCGTCGCCGCCGGCGGCTTCACCGGCATGCTCGCCCAGCGCACACTCGAGCAGTGGTCGACGATGTCGGCCGAGACCCTCGCCGTCAGCCTCGAGACGGCACTCCTCGGCATCCATGAGCCCGCCGCGCGGGCGCGGATCGTCGAGACGCTCGGGCTCGTGCGGCCCGCGGTCGCCACGCGCGCACTGCTGCAGATCGCCCGCGATGCCCGCGAAGACGACGAGGTGCGCATCGCCGCGGTGTCGGCTCTCGGGCAGCGGCCGGGCGTGCCGGGAGTCGTCGACCCACTCACCTCGCTCGCCGTCGGCGAGGGACTGCTCGCCGAGGTCGCGCGGCTGGCGCTGGTCGACCTGGCCGGGGCGCCGCCCGCGCCGCGGGCGACCGGCGAGGGTCTCACAGTGGCGCAGCTGTTCCTCCACGCCGACATCGATCCGTCGCTGAGCTCTGCCGGCGCCGGCGACAACGGCGGCATCGCCACGCTGCTCGTCCGACTCGGCGATGCGCTCGTCGCCGACCCCTCGACAGGTGTCCGCCGCGTGATCACGCTCTCGCGGGGCCCCGTCGCGCGAGCCGCCGACGATCTGCTCGAGGTCGGGTCGGCCGATTCGGGCCACATCTACAGTCACGTACCGCTCGGACCGGCGCCGGTTCCGTCGGCCGCGGCCTGGCCGCTGCGGGTGACGGCGCGGCGTGGCATCCGTCGCATCCTCCGCGCCGCGGGGCAGGTCGACCTGCTGCACCTGCGCATGGCCGACGTGGGCAGCCTCGCCGCCGCCGATGTCGCGCGCGAGCTGGGCATCCCGGTGGTCTTCACCGTCGCGCCCGACCCGCACGGCGTGATCCAGTCGATGGATCGCTCGGGCGCCCTCACGCGCGAGCGTTTCGGCGACGTAGACCTCGCCGAGCATTTCTGGTTCCGCGCGCGGCTCGTGCAGAGCCTTGCATCCAACGCCGCGCACACGGTGCTGTTCCCCCGGCCGCAGCTGCAGCGCGACATGCTCCAGCTCGTCGGGATCGACCTCACCTCGCATCCCGAGCGCCACACGATCGTCGCCGAGGGCGTCGACCTCGACGTCGTCGATCGCGCGGTCGCCGCCGGGCGCGCGCAGGCAGAGTCCGGTCCGGCCGCGATCGCCGACCTGCGGGCACGGGTCGAGGCGCTCGCCCCCGAGCGGCGCGGGCTGCCGATCGTCGTCAGTGTCGGGCGCCTGCACCGTGTGAAGGGCATGGCGACTCTCGTCGAGACCTGGGCGCGCAGTGGACTGCAGGGCCGCGCCAACCTCCTGATCATCGGCGGAGACCTCGAGCACCCCTCGCTCGACGAGCGCGAGCAGCTCGACCGCATCGACGAGGTCGTCGCCGCGGGCTCCCGCGCCGACGCCGGGCTAATCCTCGCCGGGCACCAGCCGAACGACATCGCCGCCCTGTGGCTCGCCGCCGTGCGGTTCGGGATGCCGGGGCTCACCTCCCCCGGCGGCGTGTACGTCTGCGCGAGCCTGAAGGAGGAGTTCGGCATCGCGCTGCTCGAGGCGATGGCGACCGGGCTCATGGTGGTCGCACCCGACGGCGGCGGACCGGCCACCTACGTGGAGGACGGCGTGACCGGCGTGCTGACCGAGACGTGGGATGCCACGCGCCTCGAGTCGGCGATCGGTTCCGCCCTCGACGCGGCGGGCATGCCAGAGGGCGACCGGCCCGAGCGCGCGCACGAGATGGTGCGCGCGAACTTCACGATCCAGGGGATGGCCGCCGCCCTCGGCCCCGTCTACCGCGGGGTCGTGGCCGACGAGGTCGAACTGATCCGCGCGGCGGGCGCCACGCTGTGACGCTGCTCGTCATCAGCCCTGACTACGCCTCGCACCTGCTGCCGCTCGCGACGCTCGCCACGGCCTGGCGCGACGCCGGCGAGCGCGTCGTGGTCGCGACGGGGCCCGCGACCGACCCCATCGTGCGCGAGTTTGGCCTCGAGAGGCTCGACCTGCCGCTCGGGCGCGGCAGCAACGCGCGGGTGATCTCGGCCGACGACCAGCCCGAGGACGAGTCGGCGTCGCTGCGCGGCTTCTTCGACGCCACCCGCGAGGGCATGGTCGAGACGCTGCGCTACCAGGCATCCGAGCGCCTCACCGACCTCATGTGGGACCCGGTGACGATCGGGCGCCGCGTGCTCGACGCGGTCGCCGCGGTCGGGCCGTCGACGATCCTCGTCGACCACCTCGCGTTCAGCGCGCGCCTCGCTCTGCAGACGGCGGGCATCGCGTACGGCGACGTCGTGCTGGGCCACCCGAGCGCGCTGCCCGTCGCCGGCGAGGTCTACGGCTTTCCACCGTTCTGGCCGCGTGCCTTCGCGCCCGACGGCGCCGCGCTCGACGAGCTGCGGGCGCTGTGCGACGAGGTCTCGGCGCGCTTCACAGCCGAGTGGAACCGCACGGCGCTCGCGCTCGACCCGTCGGCGACGCCGACGGCCGACGCCTTCGCCGAACACGGGTCCACCGTGCTCTACAACTATCCCGCCGAGCTCGCCGAGGGCGACGGACGGGCGCTTCCCGCGCATGCGTTCCTCGGCTCGACGCGCCGCAGCGAGCCGGTCGACGACGACGTCGAGCGGTGGATTGCAGGCGCGGGCGAGTACGCCTACGTCAGCTTCGGCAGCTTCCTGTCGGTGCGCGGTGATGTGCTGCGTCGCGTCACCCGGGCTCTCGCCGCAATCGGGATGCCAGCGGCCATCGCGACAGGATCGACGCCGGCGTCCGAGCTCGGCGAGATCCCCGACGGCTGGCTCGTGCGCGACTACCTTCCCCAGGTGCGGCTGCTGTCGTCGGCGCGGCTCGCGGTGACGCACGGGGGAAACAACTCGGTGACCGAGGCGATCGGGCAGGGCGTGCCGCTGCTCGTGCTGCCGTTCTCGACCGATCAATTCGCGGGGGCCGCGGCGATCGAGCGGGTCGGCTTCGGCCGCGCGCTCGCCCCCAACACGGCGTCGGTGGATGACCTCGCCGAGGCTCTGCGGGGGGTGCGCGATCTGCCGGATGCCGCGCGCGGGCGGCTTCGCGCTGTCGCGGCCTCGCAGACGCGGCGTCCCGGGCCGCAGATCGCCTACGAGCTCTTGAGCGGAACCGGCACACCCACGAGTTGAGCCATCGCCTGCGGGTCGCCGGCCGCCTCGCGGTATCGCTCCATGAGCGCGGCGTTCGCGTCGTAGCGCGCGCCGGCGCGCACCTCGGCCTCGTGGTGCAGCGCGTAGACGGTGCCGTCGTGACGCACCGGGGGCACCCCGAAGAGCGTCTCGTGGGCGAGGTACCACGCGGCATCCTCGAATCCCCACCCGCGGAAGCGCTCGTCCTGCCCGCCGTGCGCCGCCCACGTGCGCGGGGTCGTGACGTAGACGCCCGAGCACGCGCCGTTCACGAGCTCGAAGTCGCACTCGTCGGCCGGGGTGCCGGCCCGCAGCTGCGCGGTGCCCTCGCGGCCGAGCCAGTGGTAGGCGGTGTAGGGCAGGTGCACGCGCCCGCTCGTGCGGGCCGCTGCCACCGCCTCGCGCAAAGGGCCGACCTCGGGCACGGTGTCGGCGTCGCCGATCACGACGGCCTCGTCCGGCGCCACGCTCGCGACGGCCCGATTGCGGCAGGCCGCCAGCACGAACACGTCGTCGTCGGTGTCGACCTCGCGCACCGTCGCCTCGGGGACGTTCCGGGCGTACCAGTCGGTGACGTACTCGTACGCGCTGACGCGCGACGGCGCAGGGCGCCAGGGGATGACGACGGTGAACGGAGACACCCGAACAGGGTACGACGCGCCACGACGACGCGGCGCCGGGCGTGAGTGGGCTCACTCAGAGGCGGCCCCGGCCTCGACCTGGGACAGCCGAGCGACCTGCCGTCTGAGGCGGAGGTTGTCGGCTTCGACAGCGAGGACGTGGCGCGCGCCGACGATGTTCACGCCGTCGTCGAGCAGCGCGATCACGCGCCGCACGACGTCGAGGTCGTCTTCGCTGTAGCGCCTCGTGCCGCCGGGCGTGCGGTCGGGCGTGAGCAGCCCCTTGCGCTCGTAGAGGCGGAGGGTCTGGTCGCCGACGCCCAGGATCTCGGCGGCGACCGTGATGCCGTAGACCCCGCGCGACCGCGAAGGATCGTCGCTCATGGATGCCTCGAATTCTGCCGCGTCGGCTACTTGAAATCGGATGACGTTTGGAGTAGAAAATCTATCGCAGTCGACACAGATCGTCGATTGAGACATTCTCACAGTGGATGGAGGAGATCAAGAATGCTGTTGCAACACGACCCGTTCCGTGACCTCGACCGGTTCACTCAGCAGGTCTTCGGAACGATGAACCGCCCTTCGCAGATGCCGCTGGATGCCTGGCGCGACGGTGACGAGTTCGTCGTCGAGCTGGATCTGCCCGGAGTGGACCCGAGCAAGATCGACCTCGACGTCGAGCGGAACGTGCTCACGGTGCGCGCCGAGCGCCTGAGCCGCGTGCCCGACGCCGCGAACGCCGTCGCGACCGAGCGCACCTGGGGCGTCTTCAGCCGCCAGCTCGTGCTGGGCGACGCGCTCGACACCGAGTCGGTCGACGCCGACTACACCGCCGGCGTGCTGCGCCTGCGCATCCCGATCGCCGAGAAGGCGAAGCCGCGCAAGATCAGCGTCAGTTCGCGCGACGCGGTCACGGCCCGCGAGGACCGCAGCCTCAGCGCCTGACAGCAGGGATCGACGCTGGAGGGGTGCGAAGGTGACCGACATGGATGCCATGGACCTCGAGATCGAACGCAACGCTCTGGACGATCTGTTGCGCGATCAGGACTGGTACGACGCCGAGTTCCTCGCGATCATGGCCGCCTCGGGATTCGCCGCGCGCACCGCGGTGACGCTGTTCGGTGATGGGCGCGACCCCATCACCGTGTTTTCCACGTCGGCACGGAGACTGCTGGAGGAACGTCCGGTGTCTTCGTCTTCCAGATCGCGTGCGCGGGTGCGGTCGCCCCCGCCTCCGCGACAGTCGCCGTGACCATCCGAGCGCCCGAGCGCCCCGCCGCCTTCATGGCGCGCGGGGCGCTTGGCTTTGGCGGCGTGCCGTTTCTTCGCACCCGAGTTCCCACGCGAACGAGAACGAACTCGTTGCGCGTCCGCGCCACCGTCGACTTGTCCGAACCGAGTTGCCACGACGTCTGACATGTCTGACGCACGTGTACCATCGTGTGCATGACGACTGTTACCGCACGGAATGCCTCTCGGGGGTTCTCCGCGTTGCTCGATCGCGTCGAGCACGACGGCGAGGAATACACGATCGTGCGCGATGGCAGGGTGATCGCGCGTATCGTGCCGGCGACAACACGCACCGTGGCCGACTTCCTCGCCCGCCGCGCCGGACACGTCACTGTCGACGACGCCTTCAGTGCCGACGCCACGAGCGCACGCGACCTGCTCACCACGGAGACCACTGACCCGTGGCGCGACTGATCCTCGACACCAACGCCCTCATCCAGCTCGACCGGCAGGGGGCAGATGTCTGGCAGATTTCCGGATCGGACGACCTCGCGATCGCGGCTATCACGCTCGCTGAGCTGCACCATGGCATCCTCGCCGCGGACGCGACACACCGACAGGCCCGCCAGCAGTTTGTCAACGATGTCGAGGACACGATCGAGGTACTCCCCTACACGCGATCGACGGCAGCCGAACACGCCGCGCTCCTCGATCATGTGCGGCGCATCGGCAAGCCCCGCGGCGCACACGACCTCATCATCGCCGCTCATGCCACGCAGACCGGCCGCACGATCGTCTCTCTGGACGCGAAGGCGCGCTTCAGCGACTTGCCCGGCGTCGACGTTCGCGCCTAGACGGCGGCGCACGTCGAGCGCGCACCAATGCAGCGTCGTTGTCCGATGCCAAACACCCTGTCCACGGCGTGCGCCCATCCACGCTCGGTTTTACACGAGTCTTCGCGCGCTACAAGGCCGCCCAGCGGCCACAGAACTTGTCAGTAGTCGAAGCTGCCGCGAAGGGCTCACACTGAAGCGAGCAATTGCGCTCCGCGATCCCAGGCTTGGGTGGCCATCTGTACGGCATCCCATGGGGAGCCGAGCGGCGGGGTGTAGGAGAGGTCGAGGTCGCTCATCCCGGCGACGGTCATGCCGTGGTGCAGGGCGGTGGCGTAGGTGTCGACGCGCTTTGAGATTTCGGCGCCGCGGGTGCCGACGAGCTGCGCGCCAAGGAGGCGGCCGTCGCGGGTGTCACCGGTGATGCGGATGCTGATCGGGGTAGCGCCGGGGTAGTAACGCTTGTGGTCGTCTGCAATCGCGGTGTTGCTGTGCGGGTGGTAGTCGGCGGCGATGGCCTCGTGGTCGCGGAGACCGGTGCGGGCGGCCACCACATCGAACACCTTCACAACCTGCGTGCCGAGGCTGCCAGCGAAACGGGCGTTGCCGCCGATCGCGTTCTCCCCTGCGACCCGTCCCTGCTTGTGAGAGGTCGTTCCGAGGGGCAGGTAGGTGACGCCAAGAAGGCGGTGGTGGGTGACCACGCCGTCGCCTGCCGCCCATACGTTCGGCAGGCCGGTGCGCATGTGCTCGTCGACGACAACGGCCCCGCCCGCGCCTGTGGTTGCGCCGGCTTCGGTGAGGAGGCTGGTGTTGGGGCGCACGCCCACCACGACGAGCACGAGGTCGGCGCTGCGGGCGAACGCGCCCCCGTCGCGTGTGCCCGTCACGGTGAGGCGGCCCGCGTCCCGGGTGACAGCTTCGATACGGGTTCCGGTGAGGACGTCGACGCCGTGGCGGGTGAGTTCGTCGTGGACGAGGGAGCCGAGTTCGGGGTCGAGGGTGGAGAGGACTTCGGGGCCGCGTTGGAGTTGTGTGACGTGGAGGCCGCGGACGGTGAGGGCTTCGGCCATTTCGAGGCCGACGTAGCCGGCGCCGACGATGATCGCGGTCCCGGGCTGGTGCTCGTCGAGGTAGCGCTCTAGGGCGAAGGTGTCGCCCATCGAGTGCAGGAGGTGCACGCCGTCGTCGGGGCCGAGCTGGTCGAGGCCGGTGATGCCGGCGGTCGACGGGGATGCTCCGGTGCCGACCATGAGCGCGTCGTACGGGATGGTCGATTCGGTGCCGGTCGCGTCACGGACCATGAGCTTGCGGCCGGTGACGTCGATGCCGGTGGCGAGGGTGTCGAGGCGGAGGTTCATGCCTGTGGCTTCGAGGTCGGCGTGCGTGCGGTGGGCGAGGGATTGCCAGGGCTGAACTTCGCGGGAGAAGTAGTACGGGATGCCGCAGATGGAGAAGTTCGGGTAGGAGTCGGCCACAACGACGGTGACGTCGACGGTGGGGTCGAGTTCGCGGGCGCGGAGGGCGGTGGAGATTCCGGCGTCGCTTCCGCCGATCGCTACAAGGTGCATCAGGCTTCCCTCTTATGCGGTCGCGGTGATCAGTTCGGAAAGTAGCTGCTGGACTCGGGCTTGGACGTCGTCCCGGATTTCGCGGACGGCCACGATGTCGAGGTCCACGGGGTCGGTGAGGTCCCAGTCGAGGTATCGCTTGCCGGGGTAGATCGGGCACGCGTCGCCGCAGCCCATGGTGATCACGGCGTCCGCGGCACGGACGACGTCATCGGTGAGGGGTTTGGGGAACTCTTCGTTCACGTCGATCCCCAGCTCCGCCAACGCTTCGACCACGACGGGGAGGATGCCTTGGCCGGGCTGTGATCCGGCGGAGCGGACGTGCACTCGGTCGCCGGCGAGGTGACGGGTGAGCGCGGCGGCCATCTGGGAGCGACCGGAGTTCTGTACGCACACGTAGAGCACTTCCGGGACGGGCTTGGGGATGAAACCGCGGGATTGTGCCAGCGCGGTGAGTCGGTCGCGGGAGAACTTCTCGGCCAGTGATGGCAGGTGGGTGGTGACGGTCGCCGTGCGGGCGAGTGCGGTGTAGGACTCGAAAACGACGCGTTCGACCGTTTCCGCTCCCACCATGCCGGTGAATTGGGCAGTGAGACGTTCCGCGGCGCGGTGCAGTACTGAGTCCGCGGAGAGCAGCGCGTCTTGCCCTTTCTGCCAGGTCATGCGACACCACGGGCGGGGAGGAGCTCTTCGATGAGCGTTTCCACGCGTCGACGGATCTCGTCGCGGATCGGGCGGACAGCGTCGATGCCCTGACCGGCGGGGTCGTCCAGCTCCCAGTCCTCGTACCGCTTGCCGGGGAAGATCGGACAGGCGTCGCCGCAGCCCATCGTGATCACGGCGTCGGATTCTTTGACGGCTTCGACGGTGAGAACCTTCGGGGTGTTCCCTGTGATGTCGATGCCCTCTTCGGCCATGGCCTCCACGGCGACCGGGTTGATCTGATCCTTAGGGGCGGATCCGGCGGAAAGGACCTGAATGCGTCCTTGCGCGAGCTCGCGGAGGTAGCCGGCGGCCATTTGCGAGCGACCGGCGTTGTGCACGCACACGAACAGGACAGTGGGGGTATCAGACATGGTGGACTCTCTTTCGTGTCCTCGAAGCATAGAGGATCATCTATGTATCAGACTACAACGCTGAGTGAACGGGAAGTGACTCACCCTCGCCTGAGGCCCGGTAGGAGGTCGCGCACGCGATGGTCGATGTCGTCCCGGATGGTTCTGAGTTCTGTCAGAGAGAGCCCGACGGGGTCGGGAATGTTCCAGTCGTGGTGCGTCGCGCCGATTCGGGGTACGCAGATGTCGCCGCATCCCATCGTGATGACGATGTCGGCGGCCTCGAGGACTTCGGTGGTGAGGGGTTTGGGGTATTCGCCATCGAGCGAGAGGCCGACTTCGTCGAGCACGGTGATGATGGATGAGCGCACATCGTCTGCCGGCGCGGAGCCTGCGGTGTGCACGCGGATGTAAGGGCCGGCGAGCCGGCGGAGGACGCTCGCTGCGATCTGCGACCGTCCGGCGTTCTGTACGCACACGAAGAGGACCGTGACGTCGGGGTCGCGGTGGAGTTGGTCTTTGAGGGACGCTTCGATTCGCTCGGTGGCGAAGGCGGCAGTGCGGGAGGCCAAGAGGTGGTGTGGTGTGGACTCGGAGAGACGTGTGTGAGCGTCGGACACGACCTGTCGCACCTCTTCACGGGTCAGGGTGCCATGAAACCTCACGAGAAGGTCGCTCACCACGCGGTCTAGATCCGGCGGTGCGGACGGTCGCTGTTCCGCCAGTGAAAGTAGCGCGGTGATCTTGTCGCGATGAGGCGGGGCGATGGCGTACCAGGTGCGCCGGCCCTCGGGCTGGCGGGTCACGATCCCCTCGTCCATAAGCCGCCTCATGTGATGGCTGACGGTTGGCTGTCGCAGACCGAGGATTTGTGCGGTCTCTCCGACGAGGACTCGGCCGGTATCGGCCATCGACATCAGCCGCAAGAGAGCCATACGGGTAGGGTCAGCGAGAACGGATGCCGTTCGGGTCGCGTCCGACACCACCGCATCCATAGATGAAAGTCTATCTTCAGGTAGGATCACAGTGTGACCTCTTCCCACGGCAGCCCCGCAGCAGGTGCGAGCGCACCGCTCGGCCGCTCCGCCGCGGAAGATCTCGCTCGGACGCTGCGAGCGGTGGCAGATCCGACGCGGTTGCAGATGTTGAGCGTCATTTTGGACTCGGAGTCTGGGCGTGCAACCGTAAAGCAACTGACCGACGCCCTGGGGTTGCGGCAGCCGACGGTCACCCACCACGTGCGCATCCTTGTGGATGACGGTCTCCTGGTCCGTGAGCCGGAGGGGAAGTACGTGTGGCTTTCGGTGGTTCCGTCTCGGCGTAGCGCGATCGAGGATCTGCTGCGGTGATCGAGCGTGCGCGGCACCGTGTCGGGCGCCCGCTGGATGACGATGCCGCGCAGGAACGTGCCGCGCAGGCCGCAGTGCTCGGCGATCTGCTTACGTTGCGGGTGCTGAGTGCTCTGGCCGCGGGTGCTCCGGCCGACGTGCTCTCCTCGTTGCTGCATGTTCCGGCTATCGAGGTGGAGGACGCGATTGCCCGGTTGTTGGCCGTGAACATCGTGCGCACTGACGAGGTGGGGGCACACGTGTTGCCGGCGGCATCGTGGGTGCGTTTCGGGCGTTTGTTGGTGGGTGATATGCCGGCCCTGCCCGAACCCGACACCGCTCCGACCGTTGCCGTGTTGCCGGCGGCGATCGCGACGGTCGCGCACGATCTTTCGTACCGGTTCGCTTCCACGTTCAGTAGCGAGACGGTGTCGCAGTATGTCGTGGAGAGCTACCTGCTGCTCAGTCAGAGAGCCCGGGTGCGAAAGCATTTGCCCTCGTTGACGGCACGATATGCCGCTGATCGTCTTGACGCTCTGGCGTCTGCGCAGGGTCTGGTGCTTCGCGGCACGCCTGAGGTGCTGTTCGTCTGTGTTCAGAATGCCGGACGTTCGCAGATTGCGGCCGCGTATCTGCGGTATCTCGCGGGCGATCGTGTCCATGTGCGCACCGCGGGGTCGCAGCCAGCCGACGCGGTCCACCCTCGAGTCGTTGATGCTCTCGCCGAGGTGGGTGTTCCTCTCTCTGACGAGTATCCGAAGCCGTTGACGGACGAGGTCGTGCAGGCCGCGGACTTCGTAGTCACGATGGGGTGCGGGGATGCGTGCCCGGTGTACCCCGGTCGCCGCTACATGGATTGGGATCTTGAGGATCCGCTCGCCCTCGACGACGAGGGGCTGCGGGTGGTTCGTGACCAGATCCGAGGGCACGTTGAGGATCTTCTAGCCGAGATGGGGATGACGTCTCACGCGGCCAGTCGGTAGCCGATGCCGCGGTGGGTTTCGATCACCGCGTCCCTCGGGGCGCCCGTGAGCGCGGCGAACCGCGACCGGAGACCCGCGACCATGACCCTGATGGATGCTTGCCGTTGTGTTCCACCGCCGTGCGTGTCTGCGAGCTCGTCGAGTGTGACGATCCGCGGGTGGGACATTGCCAATGCCAGCAGGATGTCGAACTCTCTCGGGGTGGTGGTGATTGGTGTGCCGTAGAGCTCGACCCGGTGCCGGTCCGTATCGACCAGCAGCGCGCCCACCGCGACCGTGCTCGGCACCTCCACGGATGCGGGGGGCAGCTGTCGCAGCGCGGACGCGAGGCGTTCGGGGGTGAGGGGAAGGTCGACGACGCCGCCCACGCCGGCGGCGATCGCGGTATCTACTGTGGCGATCCCGGTGGAGGGATGTATCCCGAACAGCACCGTCGATTTGCTGGTGGCGATCGACAGCTCCAGGACGGCGGCGATGTCTTGGCAGGCCACGTCCGAGGACACCAGCAGGATCGTGTGCGGGTCGCGGATCAACTCCGTGAGAGCGCTGATGATGTCGGTTCGCCGGATCAGTGACGCACCGAAATGACGGAATTCGGCGACGGTTCCTCGAACCACGTGCGGGTCGGTGGACAGCACGACGACTCGTGCCGATCCGACAACGGGGCTCGTGAGGGTGCTCATCCGAACCTGCCGCTGATGTAGTCCTCGGTGCGCTGATCCTGGGGGTGCTCGAAGATCTGTGAGGTGGGGGCGTATTCCACCAGCACTCCGGTCCGGTCTCCGGTGGTTTCATCGGCGAGGGCAGTGAAGAACGCGGTGCGGTCGGCGACTCGGGCGGCTTGCTGCATGTTGTGGGTAACGATGATGATCGTGTAGTCCCGGCGAAGATCGTGCATGAGGTCTTCGATGCGCATGGTTGCGATCGGGTCGAGAGCCGAGCAGGGTTCGTCCATCAGGATCACGTCCGGCTGGGTGGCGATCGTGCGGGCGATGCACAGACGCTGCTGCTGTCCGCCGGAGAGACCGAATGCGGATTGCTTCAGCTTGTCCTTGACCTCGCCCCATAGCGCTGCTTTGGTCAAAGCTTCTTCGACCAGGTCGTCCATGCTCGACACCTTCATCCCGGTCACCCTGGGGCCGTAGGCGATGTTGTCGTAGATGGATTTGGGGAACGGGTTGGGTTTTTGGAACACCATGCCGATGCGGCGGCGCACCTCGATCGGGTCGACGTCCTTGGCATAGATGTCGTCGTCTTGGAACAGCACCTGCCCTTCGACACGGGCGCCGTCGACGAGGTCGTTCATCCTGTTCAGCGAACGCAGCAGCGTCGACTTCCCGCACCCGGAGGGTCCGATCAGCGCGGTGATCTCGTTCTTTCCGAAGCTGAGGTTGACGTCGGTGACGGCACGGAAGTCACCGTAGAACACGTCCACGTTCTCGCAGCGGATCAGTCCGCTTGGTGTCTCGCGCAGGTTCGGTTCTGGAGACTGGGCGTGGAACTGCGGGTGCGGGGTGTCCTCGGTTGAGGTGGCGATCGGGTCGCTCATGGCTACCACCGTTTCTGGTACTTGTTGCGGATGAAGATGGCGAGGGCGTTCATCAGGAGCAGAACGCCGAGGAGGAGCACGCTGGTGGCCGCGGCGAGCTCGTGGAAGCCCGCCTGGGGGCGGCCGGTCCAGTTGAAGATCTGGATGGGGAGGGTGGTGTATCCGCTCATCAGCCCGTTCGGGTCGAACGTGATGTAGACCAGCGCTCCGAGCACCAGCAGCGGTGCCGCTTCGCCGAGTGCGCGGGAGAGGGCGAGGATCGAGCCGGTGGCGATGCTGGGCACGGACGCGGGGAGCACTTGCCGCCACACGGTCTGCCATTTCGTCGCGCCGAGCGCGAGGGACCCGTCGCGGATCTCGTTCGGTACGGACCGCAACCCTTCTCGGGTGGAGATGATGATGACGGGAAGGATCAGTAGCGACAGCGCCAGTGCGCCGCCGATGACGATGTTCTTGTTCTGCACCTGTAGCAGGCTGAGGAATCCGAGGGCGAGCAGGCCGTAGATGATGGCGGGGACGGCGGCGAGGTTCTGCACGTTCAGTTCGATGAGCCGGTTGAACCAGCGCTTCTTGTCGGCGAACTCTTCGAGGTGGATCGCCGCGGCGATCCCCAGCGGCAGCGTCAGCACCGCGGTGGTCGCGATCACCCAGGCGGACCCGAGGATGGCGGGGCGGGCGCCCGCGGTTTCCGGGGTGGCGGAGGGGTAGTTGGTGAACAGTTGCAGGGACAGCTTTCCCCACCCGTCCATCAGGATCGTGACGAGAAGTGTCGCGAGCACGCCGAACGCGACGACCAGCGACAGCCACAGCAGGATGAGGAAGATCATCGGGCCGGGTTTCCGGTCACCGTGTGTTCCCGTTCCGAGGGGTGCGGAGGCGCGGATCTTCGTCGGGGTGTGTCGGGTGGTGGTCATCAGTAGGCCTCTCGGAAGCGGCGAACGAACCGGATGCTGATGAAGTTCATCAGCAGCGTGACGAGGAACAGCAGCAGCCCGACGGCGAACAGGGTGTTGTATTCCAGGCTTCCCACGCGGGAGTCGCCGAGAGCGGCGTTCGCGATGAATCCGGTCATCGTCTGTCCTTGCTCGAGCGGGTTGGTGACGATCCGGGCCTGGCTTCCGGCGGCGATCGCGACGATCATCGTTTCTCCCACGGCCCGCGAGACGCCGAGGACGACCGCCGCGACGATGCCTGACAGGGCGGCTGGGAACACCACTCGAAGGGTGGTTTGCATCCGGTTCGCGCCGAGCGCGGCGCTGCCCTGCCGGAGCGCACCGGGGACGGCGGACATGGCGTCTTCGGAGATCGACGCGATCGTGGGGATGATCATGACGCCCATCACGAGTCCTGCGGCGAGGACGCTGAATGCGCCGGTGGGCAGCTGTAGCCATTCGCGGAGCACGGTGCCTTGTACGAATTGGAGGGCGAAGAATCCGTAGACGACGGTGGGGACGCCGGCGAGGATCTCCAGCATCGGCTTGAGGACTTTGCGGGTGCGGGGCTTGGCGTACTCGGCGAGCATGATGGCCGCGCCTAGCCCGAATGGCACGGCGACCAGCAGGGCGATCACCGTCGTCCACAGGGTGGCGGAGACGAGGGGGATGACTCCGAAGGACGCGTCTGCGAACCGGGGTGCCCAGCGCGTGCCGAAGAGGAAGTCCAGGACGGGAACTTCGGCGAAGAACGAGAGGGATGGGATCAGCAGGGCGATCAGGATCCCGACCGTCGTCACGATCGTGAGGACTGCGGCTAGCCGGAGTACGAGTCTGATGAGGGCTTCGCCGGGTCGGCGGCGGCCGGCGAACTGGGTGCCTGGCCGGGGGCCCGAGGGAGTGATCCTCGAGCCCCCAGCCTTGGTGGTGACAGCGGTCATGGAGTGTCTCCGCGGAGGGGGTCTCGCTCAGCCGAGCGAGGCGAGTTCTTCCTGCGCGGTGGTGATCTGCTCTTCGGTCAGTGGCACAAACAGGGCGAGCGAGGCGATGTCGGCGGAGTTGGCGACGTAGAAGTCGACGAACTCTTTCACCTGCGGCTTGTCGGTGTACGCGGCGTTCTTGACATAGATGAACAGCGGGCGCCCCAGCGGCGTGTAGGTGCCGTCCTGCACGGTCTCGGTGCTCGGGTAGACGCCGTCGATGGATGCGGCGATGATCGTGCCCTCGTTCTCTTCGACGTAGCTCAGACCGAGGAAGCCGATCGCACCCTGGTCCCCTGCGACGCCCTGAATGGTGATGTTGTCGTCCTCGGAGGGGCTGTAGTCGGTGCGGATCGCGCCGGTCTCACCGTTGACCTCTTCGGTGAAGTAGTCGAAGGTGCCCGAGTCGGTGCCGGCACCGAACAGGACCAGCGGGACGTCGGGGAAGCTCGGGTCAACGTCGGACCAGCTGTTGACAACGCCCTCGGACTCGGGGCCCCAGATCTTCGCGACCTGCTCCAGGGTGAGGTCGGTTGCCCAGTCGTTTTCCGGGTTCAGGATGACCGACAGGCCGTCGTTGGCAGCGACGATCTCGGTGTACTCGACGCCGTTCGCTTCACATTCAGCGGCCTCTTCGTCCTTGATCGGACGGGACGCGTTGGAGATGTCGGTCTCGTCGGCGCAGAACGCCTTGAAGCCTCCACCGGTGCCGGAGGTGGCGACCGACACGTTGACCGACGAGTCCTCTTCGCGGAACAGGTCCGCGGCGGCCTCGGTGAGGGGGGCGACGGTCGACGATCCATCGGTGGTGACAGAGCCGCCGGCCCCGCCTCCGCTGGCCTCTCCTCCGCCAGTGCTGCCGGCGGACTGTCCGCCGCAGGCGCTCAATGCCAGGGCGGCGGCGGCGAGCGTCGCAACGGCAGCGAGCTTTGCTGTGGTCTTGTTCACGGGTGCGCTTTCCTTCGTGCCCGACATGGGCGTCAGGGCCCGCCGGTGCAAGGCAGGCCAGATAGATGATCTTCTATCCGTTTCACATAGAAGCTAATCTATGTGAACGCGCGGTGAACGCAGCCCAGCTATTCGGAGGCGATTGCGATGCCGTCGTGGACTTGATGCCCCTCAGCGGTGAGGAGGTACTGGTCGCGGCGACGAGCCACCCAGCCGAGATTTTCCAGCCGCCACAGAACCTGGCCGCTCATGCGGGGAAGGGCGGACCTGTGGCGGGGACTGATGGTGGGATGCTGCCGTGCCCATTCGACCGCAATGTCGTCGAGGCTGATCGGTCCGTGATCGGCAACGATGGTGAGGACGGTGCGGCGCACGCCCGTGAGATGTCGGCGGATGAACTCCGTGCCTGGGGAACCGTCGGTCACGAGTCTGCTGCGCTTCTCCGCTCGATGAGGAGGGTGTCCCGCCACTGTCCCGCTTGGGCGCCGCGGCGGGACCGAGCGATTCTTTCCCGGCGGCCCACTATCCGGAACCCGGCCGCGACATGCAGTTGGAGGCTGGCGCTGTTCTCCGGGAAGATGCTGGACTGGATCGTCCAATACCCGGCCGACTCTGCGCCCGCGATGAACGCCGCCATCAGCGTTCGTCCCACGCCCTGACCGCGGTGGTCACGATCGACATACACAGAGTGCTCGATCACACCCCGATATGCTTCCCGGCTGGACACTTGTGACGCCGCCACCCAGCCGCGAACCCGGCCGTCGTCATCGGCGGCGACAAGACGGGGAGTATGCAGTTTGCTGGTGGTGAACTCTTCCCAGGTCGGCGGGTGCGTCTCGAAGGTCGCATCGCCCTCGTTGATTCCCTGCCGGTAGATCCTCTCCACGTCGGGCCAATCCGCTGGGGCGAGGGAGCGGACCTTTGTCACGAACAGCAACCGCCGGCTGACCCGAGGTCCGTGGAGCAGACGCCCGTGGCGGGGAGAACCAGCTCGACCTGGGTGGCGGCAGCCATGTCGCCCGCGAGCCACGCGGTCACCGAACGGACCTGCTCGTACCCGGTTGTGAGCAGGAACGTGGGGGCGCGACCGTACGACTTCATTCCGACGATGAAGAACCCGCGTTCCGGGTGGGTGAGCTCACCGAACCCGTGGGGCTCCACCGTGCCGCAGGAGTGCACGTTCGGATCGATGAGCGGGGCGAGCCGCTTGGGGGCCTCGACGATGTCGTCCAGTTCCAGGCGAATCTCGCGCAGCATGTCGAGGTCGGGCCGGAACCCGGTTGCGTTGACGACGATGTCGGTGGTGTGCGTCACCACCTCTCCGTCTCGATGACCGATCAGTTCCACCGCGGCGCCTGCCCGGCCCGCACGGATGATCTCGAATCCGTCGACGAGATCGATGTCACCGCGGTCCACCGCGCGATCCACGCGCGAGCCCAGGTGAGCGCGCCCGACGAGTTCATCGTCCGGCGACGAGGACACCCGCACGGCCTGCGCGTTGCGAATCAGCCAGGACACCGTCGTGCCTTCCTCCTCGCGGGCAAGTGACACCAGTCCGAGAAGTGTGTTCGCGGCAGAGTGCCCGGCGCCGACGACGGTGACGTGCTTGCCTGCGAAGTGGGCGCGGTCCCGGCCGAGCACGTCGGGAAGTGCCGTCATCACGTGGCCGGCGATCTCGCCCAGTCCCAGAAGTTCCAGCCCGCTGGAAGCCAACGAGTTCGGTGACGAATAGGTGCCTGACGCGTCGATCACCGCGCGCGCCACCACCTCGGCCACGTTGCCTTCGGTATCGCGCGTTCGGATGACGAACGGCGTCGCATCCCGCCCGCGACTGCGCGTGCGATCCATTCCTTCCCGGGACACGGCAGTCACGTACAGCCCCGTCCGAATCGTCGATGCGATCTCCTCCAGCTGAGCCAGTGGGTCGACGTACAAGTCCACCAGCTCGGCTCCCGTTGGCGCCCGCTCCGGTGAGGGAAGTTCCCAGCCTCGTGCTTCCAGAAGGCGACGCGACGCCGGATCCACCAGGTGCTTCCACGGGGAGAACAGGCGAGTATGGCCCCACGCCCGCACGCTCGCGGCGACCGTCTCGCCCGCCTCGAGAACTATGAAGTCGATACCGCGCTCTACGAGATTCGCGGCCGCAGCCAACCCGACTGGTCCTGCACCGATGATCACCACGGGCAGCGTCGCCAGACGATCGCTCACAGCGACACGCGGCGTGAGATCCAACAAGGTCATGACCACTCCTTCACAACATCGACAAGCTTCGATGTTCATTCCTACTCGCCCTATAGATCCCTGTCAATATCGGCTATTGTCGATGCATGGTCACCACGCTCGACGTCACCGACATCACTGCCATCGCCGAGACCGGCGCTGATAGCTGCTGCACCTCGCTCGTTCGTGAACCAATGACTGCGGAGGAGGCCGAGTCCCTCGCTCTGACCATGAAGGCTCTGGCAGACCCCGCCCGCCTGCGGCTGCTTTCCATCGTTGCCGCATCCGAGAACTCGGAAGCCTGCGTGTGCGACCTGATCGAACCCATCGGCCTCAGTCAGCCGACCGTCTCGCACCACTTGAAGGTCCTCACTGCGGCGGGGTTCCTCACCCGTAGCAAGCGCGCAACCTGGGCCTACTTCACTCTCGTGCCGGGGGCTCTCGACCGGGTATCGCGCTTCTTCGCCATCACATAAGACCCAGCCGCTCCGCGGAGAGCATCGACGCTTGTCGATATTCTGCTACGCTTCATATCGAAATTCATCTATGAATGAGGAGTGAAGTGAGCACGACTATCGCGCCCGCCCGTCTGGGAACACTGGACAGATACCTGCCCGTATGGATCCTGCTCGCCATGGGTGCAGGTCTTGCCCTTGCCGTCCTGGCCCCCGGTTTCGGAGAATTCCTTCACGCGGCGTCGATCGGCACCATCAGCATCCCCATCGCCATCGGACTGCTGGTCATGATGTATCCCGTCCTCGCCAAAGTGAGGTACTCCGACGCAGCGATCGTCGCCCGCGACAAGCGGCTACTGATCTCCTCACTCGTCCTCAACTGGCTCGTCGGCCCCGCGCTGATGTTTGCTCTCGCCTGGCTGCTGCTCCCCGACCTGCCCGAATACCGCACCGGGCTCATCATCGTTGGCCTCGCCCGCTGCATCGCGATGGTCCTCATCTGGAACGATCTCGCCTGTGGCGACCGCGAAGCAGCGGCCTTCCTCGTTGCCATCAACTCCGTCTTCCAAGTGATCGCGTTCGCCGCCCTCGGCTGGTTCTACCTGCAGATCCTCCCCACCTGGCTCGGTCTCCCCACAACCAGCGCCGAGTTCTCTATCTGGGCCATCACCCTCAGCGTGCTCGTCTTCCTCGGCATCCCCCTGCTCGCCGGATACCTCTCACGCCGCATCGGAGAACGCCGTCGCGGCCGCGATTGGTACGAAACCGTCTTCCTCCCCCGGATCAGCCCCCTCGCCCTCGGAGGCCTCCTCTTCACGATCGTCATGCTCTTCGCCCTGCAGGGGCAGCAGGTCATCGATCGTCCCCTCGATGTCGCCCGCATCGCCCTTCCCCTCCTGGCCTACTTCATCGCGATGTTCCTTATCGGATTCGGCACTGGTAAGACCATTGGCCTGACCTACGAACGCACCACCACACTTGCCTTCACAGCCGCCGGCAACAACTTCGAACTCGCTATCGCCGTCGCCATCGGCACCTTCGGCGCCACCAGCGGACAAGCGCTCGCCGGCATCGTCGGGCCACTCATCGAAGTTCCCGTCCTCGTCGGACTCGTCTACGTCGCTCTCTGGCTACGCCCTCGGCTCTTCCCCGCCACCGATGGAGACCTCCACATCGATCGCCGACGTGTGCAGGACGTCACCACCTGAACCTCTCCGCCGCACCGTGGCAACCCTCGAAGGAGCACTCATGAACTGTTACGAACACGCCACCCTGGACATCACCGTTCCCGCGGTTGCCGTCTGCCCTCACTGCGGCGCCGCGCTCTGCACCGAGCATCTCCACAAATGCGAGAAGGAATCGTTCTTCAACAACGTCATCGGCAACCCCCGCCAACTCGCGCCCAAACGAGAGATGTGCTGCGCTTCCTGCGCCCAATCCCAGTGCGCCAGCTGACACCCCCAAACACCACGGATCTCAGGAGTAGACCCCCAATGACAAGCAACCCGACCGTCTTGTTCATCTGCCAGCACAACGCTGGCCGCTCTCAACTGGCCGCCGCGCTGCTCGAGCACCTAGCCGGCGATCGATTCACGGCCACGTCCGCCGGCCTCTCCCCCGCCGAAGAAGTGAATCCCGCGGTGGCCGCGACCGTCGCGGAGTTGGGGATGGACATCACCGATCGAGTGCCGCGCGAGGTCACCGCAAGCGACCTCGAATCTGCTGACGTGGTTGTGCTTATGAAGCCTGGCCTCGCTCTACCTTCTACGCCTCGCGGCAAAGTCTTGGACTGGACCTTCCCCAACCCGGAGACATGGGACGCAGACGCGGTGCGGCCGCTGCGCGAGGCGGTGTCTGACAAGATCACCGCGGCGTTCCTCGCTCGCTAGACCTGAACGGGGGCAGCGCCGCCCCTCGGGGCAGACCCGAACTCCTGGCCGCGATGTTCGCGCCCGATGACTGGCGCGAGGTCATTGACGACCCGTCACGCCCGCTCCCCGAGCGTCAGCACCAGCTCGCGCTTGTCCGCGAATGGCTCATCGTGTCGTGGGCGCGCGCCGGCGCCATCAGTGTCGTGTTCGGGCATGACACGGTAATCCGACCGGGCTTCTCCATCGACGTCAGCTGAGCCGCTCGAGTCGCGTGACGGCGCGGGTAGCGGAAAGTCGAGGTCGTCGGGCAGCAAGCGCGCTCGATTCAGGATGGAGTTGCGCGGTGCTCCCCAGGATGGTGGCGCGTCCCAACTGCTCGGCATGCGCACCGTATCAAGGTGACGCAGAAGGCACGCACGGTTCGAACGAGCCGAAGCGAGGAGCGCCTTATCGAGGCCGCAGCTGATGGTCTTCACCCCGTACGCCTTCTTGGCTCCGTAGGCCGCCATGACCGCATTCTGGCTTCGCTCCACGACCAGCCGCGAGATCTCCCGCAGATGCCGGCCACCCGTTCCTCCCAACACACCTGCCACAGCCGCCTGCATGATCTCGACCTGATCCCGCGACTTGTATCGCGGGCTCAGCAGGTACCTCAGATACTCCGGATCGATCAGGATGCCAGTGAGCGCGACTGCCTCGGGGTAGACGCAGAGCAGAGCGTCTTCGTACGCCCCTTCGAGCGAGACGCCGAACTCGTCGGCGCGTAGTTGCGCGCGCTCTGCGGCGTCGGGCGAGTCCCGAAGCGCCGCAAGGAGAAGCCTCACCGCGAGTTGCAGTTCCCCGGTGTGGAGCGCGATGCCATGGAACCAGAGCTTTCCACTCATCCATCTCTCTGCGCGACCGAACTCCGAGTACCTGGCCACGTCGACGTCACGTCCGGAGATATGCCACCGTCGATGATGGAGACAAACTCCGGCCCCGCGTCTCCGAGTTGTGGTCGGCGTTCCAGCGGAGCATCGCAGACACTCGGTGCGCGGCGTCTGAGGTTGAGAGCACCGTCGGCACCTGCCCGGGCTCCACCCGTAGTGGCTACACCTCACGAACATGTAGTGCTTCATCGCGTGCTTCGCGAAGTGACCCGCTGCGAGCCCTCCGAGCGCCTC
This sequence comes from Microbacteriaceae bacterium PS02068, assembly GCA_029959325.1. Taxonomy (GTDB): domain Bacteria; phylum Actinomycetota; class Actinomycetes; order Actinomycetales; family Microbacteriaceae; genus Microbacterium. The sequence continues at coordinate 24,678 of JASCPF010000012.1, forward strand.
GACGAGTCCCGGAACCTTCTCGACGTCGGGGTTCGTCTCCGGCAGCTTGCCGAGGTCTCGGATGTGAAGCCGCAGGTCGCGAAAGGTGAGACCGTTGGCGGGAGCAAGTCGCCCGACATAGCCGACGACGGTCTCTCCGGGAAGCGGTCGGATGGAGACCGGAAGCGCGACGGGCCGGATCACTGGCCGGGCCCCTCGTCGAGTTGGCGCCGCGCACGGCGGCGGCGCTCGTCATCCATCGCCGCCCGCAATCGACTGAAGTTGAGGCGCTCCGACTCCGACTCCATGGCCTCGATCACGGCCAGCTCGATGATGCCTGCCACTTCGCCGACCCGGCCGTGGCTGGCTTCCCAGAGCAACTCGGCGTCGTCGACGATTGAGCCCGACTCCTGCGAAACCAACTTCGCGTTGGCCTCCAGATCCTCGAGCAGCGCGCACCATCGATCGCGATTGCGCTGATTGTTCAACTGGTGTGCGTCGAGGTCCATGATCCTGAATCGGGTCGCCACCTGGGCTGCCCAACCTCCGTCCAGGAGACCCGTGTCTTCGACGTTGGCGCCGACGTACACGAACGTCGCCTGGCACTTCTCGGATAGCTGCTTGAGATAGTTCGTCGCATCAGAGGCCCCCTGCCGGTCCTGGTTCAGGTTGTGAATCTCATCGATGATGATGAGTTCCGTACCGCACCGCTCGACGACATCCGCAAGACCGTTAAGCAGTTCCGGGGCGGTCATCCGCGGGCGCGTCGGACGCCCGAGGAAATGGTGGAACTCGACGAGCAGCGACTTTGGGGTGCAGTCCGACGGTGTCGACACGTAGATCACTGGGATCACGCTCCGTTGACCACGCGGGTTGCCGCGGACCCGGCGCTGAATCTCGAACTCCTTCGCAAGGCGAGTGACGGTCGTCGACTTCCCCGCGTTGGGGACACCGTTGATGATGAGACCGAACTTGCCGCCGCGTTTGCGAGCGTTCGCCACCATCCGCAGTCGAAGCTCGTCCCTGATCGCCCTGACCTCCGCGGTCAGAGAGATGCGACCGTTCGCCATGAAGTCCAGGCGCCGCAAGCAGTACGCGGTTCGCTCGTCTTCGCTGAGTGCATCGAGTGCGTTGCGAGTCATGACCTCCGGCTCGACGAGTTGCTCCCCCACGAAGTCGGACCAGCCCTCCTTCGTCTGCCAGTTGGGCTTCTTCAGCGAGCCGATGCTCAGATCAATCATCGAGCCGCCCTCGCGTTTCTTCCGTCTGGCTGCTGAAACCGCCGGACTCTGCCCACAGCCCCTCATCGTCGTCGACCTCAAGGAAGCCGTTGCCGCCAGTGCGCCTGAACCGCCCGCCAGCGGACCCAGCCTGATCGGCGGCGCTCTCTTCGGTCGGAGGCTCTGCGTGCGGACTCGACAGCGCCATCGGATCTGACATCGCCGCGCGCGCTCGCGCGTCTGCCCGCTCTGCGTTCGGATCACCGAACCGACCGCGGCGAATGCCCTCTTTGAGGGCAGCCGAAACGCGACGCGTATCAACGCCTGGTGTTCCGTCGCTTGCCCGGAGCTGGCGATGCACCTCATTACGGAAGGGCATCTGGGCGTCGCCGGCCTTCCAATGCAGCGGGATGAACTCGTCGCCGTACTCGAGCCAGACGGTGTAGAGATTGAACGGGTCACTCCGAATGGTCCACTTTTGGCCAACAGTGCGCGGGGTTCCCGCCACAATGTCGCGCAGGCGTCGCGACGAGTATCGACGCCGACCGATATTGACGCCGTAGTCCTGGATCGTCCGCCCCTCTCCCGGAAGCAGACTGATGTATTCCTCGCGTCCAAACGGGATTGGCAGGTCTGGCGTGATCTCTCGAAGCAGGGTCACTGTCTCCATGGGCGTGAGCGCGCGACTCGGACGGAGAGGATCTCGCAGCCCGTCGTGGGGACGGTGCATCCAGTGAACAGCGATCCAGTCGTCGAGCAACTCCTGAGCTTGCAGGAGCGTGGGAGGGGGATGCGGTGCGTCATCCTTTCCTCGGTGTTCGACGCTTCGACCCACGTGGCTGCGAAGGTACTGCGCGAACTGTTCGGCGACTGAACCGAAATTAGCCTCGACGTGCGGCTTTCCGGTGGGTGTGTACGGGTTGCACTCGATGATCGAGATTCCCAAACGCTCGCACGCTTCGGTGAATGTCGTGGACGTGAAGATCTTGCCGTGGTCGACAGTGATGTTCTCGGGGAAGATCACCGGCACCATCGATCGATAGCGATCGAGCTCCTCCTGACTGATCCCATGTGGATCGGCCCACGCGGCCGACACCAACTCCCGCGTCTCGCGCGCCCCCTGGGGCCGACGCTCGTACGGTGTGAGCGCGCGGGCGAGCAGCGTCACGAGATCGACAGACTTCGTCCCGCCCGCCCGCAGCACCGCGGCCATCGGAGTGCGACTTCGGATCTCGAGCAGGATCGTCATCTCCGGACGCTCAACCCCATTTCGCGTCGTCACACTCCCGTTGTCCAGCGTGATCTCCGCGTCGAACTTGGTCGTGTCGATCTGGGTGTGCTCACCGAGGCGCGGCGACTCGTGCTGCTGGAACTCGCGCTGGGGACGGTTCGCGAGGGAAGCGCGCGTCCTGGCGGACCTCGTCAGGTGCTTCGCTCGAGGCATTTCGCTCACGATGCGGTCGAGGGTGCGTTCACTCGGAATTGCGAACGGCGGATCCGCTCCGTAGCGATCTGCGATGGCGTACTGGATGTCGTCGACGATGCGCCCGCGCGTCCCGGTGGATTGCCTAGCTGCTTGGCGACACACATCGGCGATGATTTCGAGGAGGAGAGGGTCTCGAATCTTCTGCGTCTTGGTCCGGTATCGCTTGTCGATCAGTCCTAGCGCACCGAAGTCGCGGTACCCCTGGAGTTTCCGCCAAACAGTGCGCGGGTCGACCGAGCCTCCAGGTGTCTGCTGGCCAATGCTGTGCGCTATCTCGGTGATGATGCGGTTCGTCTCATCGGCGTCTCTTCGCGCCGAGCTGAGGAACTTATCGAGCCGGGTCACGTGCGGCAACCACAGCTGGATCTTCACCTGTTGGGGCAACGGCAGCGCCTTCAGCGACTGTGGATCGAACGTCCGAACCTGACGAAGTTCTCGTTGCGGCCACTCGATGGAGGGGTCTCTCTGCAACTCATTGATGAGGACCACGCGAACGTACCCATCGCCCACGGCACGCAGGCGAGCTGACGCCGCGTCGTACGCGATCAGTTCGAAGGCCACTCCGTCCCAGACCAACCGGTCACCGAGCTCCAGATTCATCCCCATCCCCTCCCCGCGCATACAGCGACGGATTCGAACTCGAGTCGGCTCCCGAGGTCCACCTCGAGGGCCCCGTGCCAGATAGCGGCGAGAAGCAGTCCTCGTGCGGGGCTGCTTGTTCCGCCCAGCAGGGGTTCCCAGTGTCGGAGCGGGCGCGCCTCTCCTCGGCGAGCGGAGAGCATCTCTGCGACCTGGGCCGGGCAAGCCCATCGAGGATGGCGATAGCCAGCGAGAAGACGGATGTTCCAGTCCTGAACCTTCGCAAGGTCAGCAAAGAGCCTGTAATCCATCTCCAGCGAGCCGGCCCAGGCAGCCGTTATCGCGAAGAGTTCGGCGTCACGCGCCTTGATCTTTCGGCGGGGACGAACGTCGACGATGAGCCGTGACCCGTCCGACCTGCAGATTAGGAAGTCAGGGAAGTGCGTCATCCCCAGGCGGGCCCAGCGAAGCTTGAACGGCTGAGTGGCAATGTCGACCACGTCGGGGTCGCGATCGAGAACCGACAGTGCCGTCTTCTCATATAGCGACTCGAACCAGTGGTGGCGTCCCGTCGTCGCCGACCAGTACACGCCGGAGTAATTCTCCCGCCCCGGATATGCCTTGGGGATCCGGATGGGAGCGACGCGCGACAACTCGAGTTCACTCACCTGCTCGGACCCGATGTCGCACACCCGGCCGTCATACTTCACCTCGACAGTCGCTGCCGCGAGTTCGGTGACGGTGTGCTCGGATGGCACGAACGCTGTCAGGATCACCGTGCGAGGTCTCTCGTGGTCGAGGATCGTGAGCCTGACAATGCGTACTTCGGGTACGTGCTCGGCGCCAAGCTACGTCGGCGGATGCCCCACGCGTTGCGCGACGCGCCGAGCGACTGACAGATTCGATGGCGCGGATGACAGGCGCCAGACTCCACTGACAGATCAGGTGGCGCGACTGACAAGTTGTGGGGCGTCGGACAGTCGTTTGACAGCCCAGTGTCGGATCTCACGAGAGTTGTTCGGTCGCGGCTGTCCGACCAGGGCTTTTCTCGACCGAACTATCGCACCGGCAATCCGATCGGTCTCACGACAGATGTCTCGAATCCAAATCGAACGGACTACATGGGGATGGGCCCCCATCGCCCCGGGCGATCCGTTGCCAGCAAGAATGAATCGCGATCACTTGATCGATGCCCTGCGCCGCTCGTAGCCCTATCCCGTCGCCCGAGCGGTTGACCTGGATCACTCCGCGCACATTCTCTCCAGGAAGCTCGTCAGCGACGCGTGTCACCACCGTGTTCGCTCCACGTGCATGTAACTGACTCGCGTGCGCCGCTGGTCGCGCTCAGATTCACCGCACAGTCAGCGTCTGAGAGCGAGCCCCACCGTCCATCGGGGAGCGGGATCCCCGACACCTGCTCGTTATCCGTTTGTGCGGGCGCTGCCGGGTCGAACCCTCCCTCGCCGTACGCGTGCCCGGTGAACCCGGCCACGACTCCGATGACGACCACCGCGACCGGCCAGCCCCAGCGCCGTGAGGCACGCGTTCGCGGCACGTCTTCAATCTGGTCGATTCCGCGCCCGTCTTGCGGGAAGGTCTGGAGTCCTCGCAGCTGATACAACTCGACTTGCGTCAGCGGTTCCTGATCGGGGCCGTATGCGCGTTGCAGAAGGTTCGCGAGCTCGTCCGTCACCACGGGTTTGACTCTAGCTTCAGGAACGGTTGACCGAGGTTGATGCCGACTCGACGTTCCCGCAGAATCCCGCTCTTCGCGACGCTACTCGCGGGTGCGCCTGTCGGGGTACTTATCGCGTGGCCGCAAGCATTCGGCGCAGAATTGACTCCGATCATCGCTCAGCTTCTTGCGTTCCGCGGACTGGTCGCAATCGTCCTCCTTGTTCTCGCCGGCGGCGCCGCAGTTGTCGCCGTGCTCCGGCGGCGCTGGGGTGTTGCCGCCGGAGTCGCCATCATCCTCGGTGCTACATCCCTCACAAGCGGCGCCATTCTCTCCTCGCGCGGTGCCGGTGAGGCCGTGCCTGACGGTGATCTTGTGGTTGTTTCGTGGAACACTCTCGGCGGTGCGGTATCGCCTGAGAGCATCGCGGAGCTCATTGTCGAGACCGATGCCGACATCGTCACGCTGCCGGAGACGGACGCCGTTGCCGCGGCAGAGACTGCGCGGATCGTTTCGCTGTCGGGCCGTGAAATGTGGGCCGATACCGCGTACGGCGAAGCGGGTGACTCGTGGATCCCGACGTCCGTGCTCATCGCAGCCGATCTCGGCGAGTACCGCGTTGACGAGGCAGCCGGTTCGACGCCCGGGTTGCCGAGTGGGGTCTGGCGCCCCGTCAATGGGATCAGGCCGACGATTGTCGCCGCACACCCGCTGCCGCCGTTGTTGGAAGACATGGCTGGCTGGCGGGCGGGGTTGGAGTGGGTCGCCACCCAATGCGGCGAGCCCGACGTGATCGTGGCCGGGGACTTGAACGCGACGATCGATCACCTGTCGGCATTCGGTCGCGGAGAGTCGCTGATGGGGGATTGCCGAGACGCGGCGAGCGAGTCGGGTTCTGCGGCAGCAGGCAGTTGGCCGACGTCACTGCCGGTGTGGCTCGCGTCGCCGATCGACCATGTACTGGTCGGGTCTGCGTGGGCTGTGCACGAGGTCACCGTGGACAGCTCGTTCGATGACAGAGGCAGCGACCACCGGCCCATCATCGCCCACCTGAGGCGGAACTGAGCCAACTCATGCGCGACGGCCTTGTCTAGGCTGGTCCTCGGGAATGGAGTGATCCGATGAAGCGGATGATGACGATGTTCGTCGGGGCGATCGTGATCGCCGGAACGCTTGTCCTGTCCGGGTGCGGCGCGTCGTTCCCGGACGCTCCGGATTCTGCCGACGCGTCGTTCCCGGACGCTCCGGATTCTGTCGGCGAGGAGTACCCCACCAGCGGTGTCCCTGTCAGCGTGGCGTGGCCGTCAGATTGGTTGGAGGGATTCTTCGGGGAGGCGAACTCTCCTCCTGGCCCTCTTGTCGGGCTGCGGCTGGAGTATGTCGACGACCAGTGGGTCTGGCGGGTACGGAGTCTCGATCCCGGTCGTGACGAGTGGGGCGAGTCCGTCACCGAACCCGACCGAGGCCAGGAGGCGCTCTACGATGCCAGCACCCTCGCCGTGAAGCAGAAACGCCACGTGACGCTCACGGAGGCCGAACTGGCTGACCTCGGGGTCAGTGCGTACGCCGCCGCCCAACTGTCCGGCGAGGTCTACCCCAGTCCGCGCCTCATCGAGTTGGCGCTGATCATGCAGGACGGGCGGCCGGCGTGGCGGATAACGACCTACGACACCGAGACCGGTCTGCAGTCAGAAGTGACAGTGGACGCGAACTGACCGCCCCGTCACCGCTGAGGCGGGATCACGAAGCCCTCGGGTAGAGCATTATTGTGAACGATGCCGTTCTGGTCGCCCACGCTGAAGATGGTGTGCGCGTCGAGGTTGAGGGTGTCACCGGAGTACAGTGTGTCGCCATCACGGCGGACGTAATTCACCCAGTAGAGCCACTGCTCCCCGACGCAGAATCGCGCGCCGATTGTTGAGATGACATCATTGTCGGCCACCTTGTAGGCGACCGGAACGCCATTTACATCGAGAACGGGTTGTCCCGTCGCGTGCGGCATGGAACCCCGATCAAAGGGAACCGCTAACGTCACTCCGCCGAGCTGTTCCACCTCGGTGTCGTCGGCGATGGGATAGGCGGGCGTGGCCGCCTCACAGGGACCAGGATCGCTCACCGGTTCAGCTTCTGGCGTGACCGTCGCAGTCGGCGTCGGCACTGATGAAACAGGTGGGCTACTGCGCGTCGGCTGAGCGTCCGGGAGCGCCGGCGCTGCGGTGCACCCTGCGAGCAGGACAGCGAGACCTACGGTGACGCCGAGCAATCCTCTCCTGTTCACCGTCGAACTCAATCTGGGGCACCCGCTGTCAGAAGTCGAGCTGCCGCGGACGCGCGACCCTCGGAGCTTTGCGCGTCCGGTGCGTGAGTCCCGGTCGCTGATCGTGCCCTGACGTCATCCCTGACCCGGTGCACCGTACCCCCCGCCGTCCGGCAACACGGGGCACGATGCCTCGGCGGTCTGCGCTGCGACCTCGGCGCGCACCGCGACGCCGTCTGTCGTCTTCTCCACGGTGTAAACGACTCCCTCCTGCGCGCCCTCTGCCGGAATGTACCCCACGATGGCCGATTGAATGGCGGGATCATCGGGGACCGCCCCCACTGAAGTCGAGATGAGATCGGCGGTCGGATTATCCCTAAGCCAGTTCGCGGTCGCGCTCACGGTTGCGTCAGGGATCGACCAGAACCCCTCCAACTTCGCTACGGGACCACAGGGCCACCCCGTATACGAGCTGAACGTTGCGACACTCGCGTCGGCGGGAATCGCGCCCGGCGGGAGTGCTGCGGCATCGAGCCATGCGTGCGCTTGTGCCTGCGCCTCCGGGTCTGTGCTCCCCGGCGTAGCGATCGCCGACGAGTCGCTCGCCTCGGAGGACTGCGCAGGCAGTGGCTCACCCGCAGGATCGGCGCCGCCTGCCACCATCGCGGGCGTCGCGCACCCGGTCAGAGCGAGCGCGAGCACGGAACTGAGTATGAAAGCCGAGCGGTGCCGCATGCATCCACCGTAGTCGGCGGATGCCGTCGCGATCACTTGTCACTTATGCGCGCGACGGACGTGGACGATGGTGCGGCGGAGCCCCAGGTTGCTCCTCTTAGGCTTGCCACGTGTCTACTGCACCCGTGTCGACCGAGAGCGATGATGAATCGCCCACTCCTTCACGGAGCTGGCGTCGGATTGCCCTGCTTCTCGCTGGCGCCATCCTGTTCTGCTCGACAACCGTTCTTGTGACACTGCTCATTGTCTCCACAGCATCGGACGGTGCGACCTCCGTGTTGATCGGCACGGTTGACTCGGAGTTGCTCTCTGGTCTCGCGCTCATCGCGGCCCTGGCAGCCCTGGCGACGGGACTGTGCGTCATCCCCGTGCCCAGGCTTTGGCTCATCCTGATGATCCCGGCGCGCGCGGTAGCCATCGCGGCCACCGCACTGGCAGGGATCGTGTGTTTCCTCACCTCGTCCTCGACGGTTGTTCCGCTCGTCGCCAACGGCTGCGAAACCGGGTATGTGGTCAAAGAGAAGTCGTTCCTTCTTGCGGGTTGGGGCACGATCTATCGACAGGATGGCGTACTTGTCACGGCCGTCGAGCGAACCCTCAGCGATGATGGCTACCACCCCTTCGCGGACGGCGCCTATACGGTGGCGGAGGACGGCGCGTCACTCCGGGTCTGGCGGAACTTCAGCTTTGACTACTCGGCTGCGCCGGTGACGACCGACCGCGACCCGGACTTCACCCTTCCGAAGCTCACCGACCGTACGCTCGCATGTGGTGTCAGCACCGGAGCACGAACACCGATTCCCTCAGCGCCCGCCGCGCCCACATACGGCGCGGACGAGGCCCGAGCAGGGCTCGAGAATATGGTCGCGGCGTCGCTGGACGCAGCCGTCGGGCCGGTGCACGATTCCGCTGGACAGCTCCTCGACGCCGACGAGATGTCACCGGCATCGACCGCGTGCGGTGAGAACGGCACACGAATCGGACTCGGGCTCACGTTCGAGACCGCGGACAATGGCGCCACGCTCGCGCGAATCCTCAAGGTTTGGGATGCCGCAGGATACGCCGCGGATCGGGCAATGCAGGAAGACATCCGCTACAGCGACGCGCTGCCGGTGGAGAAGATGAGTATCCGCGACTCGACGAGTATCGACGGACTGATCCACATGCAGGTCACGTCGCAGTGCAGCGCGCGCTGATCCGCCCTGCCTGCCGCAATCTCTCGAATACGTCGGCCGTGTATAACACCGCGCGCGGCCCGAGCACCCGATTCCCGAATCGTTCTGACGCGTCCCCGGCAAGCCTTCGCGCGAGTGGTCGACGGCGCCGTGGAACTCTGTGCGAGTACTCACGAGGACCGCAGGTTAGGACATAGCCAACTCGTCGGAACGGGGTGGCCAGTTGCGGATGACCCGGCTGCGCGGTGCGGCTTGACCTGTCTTCCCCGCGATGTGGGGAAGAATCCTTGGGTTGGCGTGGCGGAGGAGGCAGGCGCGCTGCCGGTGCGCTGCAGCAATGAGGGCGCGGTTGAGTGGGCACCGCTGATACTTGACCTGCTTCGAACTGCGCAGTCCGTACATGTACAACATCGCCCGGTGGGCCTGCCCGACGACGCTGACGGTGAAGGTGCGCAATGCGTCGTTGGGTTCGTCACCGATCGCCTTCGCGACGGCAGGTAGCAGGCGATCGGCCTGAGCGAGCGCGGAAGTCGTCACGTCCAGGATCGGAGTGATCGTGCGCGGCGATGTGAGCACGCAGGTCAAACGAATGATCTCGGGGTACGCGCACAGCAGCACGTTTTCGTAGGTGTCGAGGTGCGGGATGCCGAAACTCGCCATGCGGTCGCCGATCGGGGACGAATCATCTGAGCCTTCGTGCCAGGCTTCGACGAAAGCTGCGGCGAGGTTTACTTCGCCGGTGTGGAGGGCGACGCCGCGCTTCCAGAGTTGTGATCGCAGCAGCAGTTCCGCACTCTCGTAGCCGGGCATGCCTGCTATGTCGGCGTGCAACGCGCGGTACGCCCAATGGTGATGCGCGAGGCAGAGCGCACCGCCGCGGGCGATCGTCGTGGTGGCCAGCCCGCCGGAGCATTCCGGGCATGCAATACGGGGTTCGGCGAACCGGGCACACCTGGCGCATTTCTCAGGACGCCAGCTGCGGTGGCCGCATCTGACCCACATGCCATCTTTCTCGAAGTTGGGGCGTAGCGCGTCGCGCGGCAGATCTGCGAGATGCTCGATGAGATCGACGACACGCTGATCCGCCGCGGGCCACCAGTTGCGACCGAGGTGCTCCAAGACGATTCGACGGATATCGCGTTCCTCGCACTGGTGAGCTTGGGCGAGCCGCTTCGTGAACCCTTCGACGGTCTCACCCTCGATGAGTTCGAGTCGAATCGGTAGCGTGCGGAACGGAAGGCTCACACGCGGTCATGCCTCGATGAGCCGCGCGGTCGACGCGTGGGAGGCTTGCGGGCGTCGGTGTGGCGCAGGAGTGTGGCTCGGACCCGCGGGGCGAACGCCAGAATTCTCCTACCGAGTTCATCGAGGCCCGCGGACCGGCCGTACCGAAGCCGCACGGGTCGGTCGAGGCCGATGACCGCTTCGCGGCCTTCGATGTGAAAAGACGCGCGGACAGCGGCGACGTCGTGCGACGTGCCCGCGGTCACCGCGTTCACCGCTGCTTCGACGAGCGCGGCGACCTGGATGGGGCCGACGTTCGTGTTCGTGAGGAACCGCTCCGCCCACGGCTCTGTTGTCAGCGCGACGAGACGCACCGCTTCGGGATAGTGGCGCGCAAGCGCCGTTCGATGAGATACGCCCTCTTGTTCGAGATCGGTGGCGCGAAGAAGGGTCGTGGCGAGTTCCAGTTCGCCGGTGTCGGGGCCGATGCCGCGTTCCCAGAGCGTGCCTGTGAGGCATCGTTCGGCGCGAAAGAAGTCGGCGTTTCGCGCGAGGTCGCGGTCCGCTCCCGCGTAGTGCCACCTGCGGTGTCGCGCACACACCGCTCCGATCCGGGTGCGCACCTCGACGGGTTCACCGCCGGTGCATCGCCTGCATTTCGTGACGGCAGACGGCAGGGGCGCGCACATCGGGCAGTTGTTGTGTCGCCAGTCGGCGTGAATGCAGCGGACGAACAGGCGGTCAGAGCGGCTACCGTCGAAGTACCCGGGAGGGAGGTCGGCGAGTTGTTCGACCAGTCGCGGCACGAGTTCTGGTGTCGTGCGCAGAGGCAGCCGCGGGCGCTCGTGACGGAGGGTCGTCCACAGTTCCCCGGCCGGCACGGCGTTGCGGGTGGTAAGTCTGCGGTAGACGCTGCTGACGGTTTCTCCCGTGAAGGGTTCGATGAGCACGGGGAGCTTCCTCATCATTTCGCTCGCGCGGGACGGCCTCGTTTGGGCCGTGGTGATGGCCGGTTCTCTTCTTCCTCGATCCAGCCTTCCGACTCACGGATTTTCGCCAGCGACGCGAGCACGTCGTCGAGGTCGAGGCGTTCAGTGTGCTGTTCGATGGCGCGGCGCGCTCCGCGGCGGACGGCTCGGGCGACGCGGCCGATGGAGCCGCGGGATAGGTCGCGGAGTTCAGCAGCGACGGTGAGGATCTCCGCGTCAGGTTGCGAGATCAAGCACAGTGAGTCTTCGAGGTCGACGAGGATGCGCCCCCACACCGCGGCGTCAGCGGTCTCGCCAGTCCCGTAGGTGTCGAACTTGACCAGCTCGAATCGGGCCATGATCTGTTCGCCGCGCGAGCCCCAGAACAGGCCGTTGCGGGCGACATCGACACCGGCGTAGACCATCGTGCCGGGACACCTCTCGGACAGTTCTTTGAGCGCGTCGGCGACTTGCTCGTTGCCGCGGTAGTGCAGGTCCAGCCGGTGGATGTCGTCGATGATCACGAGTTCGGTGCGGCATTCGCGCATCACATGGCTCACGCGGCTGAGGAGGACTTCGTAGTTCGCGTTGCGGGAGTACGGGATGGCGTAGAAGTCGGCGAGCTTGGTGATCATGGTCTTCGCCGTCGCGTGCGTCGGCACGGGCACGTATGCGACGGGGGTCAAGTTGCGTTGCGAGGCCGTGGCGCGCTGGCGTCGGGCTCGCTCGAACGCCCTGCCGAACTCCTGGACCGCGGTGGTCTTCCCGAGACCTGGCCTGCCAGAGATGATCACGCCGGACTTGCTGGCGTCTGGGGAGCGGTTGTCGGTTATCGCGTGGCGGATGGCGACCGCGACCCGTCGGAGTGATGGGGTCGCCACCCGGGCGCCGAGGGTCATGTACCGTTCGCGGGCGATGTTGAACAGCGCTCGCTCCGAGGAGTCCATCGCGTCGTACTCGGCGAGCGTGAGCGGGAGTGTCCGTTGGGCGACGAACTCGACAAACTCGCGCCACCCTTCCTTTGTGGCGTAGTCGAAGTCGGTCGATGGGGCGTCGAAGTCGAAGTCCCCCAGCAGATCATCGAACATCGCGCTCACGCCTCATCCGGCGACCGGGTCATCCCGAACGGTGCGGCGACCGGCCATGCTGGCTTCGCCGCGACAACATGGAGTTCTTTGTCGCCGAGGTCCCCAGTTGCCGAATGCTCGGCGCCCGGCGGTGCTGTGGGTGCGATGTGTGGGAGTTGGTTGGTGATCGCCAGCGGGTCCGTCCGTGCGCTTACAGCACGCTTCTTCTGACGCGCCGTCGGCAGCGCGTTGCCCTTGTACATGAACCGGCGCATCACCTCGTTGAGGTCGTCGGTGCTCGGCTCGTTGTCGCCGCGGGCTGCGGCTTGCGCGCGGGCGACTCGCCAGACCTCGTCGGCCATCGGGGCGCCGCTGTACGGGGAGCGCCAGTCGAGCGGGAGGAACTGGTCGCCGAGTTCCAGCCACACCGTCATCGGGTTGTAGGGGTCGACGTGGAATGGCCACTTGCCTTGTTGCCGGTGGTGCGGTGACCGCTTTTTCCGCAGCGGGCCGAGCTCGGTGGAGTCGTAGACGCGCAGGTCGATGTCGACACCGTAGTGGTTGATCACACGCCATTCGGTCGGGAGCAGTGCGATGTACTTCTCGGCGGTGAGCGGGACTTGCAGCTCCGGAGCGACTTCGCGGTACGCGGCGACCATCTGGTTCGGGGCCAGCATGAGCCGAGGGTTGCGGGGGTCGCGCAGCGCCTTGTGGGGTCGGTTCTGCCAGGTCACCGCGACCCAGTCCTCGAACAGCTCCTGCAGCTGCTCGAGGGTGAGCAGCTGGCTCGTCGCGATCACCTCGTCTCCACGCATGTCGGGGCTCTGCCCGAGGAACGCGATCGCGTACTGGGTGAACTGGTCCTTCACGGTGCGGAACATCCGCTCGATTTTCGCCTTCTGCGTCGGCGTGTACTCCGCGTTAACCGTCAGCGAGATCCCCAGCGTCCGACAGGCATCCGAGAAGTGCCGCGACACGTACGACGCGCCACGGTCGGTCGTGATCGACTCCGGGAAGATGTACGGTTGCGCGTCGCGCATTACCTCGAACCGCTCCACCATGAGCCCGTCCGTGCCGGTCCACGCCTCCGAGACCTGACGCCGGTTCGCGCGAACTCCGTCGGGACGGGCCGAGTACGGCACCAGAGCACGGGCGAGGACCACCACGAGGTCGATGCTGCGAGAACCGACGGTGACAATGCCCGCGAGCACCGAGCGTGATGCCTCACACAGCAACAGGGTGAGATCGGGGCGGATCGGTTCGCCATCGCATTCGACGAGGATCTCCATCGGGGTCGTGTCGATCAGCACCTGCTCACCGGGTCGCACGCCGGTACGTAATCCGTGCATGTGATCCGGCTGATTGGCTGTGGTGCGACGTGCGCGGGCGCTGCCCAACGTGTGCTTGCCGGCATCGAGTTCATTCAGCAGCCGGTACATCGTCGCCCGGCTCGGCATCGGCACGACACCCTCGCCGAAGCGGTCGTCCAGCTCCCTGCGGACGAGCCAGATCAATCGCGTCCCGGTGCCGGTCGACTTCCGCTCCTGCCCAGCCTGGACGGTCAGAATCGCGTCGATCAGGCGCTCGTCGTAGGAGCGCCCGGGCATGTCGGCGAGGCCGTGGCGACGTCGATCGAGAAGACCGCTGACCCCGAACTCTTCGAGGGCGCGTTGCTGACGCGAGACCTTGACCGGGCCGTAGCCGGTTCCGAGACGACGGTTGACGTCGTCGATAACTTGCTGCCGCGCCGCGGGCTTGGTCACGCCTGCCGCCACGAGCTTGTCGAACCGGGCGAGTTCCTCCAGCCACACGTCGACGATCTTGCGATCGCGCGCGTCGAGATCCTGCAGGCTGCGCAGGTCCAGCAGTGACCGCAGGGATGCGGGAGCGGCAGGTTCCGCTTGGTGCCGCAGGTCCGCGGCGAGCACCTCCACGTCGTCTCCATCCCCGTCGACGGCGCGCAGGGTCAGGTAGGTGGGCCGGATCGCAACGACCTGGTGACTTCCGCCCTGCCACCGGATGATGTCGCCAGGATGAACGCTCATGACCCGCCCTCCAGATCGACAACGGTCGCCATCGACAAGGGACGGTGTAGATCCGCCTGCGCCACCCCGCTCCACACGAGTGCATACGCGGCGCCGACACCTGAGCGAGCAACGCCACCGAGGGCCGCCGCGAGCGAGCCCAGACTCATCCGACCGGTGAGCCCGAGCGCGGCGATGTCGACGCCCTCCAGCCACGCAGGCTCGCGGTACCGAAGCAGGAAGCGCAGATTCGCCTGGGTGGCGCCGGGAAGCTGATCGAAGACGAGATAGGACCACCCCAGTGCGGCAGCAAGGCGACGAGTGAGTTCGAACTTCATGCTGTCCTCGGGCTTGATCAGTTCGACCGGCCTCACGTCGACGAGCAGCGCACTCCCATCGGAGCGGCGCACGAAATAGTCGGGCGCGTGGGAGCGCTTCGGTGACCGCCAGCGGATCCACATCGGCTGGCTCGCCACCCCGACGACATCCCCCGTCCGGTCCAGCGAGGTCAGGAACGAGCGCTCCCAGAACGACTCGAACGGAATGTGCCGGCCCGTCGAGGCCATCCACAGCTTGCCCTCGAAGTTGCGCTTGCCCGGCCACGACGGGAACTCGCGAACCGGATCCGCATCCTCGAACATCACGCGCGCCGCGTCGACGGGGTCTGCGTGCTGGAGGAGGCCGTGTCTGGAAAACTCGATCGTGGCCGCGAGTGCGTTCGTCCCGTCGATCGCGGCGAGCCAGTCTTGGGTCAAGGTCACGGAGAACTCTCCCTTCCGGAGAATCCCGCACCCGATCAGAGCGCTCCGGTGGAACCTCCCGGCTTGAACCGCAAGCTACTCCCGCCTCGGAGCAGAGCTACGCGGCGCGCCGCTCTCCCGACAACTGGAGTGAGAATCCGACAACTGGAGTGAGACGACTGGACAGGTCCGTGAGAATCGGACAACTGGAGTGTGTCCGATGACAATGAATCTGTCGTCTGTGCCATTGATCTTGTGGCGAGATTCCGCGAATCTATAGGGCCGCTGACAGGGCGGGATCGTCCTCGATGTTTTTGCGTGCCATTGATTCTGTAGTTCGCCGGAGGTTGGCGCTGGCGCTGAGTTGGTGTTCCGTAAGGCGTACCTGAGCGCTCTTTTTCAACGGGGGGACTGCTGCACGAGTAGGTGACATCTGATCTGGCTTGCCCGTGGGGTTGGCCTGGAAGGGTGTTGCTGTGCCCAAGCCCTACCCGAGCGAGTTCCGTGACGACGTCGTGCGCGTCGCGCGTAACCGCGAGCCCGGAGTGACGATCGAGCAGATCGCTAAAGACTTCGGCGTCCACCCCATGACCCTGCAGAAGTGGTTGCAGCGTTCGAAGATCGAAAGTGGTTCCGCGCCCGGCGTGACGCGCACCGAGTCCGCCGAGCTGCGCGAGGCGCGGAAGCGGATTCGGCTCCTCGAGCAGGAGAACGAGGTCCTGCGGAGGGCGGCGGCGTATCTGTCGCAAGCGAACCTGCCGGGAAAAGGACGCTTCTATGCCTTCCTGTCAAGTCATGCGGGTGCGTAGTTCTCGGTAAAGGGCGCGGCAGACGTAGCGTTTGAGGCAGCGGCGTATCTCGCGTTTGGAGAGCCCTTCCGCGCGTCGTCGTTCTGCGTAGGTGCGGGTGGCGGGGTCGTAGCTCAGTCGGCTGCGGACGATCACGTCGACGGCGCGATTGAGTTGCCGGTCGCCAGACCGGGAGAGCCGGTGTCGGGTGGTGTTTCCGGAAGAGGCTGGCAGCGGTGCGATACCCCCGAGCGAGGCGAACGCTGCTTCGGAGCGGACTCGTCCATGGTGGGAGTAGGACGTGACCAGGATCGCGCCGGTGACCGGGCCGACTCCCGGGATGCTCTGCAGTCCGGGAGCAAGCGCCTCAGTGAGTGCAGCGAGGTCTTTGTGGTTGTTATGCAGGAGGGCTGATTGTTCCAGGACGGTCGTGGCGAGACGCTTGGCTTCCGTTCGAAAGACTCGAGTGGCGCCGGCGTCCCGTGTGACTCTCCATCCAGCGATAGTGGCGATCTGCGCGTCTGTGATCGGCTTGCGTGCGTCGATGCCGAGCTCGAAGCTGCGTAGCAGTGCGGTCAGCGCGTTCCTGTTCGCGGTCCGTTGCTGGTCCATCAAAGACCTGGCAGCGAGGAGCACCCGCAGCGCGGAGCGGTCCCCGGTGCGGCGGGGTTGCGCGAGCATCGCGATGTCTTCCCCAAGAACGACTCGTGCGGCCGCTTCCGCATCGATCGGGTCCGACTTCCCCGTTCTCGCGCGCGACGGCCGGGACAGGGGTCGGATCTCGGCGACCTCGATCCCGGTTGCGGTGAGCGCCGCGGTAATGCCAGCACCGTAGGACGATGTTCCCTCGACCGCGGCGAGCACTGTCGTTCCTTTCGAGCGCCGTACGACCCAGCCGATCGCGCGGCTGTTTCCCGCCTTCGTCGTTGGGAAGGCGGCCGTGTCGATCACGGTGCCGGTGCGGGCGTCGATGACGCAGTAGGTGTGGGTTCTTGCATGCGTATCGATACCGACGATGTGCTCGAAGTGATCTGCGACGCTCGTCATGGTGAGCTCCTCCTTGAGTGGTCCAGCGATAGCGGGGCTGGCTCGGGGTCGCTCAGAGACACATCTGTAATGAGTCACGCCGCGGACGGCGGACAGGCTTCTAATCAAGGCATCTGCGCGGAGAGTCCGAGCCGCAGCTCGGTCGCGGACACGTCCTTTTCAAGACACCACCGTGGGAGGTGGGTCGTTTCTACCCGGAGCCACACGACCGAACTGAGGTTCAGCCTTTCAGCAGGCCGCGGGCCCGCCATGACCATTACAGTTCTACCCGCTCGTGACAGAGCTCGCCGAATCGGGGATCCCCGTGACGGTGACGTGTCGGGTCCTCAAGCTCTCCCGCCAGCCCTACTACCGGGTGGCTGGCCGCTCCAATCACGCCCAGCGAGGTGGTGGAGGCGTATCGCGCGAACGCGCTGTTCGATGCTCACAAGGACGACCCCGAGTTCGGGCACCGGCTGCTGGCCGATGAGGCCGCAGAGGCGGGCGAAGTCATGGCGGATCGGACGGCATGGCGGATCGCGTCGAGCAACGGCTGGTTCAGCGCGTTCGGGAAACCCAAGCGAGGCAAGGGTCGCCGGCCCGGACCGCCCGTCCACGACGACCTCTGCGCCGTGGTCGACGAGGACGGGCGGGTCCGTCACGTGTTTGCCGCAGACGAGCCGAACGAACTTTGGCTCACCGACATCACGGAGCACAGAACTGCGGAAGGCAAGCTCTACCTCTGCGCGATCAAGGACGTGTTCTCAGGTCGGATCGTGGGCTACTCCATCGACTCGAGAATGAAGTCCCGCCTGGCAGTCCAAGCCCTCGAGAACGCTGTCG
This sequence comes from Microbacteriaceae bacterium PS02068, assembly GCA_029959325.1. Taxonomy (GTDB): domain Bacteria; phylum Actinomycetota; class Actinomycetes; order Actinomycetales; family Microbacteriaceae; genus Microbacterium. The sequence continues at coordinate 42,464 of JASCPF010000012.1, forward strand.
CGATGCGCGGCGACGTCGCCGGCTGCATCGTCCACAGCGACAGGGGCAGTCAATTTCGAAGCCGGAAATTCCTTCGTGCTCTGACTCGTCACCGAATGGTCGGATCGATGGGCAGAGTCGGCTCCAGCGGAGACAACGCCGCCATGGAATCCTTCTTCGCCCTGCTGCAGAAGAACGTCCTCGACCGCCGCTCCTGGACCACCCGCGAACAGCTGCGCATCGCGATCGTGACCTGGATCGAGCGGACCTACCACCGGCGTCGTCGCCAACCCCGCCTCGGCCGTTTGACGCCCATCGAGTTCGAGACCATCATGAACACGACCGTCGCACTGGCGGCGTGACTACAACCTGTCACCTAACCGTGCAGCAGTCCCATGGGTTGTCATCGGACACGTGATGTCCCCCGGCTTGTCTGGGTGTTGCGCGGCATGGTGTCGGAGGTGTTGCTGTCCGATGACAGTGATTCTGTAGTTTTTGCCAGTGATTTTGTGGTCGGTTACCGCGTGTTCTCGGATGCTCCCGTGAGTAAGCTCGCCTCGTTGGGCGTCGCTCGTGACAACGTGCTGGTGGTTCGCCGTAGCGACACTCGCCATGGTCAGTCTCGCTCGCGCGCCGATGGCGGCATCCCTACCGGTCGTAGACCTGGCGCCGGTGATCGAGTCTGGCTTCGATGACGATCAGCTCCTCGCCGAACAATCTCCGTCACCGGGTAGTCACCCGTGCGGACGCGTAAAATTCTCCTGCTAGCGGACGAGCTTCTGCACCCCCGTGCGGCCTCGCCTTGTCTTGCGGATCCGCGATCGCGTCGCGAGGGCAACCACACATCGATCGGCAGAAACGCGGATGCGTTGTCAACGACCTGTGCTCCGCTCGCCCCGCGGGTGTTGGTCCGCAACACGCACGTCACCGACGCTTTCCGAGCTCAACAGGCGAGACAACTGCGACCTGCAACGAAACTGGTAGCGCTGACGCGATCCAAGTTGCGCCCATTGCGACCATTGCGAACATCTGTGAAGCAGGGGACAACGCGAAAGGGGCCAGAGTGAGCGTGGTTAGGACGCCGCCGAAGGCAGCTACCCCTCCGATGAGGATGCACTCAAGCGACACAAGCGTCGCCACGGCTGAGCGAGTTGCTCCTGCAAAAACGTAAGCAGCGAGCTCAGTTCGGCGAGTTCGGATTGCGAGAGACGTAGCCAGGCCGCCGAGACAACCTACGAGGATCGGAAGCCATCGCTCAGAACGCGCTAGAAAGCCACCAATCAGAGACGTTGTCTCCGCGAAGACGGGAACAGCGATGATGGGGCCGCCTTGCACGTGCAGTTGATTGAGCGCGAGCTGAAGGTCATCACCATCTGCGTTCCACTTCATCTCAATCACGCATCGAGGATCATCTACGACGTCTACCCCCAGAGGGATGGCAATTGCCGAGTTGACGTCGATGCCAGCAGGCTCTCGGAGCCCGGAGACTGCCCGAAGAACAACTCCGTCAATGACGATGTTGCTTTCTGCGCCCAAGGGATGCAGAGCAACCCCAACGACAGCTCTACCTTGATCAACTTGAGGTAACAAGGTAGGACTTACGGCGACCAGAGGAATGGAGCTACCCAAAGGTTGCGCGTTCTTCCGGCCCCTGTCCGTGATGATTCCCGCACGAACGACGGCCGCCTTACCCGTTAGACGCTCACAGGACTCTCGCGTGATGACGACCGGCCTATCGGACGAGGACGACTGGACTGTGAAGATGTTCCTCCCCTTGTCGTGCGCAGCTGCAATCTCGTGGTCGAAGTCGATCGACTGAGCGAGCAACGCCAAGACAACAAACGTTGACGACAGAAGTGCGGCGGCCGCGTAAGGAAAAAGCCGCGAGCGGCGTCCGAAAACGTTCTTCATGGCCTCGCGCACCAAGTGCGACACTCGCCATCCAGTTCGATGACTCACGAGACACCGAGATCCAAGATCTGATCGCATCGTTCTATCAGAAGTGGGTCATGCGTGGCGACGATCACAAGTCGATCGCTGGGCATGTTTCTCAGAATGTTCGCGACCGTGCCTGCAGATTTTCGGTCGAGGCTGGCCGTGGGTTCGTCGGCAAGGATAATCGGTCGCGGCGCACATATTGCCCGTGCCAGCGCTACGCGCTGTGCTTCGCCCCCGGACAGGTTGGACGCGAGATCGCGGCCGCGATCTTCGAGTCCAACCTTTTCCAGGGCGCGCAACGCAGTGAATTTCGCGACAGCAAGCTCGAGGCCCACTGACAGTGCGCCCAGCGCCACGTTGTCTAGCACTGTTCGGTCCGGAAGTAGGTATGCGCCTTGTGGCACCCATGAAATATCCGACATCGTTGGTGGGCCAAGACGACCACCGTCGCGATACTCCACTTTTCCCGTCGCCGGCTGCAGGAAACCAGCGATGATCGATAGGAGTGTGGACTTACCGCTGCCAGATGGGCCGATAATCCCGCTGATCGCCCCCGACTGAAACGTCGCGTGCCCGACCTTCAGCACGACTCGACCACCGAACATCGCGGTTATGTCCTCGACCGCTACTTGCATTGGGCGAGAGTTTTCTCTGCCGCACGAGACACGTCGGCTAGTACATTCAATCCAACAAGTTCGCTTGGAACGAGAACGGTGCCGATTTCGCCGGTTGCGTCCCGGACAATCGTCAGGGACTCAACGGTTTCGTCATCCGAGACAGCACAGAACTGTCCTTCCGCTCCCACGTACACCGCAGAAGATGGCAGCGCTCCCCACCGGCTCGGGTTCTCCAACGAGATCTTTGCGTCGGAGTATCGCCTAATCTGTCCCCCATCAATCAACTCACCGCTCATTGATAGCGCGGCGAGGCCCTGTGCGATCCCTGCTACAGCCTCTCCCTCGAGAGACGTGCCATCAACCGTGAACGTCGTCCCGGCGATCTCAAGCGAAAGAGGCCCACCCGAGAACGGCGGAAGGGGTCTCAGATCCACACCGACTATCTCGGCTCTCAGCACGGGCGGTGCCCCTCTGACGATCTCCGCTCCCGGCGCGACCTGATCCCCGAGCTGGATCGACACGGTACCAACAGTGAAGTCGGGACCTACGTATAAGACGAATTCAGGTCGAAATACTCCGTCGACCGGGTAGCCGAGCGTCCGCTGAAACTCTCGAACCGCCCTGTCGAGCTGAGGACCAAAGTTGTCGTCGACGTAGCCTGGATCCAGTAGACCCATCGCGCTGAGGAACGTTGCTAGTGCCGCAACGTCCGGTCCCCGATCTCCCCTCGATAGTGCTCGGTAGAGAGGAAGTGGTTGGGAGTATGCGATGAGTGTCCCGCCGTTGATTGAGGCAATGTGATCGCCTTCAGTGAGGGGATCTCCTGGCATCACGTCGACCGTGGTGATCGTTCCGCCCGCACCTCCCGATGCTACAAAGGCCGACCCGTAGTAGACATCGACGACTGCCTCGCGCACCTCGGCATCCATCCGCTCCCCGACGGTTACGTAATCGATTCGAGGTGCCGATACAGCCTCGCTCTCGAGCCCCGCCCCTACAGCCCACGCGCCTCCGGCGATCGCCACCGGTATCGCCCACAGTCCGATGCATGCGATGACGAAGAAGAGAACCGAACGAGGTTTGCGACCTTTCCGTTCTACCCTCACGAGTAGGCGGAGCAGGCGCTCGGGTCGTTGCCAGAATCAGAGAGTTGTTTGGTCATCTCGTCATACGACTCTCCTGGAGTGATACCGAGTCCCTCGAGACATGTACGCAGTATGCGAGCGGACTCGGAAGTATCGATGTGGGCAATCTGCCAGGTCGCATCGACCTCCGCGAATTCGTCGTCGTAGCAGTTTGCATCCACGCCTGACTCGACTGCTCCACCGGGAACGGAGAACTGGATCGTCTGGTTCTCTTCATCGTGAACTATCAACTTGTAGCCCGCGTCTTCAAGACAGGAACTGTACGCACGAAACGCTGCTTGATACTCGTCGTAGCTAACCTCGCCGTCCGACAAGGCTGGATGACCCTGAGCGGCGGTGGTACCAACGTTCGAACCACTAGCCCCACAGCCGGTTAAGGATGCCGCGAGAAGAAGAGCGCTGGCTACCACCACCAACCGGCGCATTACGAGTTGAAGTTGATATCTGAGTTGGCGCCGCGCCTAGCGAGATGATTGCCGCCAAGAACGGTGTTACCGGGGTTGCCCGCGTAAACGGAGCTATACCCGTATTGCCAGGAGGTGTAGTACGTCGGCGAACCTGCATACAGCCTGTAGAAGATACGTACCCCGAGTTGACCACAAGTGCCCGAATACGAGGTCCATGTTTGAGCACTTCCGGTGGCAGAGCTGTTGCCATAGACCGCTTCAACAGAAGAGCAACCCGCTGATGAGCTACCCAAGGCGGTGGCCGGACCGGCCGACCCGACCGACACGGCCACGGCCGCCATCACTGCCAGTACTGCGCCTGACTTCTTGAACTTCATCTCATTCTCCTTTGAATTTGAAGCTGTTCGGGTCAGCCTTTGGTGCGTCGATCCTATCTGGCGCTGGCTCGGGGAGCCACTGCCATCCTGATGAAGAGTCGCCATTCAAGCCCTCTCCTCCGTCGGCGCTCTCACTAGTCGATGATCCGGATCTCGTGTTGGGAGCGAGCCTGGTCCCACTCAGACTTGCTCAGCAGACCGGGGTGGCGAACAAGACCCAGGAGCCGTTCAGCGTCCCGATCGACAAGGAAGCTAGCGCCGACGCAGAGTTGGGCGATTGATGGCCACCACGCACACGCGGCGGCCGAGATCCGGGCACTACGCGTCGACGAGATCAGGCAGCGGCTTGCGGCGGCCCAGCACGCGATTCGACGGGACCGCAAACCCGGGCTCATAGGGGAGGATTTTAATCCTGACGGTGCTGAGGTGTCGGAGTAGGCAGCTTCGGTGCCTCTGGGACGATGCGACGAGTGACTTCTCGAGGGTCGCGGGGCGGTTGTTGCTCGCGTTCTGGCGCATGCCGAACGCGGTCTCCACAGCCATCTTCCCTCGCGCCACGATCTGTTCCGCGATCTGATGAAGGCGTGGAGTCGTGCAGCCGCTCATGACGGTGACAACCGCGGCCTCAAGAGCCCAGACCTGCTCCGCAAGGCTGAACCGAGGGCTGAGCAGGTAGCTCGCGAAGGACAGGTCGGTGAGGATCGTGGTCAGGCGCACGATCTCGGGGTAGGCCGCGAGGAAGACGCTGTCGGCATCGAGCGAGTTGATTCCGATCGTTGCCATTCGATCGGCGATTCTCCCGTCGAGGCGCTCCTCGATCGACCAATACCGAACGAGAGAAGCGGCCAATTGCAGCTCGCCGGTGGTGAGTCCGATGCCGCGCTTCCACAGCGTGCCCGACAGGCAACGCTCGGCATGGGCGAACTCCGGGAACCCCGTGAGGTCGACATCGGCGCCGTCAAGATGCCAGCGCCGGTGGCGGTTGCAGACAGCGCCACCCCTGCTTTGCACCGAGGTCTGCTCCCCTCTCGCGCACCGCCGACACGCGTTCCTGGCGGCCTGCGCGTATCCGCACCGTTTGCAGAGCGTCGGTTGCCAGGCGTAGTGCTGGCAACGGACGTACATCGCGTTCTTGCGGGCATCGTTCTCGAAGTGCCCGGGCTTGAGGCCGCCGAGCCGCTCCGCCCACTTCGCAGCGCGCTCGAGGTTGGGGTGCGAGGGTGACAGCCCAGCGAGGTCGGTGACGTGCAGGCGAAGTTCGCGGGGAGTGAGGGCGTTCGCGGTGGCGAGCCTGCCGAGGAATCCGGTGATGGTTTCGGCGGGGAGGGGCTGCACCATCACTGGTAGCGGGCGCACGTTCCCGGCCGGCGTCGGCGTCTTCATGTTGACACGGGCACCTTGTCAGCGGCGGCGGCCGGGACGGTGCCGAAGACGGTGTCCAGGTCGAGGCGTTCGGTGCCGTTGTCGATGGCTTCCATCGCGAGCATGTGCACCATCCCGGTGAGATCGCCGATCACGCCGCCCGTCGTAGCGTGGAGGTGACTGGCGTGGCGCAGGATCGCCTCGGGATGCTGGTCGATGAGTCCGAGCGAACTCTCGACCGCGACGAGCAGATCGGCCCATCCCGCTTTGCCTCTGCCGGTGTTCTCAAATTTGTGCAGGTTCAGGATGTCGAATCGGCTGCTGATCTGCCGTCCACGGGTACCGTCCAGCAGCCCGCTTGCTTCGACATCTACTCCGGCGTAGACGAACGTGCCGGGGCACTTCTCCGACAGCTGCTTGAGCGTGTCGGAGGCTTCGGCCATCTGCTTGTACTTCTGGTTGATGTTGTGGATCTCATCGACGATGATCAGCTCGGTTCCGCACGCGGCGATCACGCTGGCGACGGTGTTCATCAGCTCTCCCGTGTTGTAGTGCGCACGCACCGGGAGACCAAGGAAATGGGCGAACTCTCCGAGCATCAGTTTCGGGGTGCACGACGGTGGCACTGACACGTAGATCACCGGGATCGAGTTGCCGCCACCGGCCCGTCCGATGTCGCGTCGGCGGCGTTCAAACCGTCGAGCAATGTGCGAGACGGTGGTGGTCTTGCCGATGTTCGGCTCCCCCGACACGATCACGCCGAGCTTGCCGTGCGACTTGTACTGGTTGAGCATCAACCGTCGCAGGATCTCGATCTCGATCGCCGCGAACTGCGCCGTGTTCACCACCGGGCCGCGAATCATGAACTGCTTGCGGGCTTCACGATTCATCGCGCGGTCGCCCGGCGAGAGCGCATCCAGCTCGGTGCGCGTGATCGGGAGCGGCTTATCCAAACTCTCGCTGACGAACGCGGACCAACCCTCCCGCGTACTGATGGCCTGCGTCATGTCAGCCGCTCCCACACTCCGTCATCATCAGTGAGCAGCGAGAAGCCGCCACCGCGTTCCCAGATGATCTCGTCACCGATCGCCTCGTTCATGGGTTCTTCGCGGGCTGTCGTCTGCGCGTTGCTCGTGTAATGCATCGGGTCACGGTCGACCTCTGCGGACCGGACCTCGCGGTTGTGCTTCTTCCCCGGCCGCACCCACTGGGCACGCTTCATCCGATCGGCCAACTGCGCGGCATCCGCCCGAACGGCACGATCGGCACCGACATCGAAGCCGCGGGACTGCTGCCAGATATCGCCACCCATTGGCTCGTCGAGCAGATCAGGAGCGGCGCGGAACGGCACGAACTCACCGTCGTGTTCGATCCAGATGTAAAGCGGATTGTGAGGGTCGTACCGGATGCGGCACGGGCGGGTCACCCCTTCGCCGTGTGCGCCGGCAGCCCTCAGCTCGGGGAGCCGCTTGGACCGGTAGACGCGGCGTTTGAAGTTGACGCCATAGTCCTGCAGCGTGCACGTCTTGGCCGGGAGTAAACCGATGAAGTCGTCGATGCCGAAAGGCACATGGATCTCGGGAGCGACCCGTCGGTACGCGCGGAACATCTCGTTCGGAGTCAAGTGGCGACTGGGCAGGAGCGGGTCGGCGAGCCCGTCATGAGTGCGGTTCTGCCACTCGATCGCGACCCAATCCTCGAGCAGCTCCTGCAGTTGGGCCAGTGCGAGCGCCTCATCCGTCGGCTCCTCACGACCGCGACGCTCCACGCTGCCACCCGTGAACCCCTCGAGGTACTGCACGAAACGGGTCACCATCGACTCGAACGTGCGCTCCACGTGCGGCTTGTCTGTCGGAGTTTCCTTCGCGGCGAAGATCAGTGAGATCCCCAACCTTGCACAGCCTTCGCGGAACGCCCGGGAGCGGAAGATCTTCCCGTTGTCGGTCGTGATCGTTTCCGGGAAGATGAACGGCTGCGCGAGGCGGTGCTCATCGAGATGCTCCTGCGTAATCATGAACTGCCCCGCCCACGTCGCCGCCATCCGCTCTCGATGCTCGCGCGCCCCCGGCGGACGCATGTCGTACGGCGTCAGCGCGCGAGCCAAGACCCCCGCAAGGTCGGCGCTGTTGGTCGCGATCGCGCGGACCATCGCCGCAAGGATCGAGCGAGTCGCGACATCGTGGATGATCGTGAGCTCCGCGCGGTTCAGGCGCCCGTCCAGCAGGCGCGATGGCACGTCGATGATCGTGGAGTCGATCTGAACGTGCTCGCCCGGTCGGAGAGAACCGTGAAGACCAAATGCCCTGCCGGGCTTGTTCGCCGCGGTCTCTCTGCCTCGCGCCGATGCGTTCAGTTTTCGGGCGGTCGGGTGCGCCGCGATCAACCGATACAAGGTCCGATCGCTGGGCAACTCGACGCCCTCCCCAAAGTCCTCCTCGAGCATCCATTTCACGTTGTCGACCGTGCGGGTCCGTGTCCCCGAGGACCGCTTCACCCCCGCCGCCCCGAGATCGCTCAGCGCACCGGCGATGCGCGCATCGATCACCGGCTTCCGCCCGTTGAATCGGCGTTTGTCGATCAGCCCCACGACGCCTTCGGCGAGATACCGCTGGAACTTGCGGCGAACCGTCTCCGTCGACGCCTCGATATGCGGCCGCAACGCCGCACGCGCGTCCGCCAGCAACGGGGTCAAATCACTTCCCGCGTCGACAGCGCGCTTCACGGACTCGAGCTGCTCAACCCACTGCTCCACGGTCCGGCGCTCGGTCTCGGGCAACCCAGCGACCAGTTGCAAGTCCGTCGGCTCGGTGGACGGTGGCCGCACGTCGCGCCAAACGACATCCGGCATACGAAGCAGTTCTTCGATCACAACCTCGCGGACGAACTCCTCCGTGAGAGAGCGCAGGAGCGCATGCCGGTAGTCGACCGCGATGACAACGAACTCGTGATCGTCCCACATCAGCTGTGTTCCGATCCCGGCACGCATGACCTACACCGCCTCCGCCATCGCGCTCAACGAGAGCGGAGAATCCTCGTCCACCTCAAGCAGCCCCCACCACAGGGCCGAGTAGATCGCGCCCAACGGTTGCGCGCATACGCCGTGAAGCAGGGCGGCCCACTCCCTCAGAGTCCGACGGTCGCCGAGGCGCTCCCGCAAGCGAGCGTTCGCCGGCGCTGAGATCCAGCGGTCGAAGCGATATCCCGAGAGAAAGCGAAGGTTCCGGTGCTCGGTCGTGGAGATATCGCTGGACACGACGTAGTCCCACCCGAGCTGCTCACACAACTCAGCCGTGCGACCGAACACCTCAGCATCGTCTTCATCGATCTGTCGAGCAGGCTTGACGTCGACGACCGCAGCGCCGCCACCGCGATAGCGGACAAAGAAGTCGGGCGCGTGCTTTCCGAGACCCCCTGACCAGTGGATCCACATCGGCTGAGCAGCCAGGCCAGTTACTCGACGATCACGATCGAGCCGCATCAGGGCCGCGCGCTCGTACAACGACTCGAACCACACATGCGAACCCGTGGTCGCTGCCCAGTAGTAGCCCTCGTAGTTGCGCTTGTGCTTCCACGACGACGGAGTCCGCACAACGTCCACCGACTCGAATGGAACATCCGCCGCGTCCAGCACGTCGCGGCGGTCACGCTTCCCGCCGATGACCCACTCGATCTCCGCACGGATCGACACCGCCCGCGCCGCCTGCTGAGACCCGATCACGTCCGCTCCCCTCACTCACAGAATGTTCAGTTGAGGATCCGAACCTGACGGCGCCAGAATACGACTCGCGGCCCGATAGCCCGAACGGTGACCGCCGCGTGTCGCGAGACCCGCCCACAGAATCAATGGCACGGACAACAGGATCAACCGTGCAGACACAAGATCAATGGCACGGACGACAGAATCAATGTCATCGGACAGAGTGAGACACGACACCCAGAAAAAGAATCACAAAAAGATAACGCCGACCTCTTGCCTGCCGTTATCTTTCCGTTATAGAGTGCTCGCACGGTAGTTGTTTTGCTGTGGCAGCTACCTCATGTGATTGCAGGACACTCTTGGTGCAAGGGACAAAAGGGCCGGTCGGAAGCCTCTCCGATCGGCCCTCACCTTTGCCCGCTGTGATGGACTGGATGCCATGAGCGACACCGCCATCTCCGTGACCCTCGACGGCACTCCCGACCTGCCGAGCGCGCCGCTGCAGGCGCTCTACCGCATCACCGGGCGCTCGACCGTCGAGCTGCGCGAGGCCATCCGCGGCGCGAAGCCCGTGTACACGGCATCCCTCTTCGGCGCGGCCCACATCACGGTCGTGCCGCGCCTCGAGAAGACGATCGTCTACCTCACCGAGTCGGGTCTGCCGTTCGCGCTGACCGAGACGGTCGACGGTGTGGATGCCCCGCTCGACCTCGCCACGCTGCGCGAGATCCTCGAGGTACCCGGCGTCTGACGGGTAAGACGACGGGTCAGACGCCGCCTCCGCCTCCGCCGCCTCCCCCGCCGCCAGCCGATCCGCCGCCGCTCGATCCTCCCGACGTCGACGACGACGAGGATGCCGCAGACGACAGCGATCCCACGCTCGACGCGAACGACGACGCGTCGAACGACCCCGTGCCGAAGTACCAGTACGGGCCGGCGGCGCCGACCTGCGTGTAGAGCACGGCCAGGTGCTTCGACCACTCCTTCTCTTGGCCGAAAACGACGGCGTAGGGCAGCAGCTTCTCGTAGAGGTCGAGCATCTGGCGCGGGTCGTTCACGTCGACTCCCACCCGCTCGGCCCCCGACGGCGACTGCAGCATGCGGATGCGGTCGGCCTCGGCCCACGCGATGAACGACTCGAGCCCGCGCAGGTGGTCGCGGGTCTCGGCCCCGAGAGCCGTCAGCGGCCGCCGCGAGACGAGCCCGATCACGACCACCAGCAGCACGAACGACACGGCGATGACGATGAACGGGACGACCTCTTGCACGCCCTGCCCGATCGCCGAGGTGCCGAGCACGAACGCCAGCGCGACCGCGGCGAACCCGAGCAGGACCGGCCACAGTCGCGTGCCGCCGGGCACGGTGCGGCGCATCCCCCGCGCGGTGAGCTCTTTGTCGGCGGCGGAGAGGATCTTCTGCGCGACCGACGAGAACCGCGTGTCCTGCGTGCCGAACTCGTACTGCTCGCCGGGCTGTCCTGCGGGGAAAAGCCCCTGCAGCAGCATGCGCCCGTCGCCGTCGGCGCGCGACGGGTCGATGAGCTCGGCGATGAGCTTCGCTTTGCCGGTCCAGCCGCGCGGACCTTCGAGGATGCGGATCGAGCCGACGACCGCCTGCTCGAGCACCTCGGCGGGAATCGCCTTGTCCTTCTTGCCGAGCAGCACGGCGCTCTCGAGCGCATCGACCGTCGTGGGCGGCGTGTACTCGGCGATGATCGTCGGGCGCCCGGGTTCATCGGCCAGGGCACGTCGTCGCGCGCGCACCGCCAGACCCGTGGCACCGACGGCTCCGAGGCCGGCGACCGCCTGCAGCCACCCGAACGGCGACGCGAGATACCCCGAGTCGAACAGGGTGAACGTGCCGGGCGCGAAGCCGACCGCCATCGTGAGCGTCTGGTACGGAGCGAGCTCCGTGGCGGTCGCCGTGATGACCGCGCCGCCGCTCTCGTCGTCGCGGGTGATGGCGGAGCAGGCATCCGTCGCGTCTTGATACCCCTGGTAGCACGCCATGTCACCGGTGAGCTTCTCTGCGAGGTCGGGCGCAAGATGCAGCCGCGCGGTCACCTCGGCGAACGGCTGCGGCCACGCGACACCGTTGACGTCCCAGTTGAACTCGAGCCCGGTGTCGGGAAAGTTCCAGGTCACGTTCTCGAGCGTGTACGTGATGACGTACGTCTGACGCCCGTGCACGTAGCCGTCTGCGCGAGAGACCACCGAGAACGTGTCGTCGACGTCTTCGACCTCGGCCTCGCGCGGGCTGCCGTTCTGATCGGTGATCGACACGAGCTGTGCCCGCACGGGCTGGCCGTTGTAGGTGGCGGGCACTTGACGCCGGATGCCCCGGTTCTGATCCGTCGCGGGGAAGACCGCGACGATCGTCTCGACGACGCGCAGCCGGCTCGTGCCGTCGTCGGCGCGCGTGAGCGTGTAGTCGGCGTCGAACGAGTCGAATGTGAAGTCGTCGACGTCGCTCGGCAGGGCCGTCAGGCTCGCGGTGCTCGCCAGATGCGACGCCGCCGCCCCGGTCAGGGTGAGCGCCCCGAAGACCAGTGCGACGAGAGCGACCATGATCGCCGGAACACGGCTTCGGCTCATGCCACCCACCCTATTCGGCGTCCCACTGAGCCACCACTGCGCCGTCAGGGCGCCACCCCCGCGCGCGTCCGGCCCTGATCAGCGCGGGCTACAGTGGACGCCATGACCGATCGCCGCCTCGCTATCGCCGCGTGGGAGAGCCTGTTCCGCGCGCAGCACGAGGTGCTGAGCGAGATCAGCGGCGATTTCTGCGAAGACGGCCTGACACAGGCCGAATACGACGTGCTGTTGACGGTGACTCGCGGCGAGGATCATGCAGCACGCCTGCGCGATGTGACCTCGCACATGCTGATCAGCCAGCCGAGCGTCTCACGCCTGGTCGACCGCATGGTCGCGCGGGGGCTGCTCGCGAAGTGCACCGACCCGCAAGACGGCCGCGGCGCGATCGTCCGCGCGACCGACGCCGGCCTCACGGCATTCCGCCGCGTCGCGACCGTGCACGGCCGGTCGATCGCCGAGCGTATGTCCGTGCTCAGCGACGCCGAGCTCGCCGAGCTGGAGGCGCTCACCGCGAAGCTCCGCGGCGCCTGATCTCACGCCGGCGCGGAGGCGCGCCGACGTCTGCCGCGTCGGCGGGCGTGCTCAGACGTTCGTCGGCTTGGATGCCTTGCCGTCGAGCCACAGCTCATCCGACGCATCACCGTGCGTCGTGCCCGTGCCGACGTGCTTCGCGGAGATCTTCGGGCCCTTCGTGATCACGTGAACGAGCGCCATCGCGTGTCCGCGGCCGAGGCCGTAGTCCTCTCCCAGCCAGGTGATGATCTCGCCCGCTTTCGTGCCCGGCCCGAAGCCCTTCTCGGTCGCCTTGGCCACGAATTCGCGCGGGGTGAGGCCGGTCTTGTCTTCGATGTTGTCGAGGTACGCCTGGAAGGACATGCCGCTCAGCGTAGCCCGGCGGCGCCCGACCTCGCAGCGCGGGTCAGCACTCGATGACATTGACGGCGAGGCCGCCCTCGCTCGTCTCTTTGTATTTGTGCGACATGTCGATGCCCGTCTGGCGCATGGTCTCGACGACGGCGTCGAGCGACACGAAGTGCTCGCCGTCGCCGCGCAGTGCGAGCCGCGCGGCGGTCACCGCGGTCGAGGCGGCGATCGCGTTGCGCTCGATGCACGGAATCTGCACGAGACCGCCGACGGGGTCGCACGTGAGGCCGAGGTGATGCTCCATGGCGATCTCGGCGGCGTTCTCGATCTGGCGGTTGGTGCCGCCCATCACCGCGGTGAGGCCGCCGGCCGCCATTGCGCACGCCGAGCCGACCTCGGCCTGGCATCCCCCCTCAGCCCCCGAGATCGACGCGTTCGCCTTGAAGAGCGACCCGAGCGCCGTCGCGGTGAGGAGATACCGCCGGATGCCCCGCCGCCGATTCGCCTCCGCAACGTCGGCCCCCGCGCCCGTCCCGGCCCCCGAGCCACCCTCGGTCCCCGAGCCCGTCCCGGCCCCCGAGCCGCCCTCGGTCCCCGAGCTTGTCGAGGGGTCGTCCCCGACCCCGGAAGCCCCGTGCAACCCGAGCAACGCCGAACCGACCAGTTCGCCGTAGGGCGTCACGGCCGTCGACGAGCCCAGGCCCGAGTCGGCGAGGAACCGCCACCAGTACATCCCGACAGCGGGGACGATCCCGGCGGCGCCGTTGGTCGGCGCAGTCACGACGCGCCCGCCGGCGGCGTTCTCTTCGTTCACGGCGAGCGCGAACGTGCCGAGCCATTCGCCGGGCAGCTCGCGCCCGCCGCCGGCCTCGGCCTGTTCCAGCTGCTCGCGGATGACCCCCGCGCGGCGCTTGACCTTGAGCATGCCGGGCAAGACTCCGCCCGAGTGCAGCCCCGCGTCGACGCAGGACGACATGGCATCCCAGATCGCATCGAGCCCCGCGGCGACGTCCGCCTCGCTGCGGCGCGCCTCTTCATTGCGGCGCGCGGCCTCGGCGATCGTGAGCCCCTGCTCGTCGCAGAGCTCCAGCAGTTCGGCCGCCGTCGAGAACTGCAGCGGGAAGGGGTGCGCGGCCACCTCGTGCGAGGCATCCGCACCCTCGCGGCGGATGAAACCGCCGCCGATCGAATAGTAGGTCTCGGCGGCGAGCGGGGCGCCGATGGCATCCCACGCCTGCAGCGTCATGGCGTTGGGGTGCCCGGGCAGCCGCGTCCGCGGCGCGAAGGCGATGTCGGTCTTGGCGAACGGCACGGGGTGCGACCCGTCGAGCAGCAGCGCGGCGCCGTCGGCCCACGACGTCCAGGCCGAGCGCACGGCGCCCGGGTCGACGGTCTCGGGCTCGAGCCCGGCGAGGCCCGCGACGACGGCATCGGGCGTGCCGTGGCCGATGCCCGTCGCACCGAGCGAGCCGTAGAGCACGCCACTCACGCGGGCGACGGCGCCCAGCGCCCCCGACGCGCGCAGCCGCGCGGCGAAGTCACGTGCCGCCCGCATGGGGCCGACCGTATGGGAACTCGAGGGTCCTACTCCGATGGAGAACAACTCGAACGCCGAGACGTATGCGCTCACGACCCGAGCTTATGCGAGATGAGTCGTAGGCTGGACGGCAGGCCTGGATGCCTGCAGGGAGAGGACCCCGATGACCGCGCTCACCTCGTTGGACGTCGACCGCGCGGCGGCACTCGCAGCGGCAGAGGCCGCGGGCCGGCTCGATGACGCGTTCCTCGCCCGCTTCGACGCGCAGTTCCCCCGCCTGCACGGGCTGTTCTCGCGGCTGTACGGCGACCGCGCCGATGGGCAGGAGCAGCTCGCCGAGACGATCGCCGTGGCATCCACCTCATGGAACACGCGACCGCTCGACCTCAAGGTCCGCGACGCGCAGCGCCTCGCCGACCCCGCGTGGTTCCAGTCCGAGCGCATGCTCGGCGGCGTATGTTACGTCGATCGGTACGCGGGCAACCTCGCCGGCATCCGCGATCAGATCCCGTACTTCCGCGAGCTGGGCCTCACCTACCTGCACCTCATGCCGCTGTTCGACGCCCCCGAGGGCGAGAACGACGGCGGCTATGCCGTGTCGAGCTATCGGCGCGTGAATCCGAGTCTCGGCACGATGGCCCAGCTGTCGGAACTGGCGGCTGACCTGCGCGCGTCGGGCATTTCGCTGGTGCTCGACTTCATCTTCAACCACACCAGCAACGAGCACGAGTGGGCGCAGAAGGCCGTCGCGGGCGACCCTGAGTTCGAGGACTACTACCTGATCTTCCCCGACCGCGAGATGCCGGATGCCTACGAGCGCACGACGCGCGAGATCTTCCCCGACGACCATCGCGGCTCGTTCGTGCAGCTGGCCTCGGTCGATGGGGCACCCGGCCGCTGGATCTGGTCGACGTTCTACCACTACCAGTGGGACCTCAACTACGCGAACCCTGCGGTGTTCCGCGCGATGGCCGGCGAGATGCTGTTCCTCGCGAACCAGGGCGTCGAGGTGCTGCGGATGGACGCAGTCGCCTTCATCTGGAAGCGCCTCGGCACGGCGTGCGAGTCGCTGCCCGAGGCGCATATGCTGCTGCAGGCATTCAACGCGGTTCTCGCGATGGCGGCGCCCGGCATGATCTTCAAGTCCGAGGCGATCGTGCATCCCGACGAAGTCGTCGAGTACGTCTCGCTCGAAGAGTGCCAGATCTCCTACAACCCGCTGCAGATGGCGCTGACGTGGGAGGCGCTCGCCACCCGCGACGCGCGGCTGCTGCAGGATGCCTTGGAGCACCGCCACGCGCTGCCGCCCGGCACCGCCTGGGTCAACTACGTGCGTTCGCACGACGACATCGGGTGGACGTTCGCCGACGAGGATGCCGCGGCGCTCGGCATCAACGCGTACGAGCATCGGCGGTTCCTGAACCGGTTCTACACCGGTCGGTTTGAGGGCACGTTCGCGCGCGGCGTCGCATTCCAGGAGAACCCGGCGACGGGCGACGCACGCGTCGCAGGCACGACGGCGTCGCTCGCCGGCGTCGAGGCGGGCGACCCCGGCGGCGAGGATCGCATCGTGCTGGCGCATGCGCTGGCGCTGTCGAGCGGAGGCATCCCGCTGCTGTACCTCGGTGATGAGGTCGCGCAGCTGAACGACTACTCCTACGAGGACGATCCGGCGCGCCGCGGCGACAGTCGCTGGGTGCATCGCGGCAACCGCGCCCGCGACCAGTACGCGCGGCGCGACGACGTCGAGACGATCGCGGGGCGGGTGTTCCGCCGCCTGACGAAGCTGATCACGGTGCGTCAGTCGACCCCCGAGTTCGCGGGTGGCGAGTTGATCGGCTTCCGCACGGGGCATCCGTCGGTCGCGGGGTTCCAGCGCGTGGGCGAGGACGCGACGATCCTCGTGCTGCTGAACGTCGGCGATGAAGAGGTGACGGTCGACCCGCTGACGCTGTCGGGGTTCGAGGGCGAGGCCTTCGACCTCATGCACGACCGCGAGATCGACCTGCGCGAGGGGCTCACCCTGCCGCAGCACGGGTTCGTGTGGCTGCGCGTGAACCCGCTCGGACGTTCTGTGCGGACCTGACCGGGCGCGAGGTGCTTCGTCCGGTCGGGCGGCGGTTGCTTGCCGATGGGCTGGTCGGACGTATTGAATGGCGCTGAGCGTCGCACGGCGCCGTCCCGCCACGTCAGACAGGAAGTGATACCCGTGGGAACCACCGTCTTCGAAAGACGCGTGCCCTCGGCATCCGTCATCGACCACAGCCTCACTGCCACGCGCGAGGGGGTGTTCTGGATCGATGACCTTCCGGCGTCGCTCCGTCCCGACCGCGCGCCCCTGCGCGGAACGGTGCGCACCGACCTCGTGGTCGTCGGCGCCGGGTACACGGGTCTGTGGACGGCTCTGCTCGCGAAGGTGCGCGATCCGCACCGGCGCGTCGTCGTGGTCGAGGCGCAGCGGGTGGGGTGGGCGGCCTCTGGCCGCAACGGCGGGTTCTGCGAGGCGAGCCTGACGCACGGGCGCGAGAACGGCCTCGCGCGCTGGCCGACGGAGATCGAGACGCTCGAGCGGCTCGGGATGCAGAATCTCGACGAGATCGAGGCCGACGTCGCGACCTTCGGGCTCGACGCGCAGTTCGAGCGGACGGGCCAGCTGGCGCCCGCGATCGAGGAGCACCAGCTCGCGTGGCTCGACGACTGGCGCGCCGAGGCGGCGGCTCTGGGCGAGACCGGGGCCGACGAGCTCGAGTATCTCGATGAGGCATCCGTGCGGGCGGCGGTGAACTCGCCGACGTATCTCGCCGGCATCTGGGAGAAGCGCAACTGCGCGCTCGTGCACCCGGCGCGGCTCGCGGCCGAGCTCGCGCGCGTCTGCGAGGAGCGCGGGGTCGAGATCTTCGAGCGGTCCCACGTGACGGCGTTGACCTCGGCCGGCGGGGGCGGCGCGGGCGGTGGCGGCGTGACGGTCGTGACCGACGGCGGGCGGGTCGAGGCCGAGCAGGCCGTGCTCGCGACGAACGTGTTCCCGTCGCTGCTGAAGCGCAATCGCCTGATGACGGTGCCGGTGTACGACTACGTGATGATGACCGAGCCGCTGAGCGCCGAGCAGTGGGCCGAGATCGGGTGGCAGAGTCGTCAGGGCGTGGGCGACATGGCGAACCAGTTCCACTACTACCGTCCGACGCAGGACGGCCGGATCCTGTTCGGCGGCTACGACGCGCTGTATCACTACGGTCGGCGGGTGGATCCGCGCTACGAGCACCGCCCCGATGTGTGGCGCAAGCTCGCGAGCCACTTCTTCACGACGTTCCCGCAGCTCGAGGGGCTGAAGTTCTCGCACCACTGGTCGGGGCCGATCGACACGTCGACGCAGTTCACCGCGTTCTTCGGCACGGCGCGGGGCGGCCGCGTCGCGTACGCGGCGGGGTTCACCGGCTTGGGGGTGGGCTCGACCCGATTCGCCGGGCAGGTGATGCTCGATCTCCTGGCCGGAGCCGACACCGAGCGGACGCGCCTCGAGATGGTGCGGAAGCGCCCGCTGCCGTTCCCGCCCGAGCCCGCCGCCGCGGTGGGGATCAACATGACGCGCTGGTCGCTCGACCGCGCCGACCACAACGAGGGCAAGCGCAACCTGCTGCTGAAGACCCTCGACTCGCTGGGATTGGGGTTCGACTCATGACCGCCGCTGCCTCTGACGGGTGGAACGACGAGGTGGATGCCAGGGCGGATGCCGACCTGGATGCCTGGGGCGATGCCGACCTGGATGGCGGCGAGCTCGACGCCGGCGCCGTGGTCTCGGCGCTGACGGTCGAGGTGCCCCTCACCCCGGTGCCTGCGGCGCAGGTGGTCGACGGCGCACCCTCGACGGGCTCGGTCGACCTCGATGAGGACATGGGTCTCGGCGTCTGGGAGATGACGCCCGGCACCATGCGCGACACCGAGGTGTCGGAGGTTTTCGTCGTCGTGGCGGGTTCGGCGACAGTCGACTTCGTGTCGCCGGCGCTGCCCTCGATCGAGCTGTCGCCCGGTGCGATCGTTCGCCTGGAGGCGGGCATGCAGACGGTGTGGACCGTGCGCGAGACTCTTCGCAAGGTCTATCTCGCCTAGGAACCGCCGCCCCGTCGGGTTCACGTCGGCGGTGCGTCCTCGATCTCTCCGGTGAAGGGGTCGCGGCCGTCTCCTCGACCGCCCTTGCGCGTGCGCCGGAACCTGGCGTGACTCGTGCCCTCACTCTCGCCCAGGCCCTTGAGGTGCTCTCGATCCGCGAACCGGTTCAGCAGCTCGATCATCCAGTCGCTGAGCCATACCTGCTCGTCGAGGGCCTTCGCGTCGGGGTCGTGGTAAAGCACCCACGACGTCATCTCGAGGAAGTCCGCCGAGCTCGTCTGATAGTGGGAGTTCGCGGTGTCGATGGCGACCGAGAAGCGCCCGTCGTCGGCGATCCGTGCCTCTTCATGCACCGCATCGACGGCGATGACGAACTCGCTGCCGTCGTCGTTCTCGATGCCGCGCTGCGCTCCCGACGAGATCGCGAGGATCGTCGCCGACGTCGAGTGCCGCACTTGCTCGAGCACCGGGCGACCTGGGTCGAAGCCGGGGATCGTGAGGTGGGTGCTGACGAGGCTGGTCCGGTGGTGCATCCGACCGTCCGAGATCGGACCCTCCCCGATCCACGCTCGTCCCCGGACGATCGCGAGCGTGTTGAAGGGCGCCGGCCCCACGACGGGAATACGGACGATGGGCTGAGCGGGGCCGTCGACGGTCGTGATCGGCGGCAGCGTGTGGTCGATGTTGGGGTTGTCCGGCTGAAAGATCTGGCCGGGCGCCACATCCCAGTTCCCGGTCATCGGAGGACCCAGGTCTTCACGCTGAAGTCGACGCCGGCACGGCTGGCATCCCCCACCGCGAGGGTGAAGATGTCTGATCCGGGTGTGTCTGCACTGACCGACATGTTCTCGCCCGCGGCGAGGCGGAATCCGGTCAGACCGACGGTGACGCGCAGTGGCACGCCCTTCTTGGGGTTGACGATGCGGTAGCGGGCGGTGGCGGTGCTGTCGGCGATGCTGACCGCCGTGATCTCGCCCGCGGCGATCGGAACGAGCGTCTCGATCTCGCCGCCGAACGGACCGCCGGCGGGCCTCACGTCGCGTGTGTTGAGTGCGACGGCGACGTTGTCTGCCACGGCGAACGGGTGGGTGGATGCCGGGGTGAACAGCCGTGTCGGCCAGGTGATCCGGCCCGAGATCTCCGCCACGTCGCGGGCGACGACGGCGACGACCTGATACGAGAACCGGTTGAGGCTCGACGTTTCGCCCATGACGGCGGTGTTGACGGTGAGTGCGAGTTCGCCGGCGGGGTCGATGCTGAGGGATGCCTCATCGACGGCGAACGCGTATTCGGAGTCGTCGTTCGCGATGCTCGCGAGACCGATGTGAACGGTGGCCTGCTCGACGCGGTCGGCGGGGATGTGCAGATGCACGGTGTCTCTGCCCCGCGTGATCTCGTCGGTGTCGATCTCCCACTCGGGCCGGGCGATGCCCGATGCGACGATGAGGCGCCGACCGCCGATCCCCAGGTCGGTGTCGATGACGAGTGGACTCGCCACGCGGCTCGGATCATTGACGTCGAAATCGGACATGCGGACTCCTGAGTTCGGGCGGGCGGGCTGGCGGCGGCGGGCGGCGGACGGGCCGACCTCCCCAGGAGGGCCCGTTCACATGAAGGAGGACTGCGCGCTCTCCCAGATACATCGGGCCCCGCACCGCGAGATCGTCCCTTACATCGCGAGGTCGTCCCCGCACCGCGCGCTCTGCCCCTGCACCGCGAGGCATCCCCACTCCGCAGTACGCATCCCATCCCTCGCACACCACGCCCCGCGCCTTCGCCGTCAGGCGGCGAGGCGCCAGGGTGTTCGCGGTGGCGGGTCGAACATCCACCGCAGCGGCGACTTCGACGCGAGTTCGATCGGCGCGCGCGCGTCGCCGGGCGGGAATGTCAGCCGGAACAGGCCGAGCCCATTCCGCACGATCTTCATCCCCGTCATGTGGACGTGCATGTGGTGGTAGAAGCAGAGCAAGATCCCGCGCGCGATATCGGTGCGCCCCTCATCTGCCACCCACTCGTCGATGTGATGGGCTTCGCAATACGAGGGTGGCCGATCGCACCCTGGCCACATGCACCCGCCATCACGAGCGGCGAGGGCGATGCGCTGCGCCGGAGAGAACAGCCGATGCTCACGCCCCACATCCAACGGGTTGCCGCAGCTGTCGAGGGTGACGGAGATCGTCCCGGTCTCACACAGGGTCCGTTCGAGGACCGATCCGGGGATCGTCACCTCACCGTCCTCAGTGTGCGCGACCGCCAACAGCCGCCCGAACAGGTCACGCCGCACCGCACCACCCTCGGCCGCGCCGCCTCCGGCGCCCGCGGCGTCGCCCGCGCCCGCGCCGTCGGCGTCGCCC
>JASCPF010000130.1 GCA_029959325.1 Microbacteriaceae bacterium PS02068
CCGTCACGGGGCGCGGCTCGGCGGTCGCGGCGGGAGAGGCGGCGGGTGCGGATGCCGCGGCGGGAGAGGCCGCGGGGGCGGATGCCGCGGGGGCGGGCGTCGTCGCCGCGCTCGTCTCCGTGGCTGCGCTCGCCGTGGCATCCTGCGTCTTCGCGTAGGCCTCGAGAACCGGACGCCACGCCGCGTCCACCGATCCCGGGTCTTTGACGAACTGGTCGTACATCTCCGCGACGAGCCACTCATTGGCTCCGAATTCGCCGTCGCTCGAAGTTCCCACGCCGGTCACCTGACTGGACACGGTTGCGCCTGCTTTCATCGATGAAGTTCACACGGTGCGGGGCCGGGTGTTCGCCCTCACGCACACAACTGACAAGGGTATCCCAGGTTTCCCGCGGGTACCGTGGACTCATGCACTTCTCCGGCGCCCAGCCCACCGTCGACCTGACCTATTCGGACGTGTTCCTCGTGCCGCGCCGGTCAGCCGTGACCAGCCGCCTGGATGTCGACCTCTCGCCGGGCGACGGGACGTCGGCGACCATCCCGCTGGTGTCATCGAACATGAACTCGGTGACCGGCCCGCGCCTCGCTGCCTCGCTCGCCCGCCGCGGGGGACTCGGCGTGCTGCCGCAGGACATGCCCCTGCAGGACATCGACGCCGCGATCCGCTGGGTCAAAGACCAGCCCGTGCGGTGGGACACGCCGATCGTGCTGGCGGCGTCGGCGACCGTCGCCGAGGCGGCCGCGCTGCTGCCGCCGACCGAGGGGCACGGCATCGTCGTCGTGGCCGAGGTCGGCGAGCGGACGCACGTCGACGACATCCTCGGGGTGGTGCCGGCGACCCGGCTGGGGACCGCACTTCCCGACGCGCGGCTGGGCGACCTGGCCCGCGGACGCACCCCCTCGATCGACGCCGACGACGTGGCGGATGCCCGGCACGCGTTCGACCTGCTCGTGGCCGCCGAGGCCGAGACCGTCTGCGTGCTGCACCACGGCTACCTGGTCGGCACGCTGTCGCAGCGCACCGCGTTGCGCGGATCGCTCTACCGCCCCGCCGTCGACGCCGACGGGCGCCTCATCGTGGCCGCGGCTGTCGGCATCAACGGCGACGTGGCGGCGAAGGCGCGGGCGCTCGCCGCCGCCGGAGTCGACGTGCTCGTGGTCGACACGGCGCACGGCCACCAGGAAGGCATGCTGCGGGCGCTGCACACCGTGGCCGGCCTGAACCTCGGCATCCCGATCGCGGCCGGCAACATCGTGACGGCCGAGGGCGCGCAGGATCTCGTCGCCGCGGGCGCGACGATCCTCAAGGTCGGGGTCGGCCCGGGCGCGATGTGCACAACGCGCATGATGACCGCGGTCGGCCGCCCGCAGTTCTCGGCCGTGCTCGAGACCGCGCAGGCCGCCGCCGAGCTCGGCGCGCACGTCTGGGCCGACGGCGGCGTGCGCTACCCCCGCGACGTCGCGCTCGCGCTCGCCGCAGGAGCGGCCTCGGTCATGATCGGCTCGTGGTTCGCGGGTACGATCGAGGCGCCGGGGCAGCTGCAGGTGGATGCTGCGGGCCGCGTCTACAAGGAATCGTGGGGCATGGCATCCACCAAGGCCGTCCACGGTCGGTTCGGGCGGCTCGATGCCTACGACCGCGCCCGCAAAGAGCTGTTCGCCGAGGGGATCTCGTCGTCGAAGATCTACCTCGACCCGCTGCGCCCGTCGATCGAGGATCTGCTCGACATGATCACGTCGGGCGTGCGCTCGTCGTTCACGTACGCCGGGGCCTCGTCGGTCGCCGAGTTCCACGAGCGCGCGACCGTCGGCCTGCAGTCGGCCGCCGGCTACGAAGAGGGCAAGGCGCTGCCCGTCAGCTGGTAGCGCTTCCCCGGCCGCCCGGCACCGGCCGCTCGCGCACCGGCCGCTCGGGCGCCGGCCGTTCGCGAGACCGCGCGTCTGCACCGGAAAACGTCGCAAAGCGGTGCACAAGCGCGGTTTCGCGAGATGAGCGCGGGGTTGAGTGCGGGGGCTGCGCGGGGCTGAGCGAGGTGCGCGGTGCCGCCGGGGACGGCCGGGCCGGCGCCCGGCAGGCCGTGCCGGGCGCCCGGGCGGGCCG
>JASCPF010000131.1 GCA_029959325.1 Microbacteriaceae bacterium PS02068
GGCGCCGAGGTCAGCACGCGCCGCCCCGAGGTCAGCACGCGCCGCCCCGGCCGCGCCGACGGCGGCGACGACCGCCGCGGCGATGCGGTCGGTCTGGCGCAGCGAGAGCGAATCCGAGCGCGGGCGCGTGAACGCGCCCGCCTCGGTCGCGCTGGTGAAGGGTCCGATCGCGAAGACGTCGGCGTGCGCCGAGCCGTCCGGGTCGACCACGCGCCCGAGATCGTCGACCTCGATGCGGCCGAGCGATCCCGAGAACTCCGCGTCGGCGACGCGCAGTTCGCGCCCGTGCACGAGCGCGAGTTCCCGTAGGGCGGCGTTGTCGCTCACCGCCGCGCCCGAGCCCGGCAACCAGGCATCCACGAGCGCTCGCGCGACGAACTCGCCCGGAACGGCGGGCGACGAGGCGACGAATCCGCGCGCAGGGTCGATGCGCACCGAGACGTCGGGGCCGAGGAATCGCACGACCCCGGCATCCGCCAGCGCCAGCAGCTCTTCGAGGCGGTGCGCGGGCGGGCCGGATGCCACGTAGCTGAAGAACGTGTGCCACTGCACCGGCAGGGTCTCGGCGCGCGAGCGGGCACTCCAGCGCTCGGTCGGCACGTCGGCGAGCGCGAGGAACGACAGCAGCAGCCCGAGGAACACCGACTGCGACGAACTGTGCGCCGGGTCGGTCCGCAGCGTCAGATCGTCGCGGATGTGCTGCCGCAGCCGACCCTGCAGCTCTTCCGCATGGGCGAAGGTCTCGCCCGCGAGCGGCCGGTCGAGCGCCGGCACGTCGAACCTGTCGAGCGGGTCGGGCACGACACGCGCCGCCGCGCGCCGCAGCGCGTCGGTGTCGCCCGCGACCTCGCGCAGCGTCTCGCGGAACTGCGCCCACGGCACGAGCACCCGTTCGGGGTGCCCCGTGAAGAGCTCGCGGTAATGCGCGAACACGAGTTCTCGTGCGATCAGGGGCCACACATCTCGCGTGAAATCGACCGGCCCGGGCCGGGCGACGAGTTCTGCGACGGCATCGGGTGTCAGCACCTCGAGCACGGGCGCGGTGCCCTGGATCGCCGAGCCCACCTTCGAGCGGTAGGGCACGCCGCGGCGCGACCCGACGTGCAGGCGCGGCTCGCGACCGGATGCCTCGTAGCGCAGACCGCCGTCGGGTCGCGGCACGAACCGGCCGCCGCGCCCCTCGGCGAGCAGCACGATGGCATCCACCGCCGCCAGGCCCAAGCCCCGCACGATCACGTCGTCGCCCGCGCCGAGCGCGGACAGGTCGGCGTCGGCGGTGAAGGCCGGTGCGACGTAGACAAGGCCGGCGGATGCCGCATCGTCGATGAGCTGCTGGGTCGGCGCCGCGGGCTCGCGACCGTTGTGACCCACGGCGTAGACGACCACGTCGGCCGTGATCGCGTCGCCGTCGGCGAGGCGCACGGTGTGCGGGCCGGATGCCTGGTCGGGCGCCGCGGCGGGTTCGCGGTCGGGCTCCCCGCCCGACTCCCCCGCGCGCTCGACACCCGTGACCGTGCCCCGTTGCCACCGCACGTGCACCCCCGCGGGCGCCGCCGCGACGGTCGTCCGCCAGAACCAGTCGAGGTAGTGGCTCTGCAGACGGCGCGTCGGGAAGTCCTCACCGCGCAGCCGCGCGAGCTCGTCGGCGACCGCGGCATCCTGCGCGAGGGCCTCAGCGAGCACCGGGTCATCCACCGTGCCGGTGCGCACCTGCTCGATCCATTCGATCAACGAGGGCCCGGGGCGCACGGGACCCTCGATCGTGGACGTCTCGTCGGTGAACACCGTGACGTCGCGGGCCATCGAGTTGAGCTTCAGCAGCGGCGACTGGTCGCGGCGCCAGATCCGCCCGGCCCCCGGCGGGTGCGGGTCGACGAGCGTGATCTCCAGGGCCGGGGCCGGCTGCACGCCCTCCTCGACCAGACGCGCCAGGCGCGCCAGGCGCGCGACGACGCGCTCGAGCAGCATGACGGCGCGCGGGCCCGCCCCGACG
>JASCPF010000132.1 GCA_029959325.1 Microbacteriaceae bacterium PS02068
TGTAGGGATCGGTTCAGGATGTCCAACCGTCACCCGTCATAGCGGGCATGGCGAAGGCAACTTGTCCATCGCCACACAGATCCCCAACTGCGAGATGTGTCCGCCTGGCTATCGCACCATGCGCGCGTCAGTGATCAACGGAGCGTAAGGGTCCACCTGTTCGACCCCGTCGAACAGGAACCCGTTGCGGAGGTAGAAAGCCGTCGCGCGCGGATTCTCTTTGGCGACCCAGAGCATCGCGGGGCCATCCCCCAACACCTCGTCCAGCAACGCCTGACCGATTCCCGTTCCGTGCTGCGCAGCCAGAACGTAGATCGCGTAGAGCAGACGCTCACGAGGCGCCTCCTCGCCATTGACACCCTCACCCGGACCCACCCACGCGAATCCGACGATCTCGCCGTCGACCTCCGCTACCCGAACGAGCATGTCGTCACGCGGGTTCGTCAGAACGTGCTGCCACATTCGGTGACGACCCGCGACATATTCCTCGGAGAAATAGTCCTCGGGGAGCAAATCGGAGTACGCCTCCTTCCACGTCGCGACATGCAGATCAGCGATCGCGGACGCCTCTTGTGAACGCGGTGGCCTGATCGTGAATACCATCCGCCAATGCTGTCAGAACTTGTGTCGATCGATCGAGATGTAGGGACCGGGATGAAATGTCCTCCGTGCGCGCGATGTCACACGGATCGCAGACCCAATCTGTCTATCGCGAGCGTTGCGGCTCTCGCGAGGAAATGTCGACGTCAGGGCAATGGGGCAATGATCGGCCGCTCCATGACAGTGACATCGGCTCGGCTCGAAGCGCCGGGAAGAACATCGAAGCCCGCTCGCCGGTACACGCGGCACGCCGGCTCGTTCGTAGTGATCACGTTGAGTCGAACGACTTCCGCTCCGAGCCGCTGCGCCTGCGAAACGGCGAGGTCCATCATCCGGCTCGCCAGTCCACGGCCACGCAACTCGGGTTTGACAATGACCCGTCCCAGGCGAGCCAACGCTCCGTCGATCGTGAGATCGAAGTGGGCCACGACCTCGCCGGTTTGTGAAACGACCACCGACGCCGCGAGCCCCTCAATCGCCAGCATGCCCTGCAGCTGGTCGACCGTCAGAGGCCATGTCAGACGGGGGCCAGAGAACAGATACAGCGCCTGTGCGTCTTCCACCCATCCAACGACCTCCCGCGCGTCCGCCTCGCTGCGTGCACGGACATTCAGCACGTCATCCTCGATGTTCACAAGATCGACGTTAGCGACGCCGATCACTCCCTGGGTTCCAGATCAGCGCATAGCGCCACAGCGCAAAGCGCCGCCAGTGCGCACCGGGCAACACCTCAGCAGCGATACGACGGACCTGCCGGTAGGAGTGGGCGGGCGGTGCGGTCGATGCGGAGTGCTCCCAGACGCGCCGCCTGCGCGACAACCACTGATGCTGCACCACGCCCACGAGGGAAAGCAGGTGATCGCGCGGAGTTGTCGATCGAGCAAGTCCGACGACGACGAGCACTCCATCGGGCGAAGTCAGGTCGGCCAGACGGTGGAGCGCAGCGCGCAGATCCGGCAGATGGTGAACCGTCGCGACGGAAGCTACGACGTCGAACGTGCGGCCGAAGTCATGCGTCATCACGTCATCGCGCACCCATACGATGCCCGGATGCTCGATCGCTGCGCGTCTGAGGACGTTGCTGTCGAGGTCGATCGCAACGACCTCCGAGATCACTTCTCTGAGTTCCGCTGCGAGCATCCCGTCGCCCGCTCCGACATCGAGGGCGGACCGTGCGTCCGAAGGGATCGCGTCGAGCACCACGCGATGCACGTGGATGTTGTGGTTCCACCGTGGTCGCTCGTCACTGCCCATTCCTCCATCATCGCGGGCCAAGCAGCGGACGCCAGGAGCACGACATGTCCAGATGGACACACCGTGGACATTTCCCCTGCGAAACGGACATTTCCAACCGGAACCTACA
>JASCPF010000133.1 GCA_029959325.1 Microbacteriaceae bacterium PS02068
AGATCACGCTGACGCGGTGCCCGGCGGCGGGCAGCCGCTCGGCCGCGCGCATCGCGGCGCCGGTGTGCGCGCCGGCGCGCGCAGCGGGATTCGTCAGGAGCGCGACATCCACGGCATCCTCCTCGAGTGCGGTGGGGGCGAGCCCGGGCGAGCCGCGATCGCGGGCGGAACGAGCGCGCCCGGACTCATGATGCCGTGCCGGCCGAGCACGCGCGCGGCGCCACGCAGAGCCTCGCTGCCGAATGTTCTGATCCAGCCGTGTCTCGGTCGTGTCGCAGGATTGCGACACGGTCGCGACACAGCTGCGACGTCGCGTGCGTACCGTGGTGTGCATGAGCACCATGAACCGTCTCTCGTCCCTGTCCCTCGCGGTGGTCGTCGGTGCCGCCGCGCTCGGCCTGACCGGCTGCGGAGTGCGGATCACCGACGCAGCGGCCGATCCGACGCCCGCGGTGGTGGATGCCTCGCCGGCGCCGTCGCGTTCGGCGACAGCGTCGTCTGCTGCGCCGTCTGCGACCGCTCAGGGCGAAGTGGAGAACACTCATCCCACCGGTCTGGTCGACGATGAGCGCATGGCGCGGCTGCAGCGCGCGCGATGGACCGACAAGGTCTCGCAGCATGTCGTGTGCATCGACGGCGCCTACACAGTCGACCGCAACGCCGACGCGCTCGTGGTCGACGTGAGCGGGGAATGTCGTGAGGTCACGATCGTCGCCGCGGGGGCGATCGTCCTGTTGCCGGCGGTCGACACTCTGACAGTCCAGGGAGACGGCAACATCGTCGTGCTCGTCTCGGCCGCGCGGATCGAGGTCGACGCCGAGGCCGACGCCAACCTGATCGGATGGGAGGCGGGAACTCCGGCGGTGGTGGATGCCGGTGTGCTCAACGGGACCACGCCCATCGTGCACTGACCACGCACCCCTCAGTACGATCCGATCATGCCGTCTTCACCACCGCGCCTGCTGCTGGTCGATGACGAGAGCTCGATCACCGACGGTCTCGCGCCGTTCCTCTCTCGCAGTGGCTTCGAGGTGCGCGTCGCGGCCGACGGGCAGGCGGCGTGGGAGTGCGTGGCGTCTTGGCATCCCGACATCCTCGTCAGCGACGTCATGATGCCCGTGCTCGACGGGCGCGAGCTGGTGCGCCGGCTGCGCGCCTCGGGGGATCGCACGCCCACCATTCTGCTGACGCAGGTCGGTGAATCGGGCGAACGGTCGGCTGCCCTCGAAGAGGGCGCCGACGACTACCTCAACAAGCCGTTCGATCCGCAAGAGCTGGTGGCCCGCGCCCGGGCGGTGCTGCGCCGTGTCGCCGCGGGGGCGGCGCCACTGGTGACGTCACAGACCCTCGTGGCCGACGGGCTGCGCCTCGAGCGTCCGTCGCGCCGTGCGTGGCGCGACGGCGTCGAGCTGTCGCTGACGCCGAAGGCCTTCCAGCTGCTCGAGTACCTGATGGCGCGTCCGGGTGAAGTGCACGCCCGCGAGCGGCTGCTGTCGGCCCTCTGGGGCTTCGACTTCGCGACCCACACCCGCGCCGTCGACCACCGGGTCGCCGAACTTCGTGCGGCCCTCGGCGACGACGCGACGACGCCACGCTACCTCGAGACCGTGCCCGGTGTGGGGTACCGCTTCTGCGCCGAGGTGGCGCGCGCGTGAAGGGTCGGATGCCGGCGATCGCCCTCACCCTCGGCGCGCTCGTGGCCGGCCTGCTCGCCGTGCTCGGCCTCGTCACCGGCGATCGCCGGTCGGTGGTGGTCTCGGGGGCGCTGCCGGCGGTCGCGGCGGGGCTGGCGGCTGCGCTCGCCGTCGCGGCGGTCATCGCCGCGCTCGCAGGTCGGCGTCGGCGGGTGCTCATCGAGCGGGCCAGCAGCGC
>JASCPF010000134.1 GCA_029959325.1 Microbacteriaceae bacterium PS02068
CTACGCCGACCTCGCCGCGCTCGAAGACGCACAAGCCACGATGAAACTCCACGGCGCCGACATCCAGACCCTCACCACCACCTTCGTCAGCGACTTCTCCGCACTCAACTTCGGAGGCGACACATGACCAGCCTGAAACCCGTCATCCGCGAACTCCGCGAAGCGGTGCTCGATGGCATGGGTCATGCGAGTTCTCGGCTGCATCATCTCGCCGACAACCTCGACGACCACTTCGACACCGTCATCCGGCAGGTCAAAGACAAAGACACCTTCGACGACAAACCCGACGCACCCACGCGCCGGCCCGGCGACGGCACCATACCCGAGACCGACACCCGCCGACACGGCGTCGACCGCGGCGACGGCCGCGACGACTACGGCAAATTCGTCTCCGGCGACAACCGCCAATGGGTCGACAAAGAACAACTCGGGCTCGATGAGGTCGCCCAAATCAACGGCCTCGAGGTACACCGCGTCCACGTTCGAGCCACGATCGAGGGGCATCGGTTGGCGGGCGCGGGGGCCGATCAAGGTCGCTACTACGATGGGCTGATGCGGAACCCCGACGGCACCTACACGGGCATCGAGGTGAAGAGCGGGTCCGCGTCACGCAACGCCGCACAACGCGATTTCGACGGCGCCGTGAGCCCAGATACACCGGCTTTCGCGACCCTCAACGGAGAGCGCATCCGAATCGTCCAAGTGATTTTGAAGGAGGTTCCATGACCGCGAGAACACACGTGTCTGAGATGAACGGCTACAGCCGCGAAGCACTCAACGATTTCTTTCGGCCTTATCCGGATCAGCTCCGCTACGGGCTGAACCAGATGGATGGCACCTCGTTCTGGGCGTTCAGTTTGTGGCGCGCTCCCGAGGGGGCGAATCTGCTCGACAAGCTTCCGTTGTCGGAGAACTACATCCAGTGTGCGGGGTCGGCGGAGGCGCTGACGGTGGAGCTGCGTGTGGTGGATGCCTCCGGTGTCGCCCACCAGTACGTCATCGGGAAGCCCGGCGACCCGCAGGCCGGTGATCCGTCCGAGGTCATCCCATGGGACGACGGACGCCGCAGCACCCGCGTCTACCCGAACGAAGTATTCACCGCCGATGAGGCCGCCGACATCTTCTACGCCTACTTCCTCACCGACACCATCCCCACCACCTACCACCACCGCGAACTCCACCTCGGATAACCCCGTGAAGTTCGACCCGGCTTGGGCGAGCATCGCCTCGACGGAACGTCGGCTGACAAGGGTCGTCTCTACGATGGGCTGATGCGGAACCCCGACGGCACCGACACGGGCATCGAGGTGAAGAGCGGGTCCGCGTCACGCAACGCCGCACAACGCGGCTTCGACGACGTCGTGAGCCACGACCGACCCGCCGTAGCGACCCTCAACGGTGAGACCATCCGAATTGTCAAAGTGAAAGTCGAGTACGTACCGTGACAGTGAGAACACACGTCAGGCAGATGAATGGCAGCGGCGGCGGACCGCTTGTGGACAGTTTCCGGCCTTATCCGGATCAGCTCCGCGCCTCGCTGAACAACATGGACGGCGTCAAGTTTTGGGCGTTCAGTTTGTGGCTTGCACCGGAGGGGTCGAATCTGCTGCACGAGCTCCCGTTGTCTGAGGACTACATCCAGTGTGCGGGGTCGGCGCAGGCGCTCACGGTGGAGTTGCGTGTGGTGGATGCCAGCGGCGTCGCCCACCAATACGTCATCGGCAAGCCCGGCGACCCGCAGGCCGGTGATCCGTCCGAGGTGATCCCATGGGACGACG
>JASCPF010000135.1 GCA_029959325.1 Microbacteriaceae bacterium PS02068
GATCTGCGTACCTCCACCACTCGATCCCCCCTGATCCCCCGGACAGGTCGGGGTGACCCCGTCACCCCGACCCCCGGAACACCAAGAAAACAAAGGAAGACACCATGAACAAGAAGCTTGGAGCACTCGCGCTTCTCGGCGCTTCGGCTGTCGTTCTCGCCGGCTGCGCAGGCGGCGGCACCGGCGGCGGCAGCACTCCTGAGGCCGGAGAGGTGCGTGTGTGGCTCGTCGGCACCGACACCCCGAAGGATGCGCGCGACTACCTCAAGAAGACGTTCGAGGCCGACAACCCGGGCAGCACACTGGTCATCGAAGAGCAGCAGTGGACCGGACTCGTCGACAAGCTCACGACGAGCCTGTCCTCGAGCGACACCCCGGATGTCGTCGAGATGGGCAACACCCAGGCCGCCGCGTTCACCTCGAGCGGCGCCCTGCTCGACCTGTCCGACATCCAGGACAAGCTCGGCGGCGATGACCTGCTGCCTGGCTTCGTGACTGCCGGATCGTGGGACGGCAAGCTCTTCGCGGCGCCCTATTACTCGGGTGCCCGCGTGGTGTTCTACAACACCGCGCAGTACCAGACGGCCGGCGTCAGCGTGCCGACGACCCTCGACGAGTACGTCGCGAACGGCGAGAAGCTCGCCGCCGCGCTCCCCGGCGTCTCGGGCGTCTACTTCCCCGGCAAGGACTGGTACAACGCGCTCCCGTTCATCTGGGAGAACGGCGGCGAGATCGCCGTGCAGAAGGACGGAAAGTGGGATGCCCAGCTCTCGAGCGACGCGTCCGTGAAGGGCATCGAGCAGGTGCAGGAGCTGATGACGAAGGCATCCCTCGCTCCGAAGGACGGCGACGAGACCGAGGCCTGGGTGCCGTTCCGCACCGAGAAGGCGGCGACGCTGTCGGCGCCCAGCTGGGCGTACTGGTCGATCGTGGCCGATGAGGACAAGAAGCCGACGGCGCTCGCCGACACGACCGGCTACTTCGCCCTTCCGGGCAAGGACGGCGGCGCGGCGCAGGTCTTCGCCGGCGGCTCGAACGTGGGCATCGCGGCCAAGTCGGCGCACCCCGAGCTCGCCAAGAGCGCGCTCGAGATCATGCTGAGCGATGACTACCAGACGATCCTCGCCAAGGCCGGCCTCGTGCCCGCCAAGAAGTCGCTGGGTGGCGATGTCGCCGCGGCCACTCCCGAGCTCGCGAAGGTGATCGCGGATGCCGCGGCGAACGCCAAGCTCACCCCCGCGTCACCCAAGTGGGCCGACGTCGAGGCGAAGGGCCTGCTGCAGGACTTCTTCGTGCAGGTCGCGAACGGCGGCGACGTGAAGGCGCTGGCCACCAAGCTCGACACGCAGATCGAAGACATCCTCAACGGCTGATCCGTTTCGACTCGTCGCTGCGCTCCTCGCTCAACGACCGGGTTCCCCCCAACCCGGTCGTTGAGCG
>JASCPF010000136.1 GCA_029959325.1 Microbacteriaceae bacterium PS02068
CCCCTGCGGGTGGAGGTGACGGGCGGCGCGGGATGGCGCGAGCTCGCGGAGTGGCCGCCGCCGGCGACCCCGCGCGCCTGGCTCCTGACACCGGGCGGCCGCCTGGAGGCGGGCGGCGCTGGGCCCGAGGCATCCGTCGCGTACCGGTACGACCCGGCCGACCCGACCCCACAGGCGGGCGGCCGCTCCCTCAACCCGTTCGAGTCCGGCCGCCGGGATCAGCGC
Organism: Microbacteriaceae bacterium PS02068; assembly: GCA_029959325.1. Classification (GTDB taxonomy): domain Bacteria; phylum Actinomycetota; class Actinomycetes; order Actinomycetales; family Microbacteriaceae; genus Microbacterium. Next base: position 226 of record JASCPF010000136.1, read on the forward strand.
GTGCGCGAGCGGCGCGACGACGTGCTCGTCTTCACGAGCGCGCCCCTGACCGCCGATCTCACCGTGATCGGCGACGTCGAGGTGGACCTCACTTTCACCTCGACGAACCCGCGCGTCGACTTCTTCCTGCGCCTGTGCGACGTCGGCGACAAGGGCTCGGTGTCGATCACCGACGCGTTCGTGCGGATGGATGCCGATGCGGCGCCCGGCGCGCGGCGGACGACCACCGTGCGGCTGTCGCCGACCGCCCACAGGTTCGCGGCGGGCCACCGCCTGCGACTGCAGGTGTCGTCGGGCGCGCACCCCCTGCATCTGCGCAACCCGGGCACGGACGACCCGATCCACGACTTCAGTCGGCTCATCCCGAGCGATCAATCGATCGTGCTCGGGGGTGAGACCCCGACGGTGCTGCGGGTGCCGGCGGTCTCGCGAGTTGAGGCGGCGGGAGTGTCCGGCGGGATAGCGTGAGGGCATGAGCGACACGGCATCCGGAACCGCCCCTGCCCGCTGGGCGGTGCTCGGAGCGGGCGGCATCAGCGGAGACTTCCTGCGGGCGTTGCCGCACGCTCGGTTCGGCGCGTTGCACGCCGTCGGTGCGCGGGATGCCTCGCGAGCGCGCGCATTCGCTGACGAGTTCGGCGGCGCTATCGCCGGCACGCACGACGACATCCTCGCGCGCGACGACATCGACGCCGTGTACATCGGCACCGTGCACACCTCGCACCGCGAACTGGCGCTGGCCGCGCTCGCGGCGGGCAAGGCCGTCCTCTGCGAGAAGCCGCTCGGCGTGAGCGTCGCCGAGACCGACGAGGTCCTCGCCGCCGCCGAGGCCGCGGGGCTTCCGCTCGTCGAGGCGTTCAAGTACCGCTTCGGGCCGTTCCCCGATCGGCTTCGCGAGATCGTCGGCGAGGGAGTGCTGGGCGAGATCGTCGAGGTCGAGACGTCAATCGGGTTCGCCGCAGACCGGGGCATCCAGCGGCTGTTCGACCCCACGCTCGCCGGCGGAGCGCTGCTCGACGCGGGCTGCTACCCCGTCTCGCTCGCCGTCGGCGTCGCCGCCTGGGCGGGGAGGCTCGGCGCAGGCGCAGGCGCAGGCGCAGGCGCGGGCGCAGGCGCAGGCGCGGTCGTGTCGGCGCGCGGCGTGATCGGCGCGAGC
>JASCPF010000137.1 GCA_029959325.1 Microbacteriaceae bacterium PS02068
TGAGCCGCCCCCTTCATTCGGTCCGGACGTTCTGTGAGTCGTCGGTTTCCATTTGATGGGTGCACTGTCGAGCGTACTCGGCTGGGGGTAGGTAGCCGAGCGAGGAGTGCCGGCGGTGGTGGTTGTACTCGTCCTTCCAGTCGCCGATGATGACCTGCGCGTGCAGCAGCGAGTAGAAGCTGTTGATGTTGAGGCACTCGTCGCGGATCCGGCTGTTGAACGACTCGACGTACCCGTTGCGCCACGGCGAGCCCGGAGGGATGTAGGACAGGCCGGTGCGGGTGCCGGCCCAGTCGGCCATCGCCTCGCTGATGAACTCCGGCCCGTTGTCCGACCTGAGCACCGCCGGGGCGCCCCGGGCGGCGACGAGGTCCTCGAGGTGGGCGGTGAGTCGGTCGGCGGTAATCGAGCGCTCCACGAGGCCGCCGATGCACTCCCGGGTGTGTTCGTCGACGATCGAGCAGATCTTGATCGGTCGGCCGTGCTCGTCGGCGTCGAACTGAAAGTCCACCGCCCACACCACGTTCGGCGCGTCCGCCGTCGGCGCGTCGACGGTCGAGGACCCGACGCGCTTGCGTCGACGCCGCTGCGGGACCCGGAGCCCTTCGTCACGCCACAGGCGTTGGATCTTCTTGTGGTTCACCACCCACCCCTCGGCGCGGGCGTCGTGATACGCCCGCCGGTACCCGTAGCGGGGATGGTCCTTCGCCCAGGCGCGCAGCCACTCCCTGAACGCCCGATCCGGGTCCGCGACCGTGTCGCCCTTGAGCGGTCGCCGATACGCGGAGCGGCTCAGCCCGACCAGACGGCACGCCATCCGTTCGCTCACCCGCAGCTTGCGCTTGAGGTGATCGACGGCGGCGCGGCGCCTGTCCGGGCTTAGAAGTTTCCCTCAGCCAGCTCCTTGAGCGCGGCCTTCTCCAGCTCCGCTTCCGCGAGCAGACGCTTCAGGGTCGCATTCTGCTTCTCCAGCTCCTTCAGGCGCTTTGCGTCGTCGGCCTTGAGGCCGCCGTACTGGTTCCGCCACCGGTAGTACGTCTGCTCGGACACCACGAGCTCCCGGCACACCGCCGCGACGTCCTGACCGTCGGCGAGCATCCTGTCGGCCTGCCCGAGCTTACGGACGACCTGCTCCGGGGTGTGACGCTTCCTGCTGTTCGTCATGATCTGACCAGTCTCCCTGCCCGCGACCGCGGACAACAGGACGACTCTCATAACGACTGGACCTACGAAACGGGGTCAGCCCA
>JASCPF010000138.1 GCA_029959325.1 Microbacteriaceae bacterium PS02068
CCCCCCGCGGGCCCGGCCTCCCCCGCGGTCCCCGAGCTTGTCGTGGGGGCGCCGCAATCACCTGCGACGCCCCCTCGACAAGCTCGGGGACCGGCAGAACAAGCTCGGGGACCGGCAGAAGTTCCGAGACCGCACGCCGACCCCTTCATCACCGTCCGGGACCTGCGCACGCGGCGCGGGCGCGCCGAGATCCTGCACGGGATCGATCTCGACGTGCGGGCGGGCGAGTTCGTGGCAATCGTCGGCGCCAACGGGGCCGGCAAGACGACCCTGCTGCAGTCGATCGCCGGCGTCGTGCCGGTGCCGCGCGGCCAGGTCAGGGTCGGCGGCATCGACGTCTCGCGCATCGAGCTGCGGGCCCTGTCGCGGCGGATCGGCTTCGTCTTCCAGAATCCCGAGCATCAGTTCATCGCACACACCATCTTCGACGAGCTCGCGCACGGGCTGCGCCTGCAGAAGCTGCCGGATGCCGAGGTGCGCGCCCGCGCGACCGAGGTGCTGCGCCGGTTCGGGCTCGAGGACAAGGCCGACGTCCACCCGTTCCTGCTCTCGGGCGGGCAGAAGCGCCGGCTCTCCGTCGGCACCGCGCTCGTCGCGGGCGCCCCCGCGCTGGCCCTCGACGAGCCCACCTTCGGGCAGGATCGCGCCCGCGCCGACGAGCTGCTCGGCCTACTGCGCGGCCTCAACGACGAGGGCACCACGGTGCTCGTCGTCACCCACGACATGCAGCTGGTCACCGAATACGCGCACCGCACGATCGTCGTCGGCGAGGGGCGCATCGTCGCGGATGCCCCGACCGCGCAGATCTTCGCCGACGAGGCGCTGCTGCGTTCCGCGGGACTGCGCGTGCCGCCGCTGCGCCGCGCATTCGCGGGACTGACGAGGCATCCTGAGCTCTCGGCCGTCACGCGCCTCGCCGACCTGCCCGCGTCTATCGCACCCGCGCCGCCCGCGGCCGCGCCCATGCCGCCCGCGGCCCCCATCGCTGCACCTGCGCCGCCCGCGGCCCCCATCGCTGCGCCCGCGCCACC
>JASCPF010000139.1 GCA_029959325.1 Microbacteriaceae bacterium PS02068
GCCCGAGGCCGGCCCCGGATCGCGCGCGGTCGGCGTGCACGCGACGGCCCTCGCGGCGATGGAGGCCTCGGGCGCGACCGAGCGGCTGCTCGCCGAGGCGCTCCGCGTGCGCGTGGGCGAGGCTCGACGAGGCGGCCGCCGCCTCGGTGAGGTCCGCTTCGATCGGCTGCACACAAGGCATCCCTACGTCGCCACCCTGCCGCAGTCGGCGACCGAGGCGGCGCTCCGCGGGGCGGCGGCGTCCTGGGGAGCACCCGCGGCTCGCCGCGGAGTCGCGGTCACCGCGCTCGTCCCCGAGCCGGGCGGCGTCGCGCTGCACCTCGAGTCAGGCGGCGGCGAGGCCGAGATCATCCTCGCCCGCGTCGTGGTGGTCGCGGGCGGACTCCGCGCCCGTGCCCTCGTGTCGACACCGACCCGCGCCCGCTCGTATCCCGACCGCTACCTCATGACCGATTGCCCCGACGCGACGGGCGACGGCGAGCGCGCGGTCGTGCACCTCGACGCCGATGGCGTGCTCGAGTCGTTCCCCCTGCCCGGCGGCCGGCGGCGCTACGTCGCATGGATGCCTCGCGCGCAGGACGGCGCCGGAGAGACGGATGCCTCGACCGACGCCGCGCGCCTGCGCGATGCCGTGGCGCGTCGGACGGGTTCGGATGCCGCGGCCGCACATGTCACGGCGGCGACGTGGTTCGGCGTCGCGCGCTCGCGCCTCACGGCGCTGCGCACGGGGCGCATCGTCGCGATCGGCGACACGGCGCACCAGGTGAGCCCGATCGGCGGCCAGGGCATGAACCTGGGGCTGATCGACGCCGTGACGCTCGCGCCGCTGCTGGCCCGATGGGTGCGCGAGGGGGAACCGCCCGCCGCGCTGGCGGCCTGGGAGCGCGCTCGGCTGCGCGCCGCCGACCGCGCAGGGCGCATCGCGGCCGTCAACACGCTGCTGGGCCGCCC
>JASCPF010000013.1 GCA_029959325.1 Microbacteriaceae bacterium PS02068
GCGCAGTACTTCGCGAGCCGCCAACCCGTGCAGGGGTGGGGCTGGTTCGGCGCATGGGACACCCTGGAGCAGCCCTTCGTCTCGATCAACCAACTGCTCGCGCAGCATCACACCACGGCGCTGAACGCGTACGTCGACGTGCAGCTGCAGCTGGGCTGGGCCGGGGTGCTGCTGCTGTGCGCGCTGGGGGGCTCCGCGTTGGTGCGGTCATGGCTGGATGCCAGCCAGCGGCGCTCCATCGTCTACGCCTGGACTCCCCTCATGGTGGTCGCGCTCGCCGTGGTCAGCGTCTTCGAGTCGGTCACGCTGTACGGGCTCGGCTGGATGCTGCTGGTGCTGTGCGCCGTGCGGGCGGGTCAGTCGCGGGGGTGGCGCGAGCGGCTCGGGGCGGGTGGCGCGAGCGGCACGCCGACGGGCACGATTCCCTCGGTGCCCGCAGGGTAGAATCGACCGGCCATGACCCTCCCCTCTTCAGACCGCTCTCCTTCCTCTGCGGCCTCGTCTGCCGAGCCTCCGGCGCCGTTCGATCCGGCGAGCGCGACGATCACGATCGTGACGTTCAACCGGTCGGCTCTGCTCACGCGACTGCTCGACAGCATCACCGTGATGGACCCGAAGCCCGGCCACGTCGTGATCATCGACAACGCCTCGTCGGACGACACCACCGACGTCGTCGAGTCGTATCGCGAATCGATCGGCACCGAGATCGTCTACCGCCGGCTCGACACGAACACCGGCGGCTCCGGTGGGTTCAGCGAGGGCATGCGCACGGCGTACGAGCTCGGGTCGACCTGGATCTGGCTCATGGACGACGATGTCGAGGTCATGCCCGACGGCCTGGCGCGGATGGGCGCGTGGGCGCCACGGTTCAAGTCGATCCAGGGGCGCCGCTACGACTACGACGGCAGCGAGTTCTACTGGCAGTACCGGGTCTCTGAGCCCCTGGGCATCCCGATCCCCTTCGCGCCGAGCGGCTTCGATGCGTCGGGGTACAAGGAGATGAACTCGGGCTGCTTCGAGGGGATGTTCATCCACCGCGACATCGTGGAGCAGATCGGCCTGCCCGACCCCCGGTTCTTCATCTACTGGGACGACCAGACGTACGGGTGGCTCGCGTCGCGGCTGACGACCTCGGTGATCGTGAATGAGTTCGTGCTGCGCCGCACGCGCGAGATCAAGCAGTGGGACATGGGCATCCGCCATATGAACGCCTCGTCCGATGCCTACCGCTACTACATCATGCGCAACCGCGCGCTGATCAAGCAGTACTACCGGGCGCTCGGCGTCTACAACCCGGTGGCGTTCGGGCTCGGCACCTCGCTCACGTTCGGCAAGGAGATCATCCGCCTGCTGCTCGTCGAACGGAAGGTCACGGGCACGTCGAACCTGTTCCGGGGCCTCCGTGATGGGCGCAAGATCGCCGCGGATGCCTCGTGGAAGCCCATGCCGCCGCTGGTGGCGGCCGCGCACTGACCCCGGTTCAGAACACTCGGAGCAAGAGGAACAGCATGCGTCTTTCTGTGATCGGTTGCGGGTACCTCGGTGCCGTCCACGCGGCGGCCATGGCATCCATTGGTCATGAGGTCGTGGGTATCGACGTCGACGCCCGCAAGGTCGAGGCGCTGTCGGTCGGTGAGGCCCCGTTCTATGAGCCGGGGCTGGGCGAGATCCTCTCGGAAGGCATCGCGTCGGGCCGGCTGACGTTCACCACCGATTTCTCGGCGGCGAAGGGCGCGGCGGTGCATTTCGTCGCCGTCGGCACCCCGCAGCAGAAAGACGGCTACGCAGCGGATCTCACGTACGTCAACGCGGCGGTGGATGCCCTGCTGCCCTACCTCTCGCCGGGTGACGTCGTCGCCGGCAAGTCGACCGTGCCGGTCGGCACCGCGGCAGGCCTCGCCCCGCGCATCGAGGCCGCGGGGTCGACACTCGTGTGGAACCCCGAGTTCCTGCGCGAAGGCTTCGCCGTGCAGGACACCATCGATCCGGATCGGCTGGTCGTCGGTGTCGCCGCAGACGGCGTCGTGGCGGGTGACGTGCTGCGAGAGGTGTATGCGCCGGCCATCGCGAAGGGCACGCCGTTCATCGTGACCGACCTCGCGACCGCTGAACTCGTGAAAGTCGCCGCCAACGCGTTCCTCGCGACCAAGATCAGCTTCATCAACGCGATGGCCGAGATCGCCGAAGTCACCGGCGCTGACGTCACACAGCTCGCCGACGCCATCGGCCACGACGTGCGCATCGGCCGCCGCTTCCTCGGCGCCGGCATCGGATTCGGCGGCGGATGCCTGCCGAAAGACATCCGCGCTTTCTCGGCCCGTGCCGAAGAGCTCGGCCGCGGCGAATCGGTCGCCTTCCTCCGCGAAGTCGACGAGATCAATCTGCGCCGCCGCGATCGTGCGGTGCAGCTCGTCGTCGAAGGGCTCGGCGGTGCGGTCTTCGAGAAGAAGATCGCCGTGCTCGGCGCCGCGTTCAAGCCCCACAGCGACGATGTGCGCGACTCGCCGGCGCTCGACGTCGCCGTGCGCCTGCACGGCCTCGGCGCGAAGGTCGTCGTGACCGACCCGCAGGCGATCGACAATGCCCGCAGACTGCACCCCCAGCTGACCTACGAAGCCGCGCGCGACGAGGCGATCCGGGGGGCCGACGCCATCATCCTCGTCACCGAATGGGACGAGTACCGCCGCGAACTCGCACCCGAGCACGCGTCGAGCCTCACCGATGGTCGGGTCATCGTCGACGGCCGGAACGGGCTGGATGCCGCGGCCTGGCGCGCCGCCGGATGGCGCTACGCGGGCATGGGATGGCCGTAGGGGCCGTCGTTGCGCTCGTGGGCGTCGCCGCTCACCCGGGCGGATAGTCGGCGTTGTAGGCGTCGAGGACGTCGGCGATGGGGGCATCCATCTTCAGCGCGCCCTTGTCGAGATAGAGGCCACGCGTGCAGAAGCGGCGCAGATCCTTTTCGTTGTGGCTGACGAAGAACAGCGTTCGCCCCTCGGCGAGCAGTTCGTCGATGCGGCGGTAGCACTTGGCTTTGAAGGCGCGGTCGCCGACGGCGAGCACCTCGTCGACGAGAACGATCGGCTCTTCGAGCTGCGAGACGACGGCGAACGCCAGGCGCACCTTCATGCCGCTCGAGAGGTGCTTGTAGGGGGTGTCGACGAAGTCGGCGATTTCGGCGAAGGCGATGATGTCATCGAAGCGACGTGCGACCTCGGCGCGCGACATGCCGTGCAGCCCCGCCGTCAGCCGGACGTTCTCGCGCACCGTGAGGTCGCCGACGAAGCCGCCGGTGATCTCGATGAGTGGCGCGACTCCCCCGTGCACTTCCACGGCGCCCTCGTCGGGCAGCAGCACGCCGGCGACGAGCTTCAGGAGGGTCGATTTGCCCTGGCCGTTGCGCCCCACGACGCCGATCGCCTCGCCCCGCTGCACATCGAAGCTCACGTTGCGCAGAGCCCAGAACTCGCCGGGGCGCGTGCGGCGTGCGGCTCCGCCGAAGAGGTCTTTGAGGCTGCGGCTGCCGCGACGGTTGCGTCGAAAGCTCACGCCGAGGCCCTCGACGCGAATGGCAAGCCCTGCCGACATCACAGCTCCTTCAGCACGGCAGGCTCGAGGCGACGGAAGACGAGCACTCCGATCGCGAGGAAGAGCAGCGACATACCCGCGGCCACGCCGATCGCCAGCGGGTCGAACTGGTGGCGAAAAAGGCCCGCGCGGTAGAGCGAGAAGATGCCCGTGAGCGGGTTGAAGAGGGCGAGCTCGCGGAACGGCGACGGCAGATCGGGTAAGCCGTAGATGATCGGCGAGGCATAGAAGAGGGCGCGCAGGATGAGCCGGGTCGTGCGTTCCAGGTCACCCCAGAGCGCGCAGAGCGGAGCGACGATCAGCCCCAGGCCCACGAGGAGGACGACCTGCAGAAGGATGCCCAGCGGGAACAGCAGAATCAGTGCGCTCAGGTGGACTCGTGGCACGGCGAAGACCGCGAACAGGATGAGCACGGGGATCGAGAACGCGAACTCGACGCCCTTGCTCAGCACGATGCGGTTCACCCAGATCGAGCGCGGAATCGCCGTGGAGCGGACGAGCCGGGCATCCTTCTTGAACGCCTTCGTCAGGTCGCTGACGGCCGAGTTGAACCAGACCCACGGCAAGAGCCCCGCGAGGAGGAACACGATGTACGGCGAACCGCCGATCCCGTCGCGATCGAAGACCTGGGTGAACACGAACCAGTAGATGGCGCTCATCACGAGCGGATCGAGCACCGACCAGACGTAGCCGAGTGCGCTCGTCGAGTAGCGCACCTTGAGGTCACGCGCCGACAGCAACCACAGCGAGTGGAGGTAGCGCCGGGGAGATCCCGGGGCGCCGACGACGGCGGTGGTCACAGGTTCGAGTCTATGAGGTGATTGTGCAGCGTCACGGCGCGAGCACGTCGACGGTGACGTCCTGATCCGCGCAGATTCGCGCGAAACGCTCGGGAAGGGTGGGGTCGCTCGTCACTACGCGGACGGGTGCCGCCCACGCACGCACGGCTCCGCAGGCCTGCTCCTCGTTGCGCGGATCGAGGATGTACGAGTATGAGCGGATCGGGTCCGAGGCTTCCGTCGACTCGAGCTGAAGCAGCCAACTGTTCAAGAACGTGTCGCCCGCGGGAGTCAGGTACGAGAGCGCGAGCGTGCGGACGCCGGGCTCAGCCAGCTCGAACAGGCGCGTGGCAGCCGGCTCGCCCGCCGCCACCCCTCGCTGCGTGACGATCGCCACCGGAGTCAGCACGGATGCCAGGCGGTCGGACGCGGGGGGCACTTGCGCCATCATGACACCGGGCAACAACACCGCGAGTCCGACGACGCCAACGGATGCCCAGACGCGCCCGCGCAGGACCGCAAGCTCCGACAAGAGGGTGGCCGTGAGGATGACGATCAGCAGCGATCCGACGAGCCATGCGAACTTCGCCGGGTAGTACCCCCACGGGCTCGCGGTGGCGGCGCGCTGATAGACGAGGTAGCCGCCGACGCATGCGGCTGACGCCACGATCATCACGACGCCTACCAGCTGATGCCGCTGGTGGAGGTGTAGTGCCGTCAACGCAGAGGCGGTCAGTGTCACCGTCGCGATCACTGCCACGTGAATGGGTTGGAGCGGCATGATTCCACCGTCGACCGCGAGCGCCGCGCCGTCGCGGCGCAAGTCGGGCAGCGTGACGGCGAGCAGATATATCGGCACCGGAAGGCCCGCCAGCACGAGCAGCGCAATGCTGCGGAGGTCGAGTCGACCCCGTGTGATGCGCCGCAGGTGCGATACGAGCGCGCAGACGGCGAGCCCGAACGGGAGCACGGCAACAGGAGCCCAGGTCGCGAGCAACGCGACCGCCGCTAGGCTCAGCACCGCCGCGCCGATGAAGGGAGCGACGCGCGTCTCGAGCCACGCGAGCCATGTCGCCAGTAGCAGCATCAAAGTGAGCGTCGCGTTGTAGAAGCCGAACTGCGTCGCAAACCCGAACATGAACCAGGTGAAGGGAACGACACCGGCGATCGCAGCCGCGACCACGCGGGCAGTGCGCGAACCGCCGTGAACGCTGCGCGCGCCGATCAAGGCTGCCAGCAGACCCGCGACCGAAGTCGCGATGAGCCAGAACGCGGCGAAGCGTCCGACATCGTGGTGCAGCAGGTCGCCGGGTGCCACGACGTCACGTCCGACGGCGGCCGCAATCGCGAGCAGCCCGGGGGTCAGCGGAGAGGGGTTCGGATGCGCGACCGCGTCCAGCCCACCATCGGCGATGAGCATGCGAGTGGTGACGAGGTTCCAGACTGCGTCGTTGTGCATAGCCCACTCGATGTTTCCTGAGAACACCCCGGTCACGGCGACGCCGGCGACCAGCAGCACCGGCGCGATCAGCAGCGGCGCCACGACGCGTAGCTCTCGTCGACCGACGACTCGACGTGCGCCGAGCCCCACGAAGGCGATGAGGGCAGCCGCCCCGAGAAGGCCGAACATGAGCCCCGCCCCGCCGACAAGGCCGACGCCGAGTTCCGGAGTGAACCGCAGCACCAGGGCGACAAGCGCGAGTTCCACGATCACGCCTGCGGCAACGGCGAACGGCCAGGAAGTTCGCTGTCCGACAGCGAGGGCGATGCTCACGAGCACGGCGAGCGGGGCGATCCACGGAGTCACTTCGGTGACGAACAGAACCACACCCGCGACGAGAGCCGCCGCCGTTACTCCGGCCCACAGCGCCCGCGTTCGGTGGGAAGGCGGGTTCCCGTTCACGCGAGCGTGTTGTTCCACAGCGACAGCGCGGAGCCGATCGCCATATGCATGTCCAAGTACTGGTAGGTCCCAAGGCGTCCGCCGAAGTGGACGTCCCGTTCACCGCGTGCGAGGTCGCGGTAGGCGAGCAATCGCCTGCGGTCGTCAGGGGTGTTTACCGGGTAGTAAGGCTCGTCATCGCGCGTGGCGAAGCGCGAGAATTCACGCACGATCACCGTTCGGTCCGCCGGGTGCCGATCGGCGCGCTCAGGGTGGAAGTGTTTGAACTCGTGGATGCGGGTATAGGGCACATCGGCATCCGCGTAGTTCATCACGCTGGTTCCCTGGAAATCGCCAACATCGAGAACCTCCTGCTCGAAGTCGAGCGTGCGCCAGCCGAGCATGCCCTCGGCCTGGTCGAAGTAGCGGTCAACCGGTCCGGTGTAGACGACCGGGACGTTCCGGACGACGGCGGCCTTGTGCAGGGGCTGCGAAGCGTCGAAGAAGTCGGTGCCGAGCTTCACGTCGATGTTCGGGTGGTCCGCCATCCGCTCGAGCCAGGCCGTGTACCCCTCGGTGGGCAGACCCTCCCAGGTGTCGTTGAAGTAGCGGTTGTCGTAGGTGTATCGGACGGGCAGCCGGCTGATGATCTCGGCAGGCAGATCTTTCGGATCGGTCTGCCATTGCTTCGCCGTATAGTCCCGGATGAACGCCTCGTACAACGGCCGCCCGATGAGAGCGATCCCTCGCTCTTCGAGATTCCGCGCCGCCTTCACGTCGAACTCGCCCGCCAGCTCACGCACAAGATCGCGGGCCTGGTCCGGCGAGTACGCCGCCTGGAAGAACTGATTCACGGTGCCGAGATTGATTGGCAGGGGGAACACGACACCGCGATGATTCGTGTAGACCCGGTGCACGTAGTCCGTGAAGGTCGTGAACCTGTTCACGTACTCCCACACCGCCGGGTTCGACGTGTGGAACAGATGCGCGCCGTAGCGGTGAACCTCTATGCCGGTGGACGGCTCGTTCTCGCTGTATGCGTTGCCCCCGATGTGGTGGCGTCGGTCGATGACCGTGACTTTCCGACCCGCCATGGCAGCCCGTTCAGCAATCGTGAGGCCGAAGAATCCCGAGCCGACGATGAGGAGATCCATGGAAGCCGATCTGAGTGTGCCCTGCGTGCCCGTGCGGCTCGCCCAGTCGATTCTATCCGCCGTCCGACGTGCCCTCGATGAGCGAGGATGGCTGCATGGACCTCGACATCTGCGTTCCCTATTGGGGAGACCCACGGCAGTTCCTGGCGACGATCGCCTCGGTACGCGCGCAGACCGACCCGCACTGGCGACTGACGATCATCGACGATTGCTACCCCGACCGGGCGGTCGCCGAGCACGTCGCCGAGATCGCCGATGCCCGGATCACCTACCGCCGCAACGAGCGGAACGTCGGAATCACCGAGAACTTCCGTCGTGCCGTCGCTGCCGCCTCCGGGTCACACGTCGTCGTGTTGGGGTCGGACGACCTGCTCCTTCCCGGCTACGTCGAGCACATCCGCCGCGCTATCGCAGAGTTCCCGGAGGCGGATGTCATCCAGCCCGGAGTTCAGGTAATCGACGGCGACGGCGCTCCATCTCGGACGCTGGTCGACGTCGTCAAACAGCGCTTCCTGACTCCGCGGACTGCCCACACGCTACGCGGTGAGGCGATGGCTGCGAGCCTCCTCCGTGGCAACTGGCTCTACTGGCCCTCACTCGCCCTCCGGACAGACACCGTACGCCGCATCGGCTTCCGCGACGGACTGCCGATCATCCTCGATCTCGCACTGCTGATCGACATCGCCTTCGCGCAGGGCGCGCTGCGGTACACGGGTGTCGTGTGCTTCGCGTACCGACGGCACGCCGAAAGCCTCTCGCAGACGTCGTTGCGCGATGGCTCCCGATTCGACGATGAGCGTCGCTTTTACCGCGAGACGGCAGCTGCGGCGCGTGCCCGCGGATGGCGGCGGGCAGCGCGCGCTGCCCGGCTGCGACTCATGTCGCGTATGCACGCGCTCAGCGCGTTGCCGACGCTTCTGCGCACAGGCACTCGTTCGGGGCGGCGCGCAGCCTGGTCACTCGCGCTCGGTCGCTGATCCCGCGAAGCTTGCCACAAGTGGGGTGCGTCGCAAGGCGATGAGATGCACGGCAAGCCCGACGATCGGTGCAAGCACAAGCGCGCTCACGGCGCGCGCGTCGGCGGACCCCCATGGTTGGAACAACAGCAGCAGCGTCACGAGCGCCGCGACGACCCATCCGGCCGAGTACAGGCGGTGTCGCGCTCGCGCGAGTAGTGCGGGACCGGTGATGCACAGGCATCCGACAAGCACCGCACTGACGACCACGATCGCGCTCATGAGAGCGGTCACCTGATAAGCACCGCCCGAGATCACCTCGATCAGCCATGGCACCGCGAACCAGGCGAACACTGCTGCCAGCGCCGCCGCCGCGGCGGCGAACGCGAGGTATCGCCATATTCGCGCCGGCGCCCGACCCGGGTCATCACGGAACAACACGGTGAGGTAGCTCTGCAGCGCCATCAGCGGAATGATGAACGGCGCGCGCGAGAGGGTCACCAGCAGCGTGAGTGCTGCGACCGCCGTAAGGGTGGCGTCGGTCAGCGCGACGCGAAACAAGAGCGGCATCCCTGTGACCATCACGCCTGTCGATGCGGCGGCGAGCACGGTGTGCCCCGCATTGACGGCGAGCTGCCGTGGCGTCGCGGACACCGTGTAAGCGCGCCCGACACGCCGACGCGCTACCGTCCACACGATGGCGACAGACAAACCGAATGGAGCGGCGATCGCGAGCGCGACCGCATCGGCGGGTGCGCCGACGGCCAGACAGAGCGTGACAGCGACCGCACGCAGCACGGCGTCCACAACGATGAGGGCCGCGACATCGTTCAGTCGCTGCAGTCCGTAGAAGAGTCCGGTGACGATGGATGTTAGGGCGTACCCCGTCAGGCCGACTACGAGCGCAGCGGTCATTCCGCCGGTCGAGCCCCCGAAAGCCACCGGAGCGACGGCGAGACCGACGCCGATGCTGACCACGACGACGATCGCGATCGCTCCCCAGATGAATCCGGCCAGCCTTGAGTGCGGATCGGTGGAAAGAGCGGGGCGGGTCGCCCGCGCCACTTCCTGCTGTATTCCGCCGACGGCGGAGCCGAGAAGGTAGATCGTCGACCAGAACACCGAGAACGACAGATACGCATCCGTGTCGGTGAGCAGACGCGGCGCAAGGAGCTGAATCAGGTACCCGCTCGCACCTGCGACCGCCGTCGCACCGAGGACGAAGAGCAGGCCGCGAGAGCTACCCTTATCCCGCGGTTCCATCGGCCGTCTCGTCGGCCGGGCTGGCAGGCCCGCTCGCGGTGGAGGTGCCCCCACCGATTCCCTCGATCTCGGCCCGCAGAATGGCGACTTCTTCGGCGACACGCCTGATCTCGTCTTCCGCGGTGGACAGCTCCCAGGATTGATGCAGGGTGACGCCGATCAGAAGAGCGAGGGCGAGGATGAACAAGAGGTTCGCGGGCAGTTCGACACCGACGAGATCGGCCAACCCGTTCAGCAGACCAGGAAAGACCGTGAGCACCAACATGGCGAGCCCGATGACGAGCCAAAGCAGTGCGTATTTCTCGCGGAGGCGCCGCGTCAGCAGGAGCCAGAAAATAACGGCGAGGATGACCAGAGCGAAGCCGATTCCGAGATAGACGATCACGATCGCAGGCCCCTCTTCAGGCGACCGCGCAAGAGCGCGAGGCCTAGCGCGAAGACCGACCGGAATAGGTACACAGTCGAGCCGATCCCCCCCTGGCTGGGTCGACCAAACCGTCGAGGACGCATCGCCACCGGCACTTGCGTGACAGTCAAACCGGCATGGATGGCGGCGACGAGCGAGTCGATCGTGTCCCCGAGATATTCCGCCGGGTAGTACCTCACGTACTGATCGATGGCCTTTGACCCGGCGGCGCGAAATCCACTGGTGACATCGGTGAGCCGCGCCCGCGCGACACGGGAGAGGACTGCGGCGAGGAACGTCATCGCCCAACGGCGGGGTCCTCGAGCCTCATAGGTGCCGACGTCGGCGAACCGGGCACCGATCGAGATATCGGCGCGCTCGAGGCCAGCGAGTACCTTCGCAATGTCGGCGGGGTTGTGCTGTCCATCAGCATCGACCTGCACGGCACGCGAGTAGCCGTGGCGTTGCGCATAGGTGAACCCCGTCTTCATCGCCCCACCGACGCCCATATTGAACGGTAGCGAGAGAACTGTCGCCCCGGCCGATGTCGCGACCGCGCGGGTGGAGTCGATCGATCCGTCGTCGACGACGACGACATCGTAGGCGGAATCGGCGGCCCGGATCTCGCGGATGGTGTCGCCGACGTTCTGGTCCTCGTTCCACGCGGGAACGATGACCAGGACCGACCCTGTCTCCTGTTTCACGATCTCTTATCCTATGGCGCTACTCCCGAGGCAGAGCGGAGCGCCTCACCCATGACGATTACGATGGTGCGGTGACACCTGCCCCCCGACCTGTGCAGCGATGGATCGCGATTGTCGCGATCCCCCTGTTCGCATTCCTCGCGCTCTGCGCCTGGGCGTTCGCGTCCCCGGTCGGGTCGAGCCCGGACGATGACTTCCACCTCGCAGCGATTTGGTGTGGACTGGGTGAACGCCCCGGTCTCTGCGAGGTCCCTCCTGAATCAGCGGACGCAAGCTCCACGTCGCGTTTGATTCCCGCCGCCTTGGTCAACTCGCCGTGCTACGCGTTCCACCCCGAGCAGGACGCGAGCTGCTGGGATCCGACGGTGAAGGAGCTCGCGCTCGTCGAACGCGCCAACGTCGACAACCTGTACCCGCGGCTGTTTTATGCGGCGGCCTCGACATTTGCGAGCACCGACCCACAGCTCTCGGTCATAGCGATCCGTATCGCCAACGCCGCCCTCGCCGTGGGGTTCTTGACCGCTGTGTGCTTCGCGCTCCCACGCTCTGTCCGACCAGCGCTCCTCATCTCGGTTCTTACGACCGCCGTTCCGCTGGGGCTCTTCCTCTTCGCCTCGACAAATCCATCGTCTTGGGCGATGCTGTCCGCTGCGACCGTGTGGACTTCGCTGTACGGCGCGACGAGAGTGACGGGCCGGCGCCGCTGGGTGTTGTGCGCGCTAGCAGTCCTCGGCGCAGTCCTCGGCGGAGGTGCACGCGCAGATGCCGCGATCTACGCCGCCTACGGGGTCGCGCTCGCACTGGTGCTCGGAGTACGAAGCGTGCGCAGGCAGATCGCGCCGATCGCGACCGGAGTTGCGATATGCGTCATCAGCGCGGCGTTCTATCTCAGCGCCCGACAGGGCGGAGCCGCTTTCGGGGGCCTCGACCCTGCGGCCAACGCATTGACACTCGCCCAGCATGTGTCGAATCTGCTCGAAGTGCCGTCTCTATGGACGGGTGCGCTGGGTCAGTCCAGCCTCGGCTGGTTCGATACTCGGATGCCGGCTGCAGTCTGGGTTATCACCACGGCCGTTTTTGCAGGGGCCTTGTTCGTCGGCATCCGGCGGCCCACCCCACGGCGGATGGTCACCATCGTGCTCGCCCTCGCGGCGATGTGGGTGGTGCCGTTCGTGATGCTCGCACAGTCGAATGCCATTGTGGGCAATACCGTGCAGCCCCGCTACCTGTTGCCCTTGATGCTCATCGCAGTCGGGATCGCCAGCCTTCGGCCCGACGCGGAATGGGCGTGGGACGGCTTCCGCTATGCCGCTGCCGCCGCCTGCCTGTGGATCGCGGTGACAATCGCCTTGCATCAGAACATGTCGCGCTACATCTCCGGCGGCGCAGACGCCATCGATCCCGGTGCGTCGGCGCACTGGTGGTGGCCGGGTGTTCCCGCACCGCTGTTCGTGTGGGCGCTGGGATCGGCCGCATTCGCTGCGATGCTCGTCTCGATCTGGCTCGTTCGGCGAGGTTCGAGCGACGCGTCCCGCGTAGGTGCGCAGTCGTCGACCCCCGGTGCGCCAGCGCTTTCTGGCTTCTGAACCAACCCGTTGCGCGACACCTCGCCGCGGGACTCAGACCACCGATATCGCCGGAGCCGCGTACACGGTTCCGGTCTGCGACGGTGAGGGCGGTACGAAGAACGTCGCTCCCTGCCACTCGATGTCCAGGGGCGCGCCATCGCCGGCCAGCACTTCCGCATTCACGAAGTACTTTCCACCTGCGAGCGGAAGCTCCGGGAACGCATAGCTCACCGTGACCAGCCCAGCGCCACTTGGCCCATGAGAGGTTTCGTGCCGGCGGGTACCGGTGCCGAACACCTGCTGTCCATTTGGCGTGTCGATGCTGACATTCGAGTGCCACTGGTCGATGTCGTGCGGGAGATCAACGTTGATGTCAATGGTGAGCGCTTCCCCTGTCGCAACGCTGTTCACTGCCGCGCCGGCCGCATTGCGTAGCGCGATTGAGACGATCCGCGCGACCGATGCGGGTGGGGCGTCGGCCTCTGCCGCCTGGGCGATCGACTGGCGGTTGCCTTCGAGGATCTCGCGGTGCACCTGAGTGGCTTCGGCGGCGGATCCGATGAAGGCGACTTCGCCGTGGCTGAGCACGAGGCCACGATCACACACTTCCATCACCTGCTCGGCGGAGTGCGAAACCAGGACGATGGTGCGACCCTCGCGCTGAAACTGCCGGATCTTGTCCATGCATTTACGCTGGAACGCCTCGTCGCCGACGGCGAGAACCTCATCGACGAGAAGAACGTCGGGGTTCGTGTGGACGGCGACGGCGAAGGCCAGCCGGACATACATGCCCGACGAGTAGAACTTCACTTGGGTGTCGATGAACTCGCCGATCTCAGAGAACGCGAGAATGCTCTGGAACTCAGCGTCGGTCTCCTCCTTCGACATACCCAAGATCGCTGCGTTCAGGTAGACGTTCTCGCGACCGGAAAGGTCGGGGTGGAAGCCCGCTCCAAGCTCGAGCAACGCCGCGAGCCGACCGCGACGCTCGACCCGACCCTCCGAGGGGTCGATGATCCCGCCGATCACCTTGAGGAGCGTGCTCTTCCCAGATCCGTTGGAACCCAGAAGCCCGATCGAGGAACCGGCGCGGATCGAGAACGAGACGCCCTTGAGCGCATCGAACGATTCTTGGTGCGCCCGCCCTCGCCGCCCCAGAGTGACGACCCGCTCTTTGAGCGAGTTGTCTTTCCGGATGATGAACGACTTGGAGACGCCCTCCACCCGGATGACTTCGGGGCGCAGTGGGTCCGCACCTTGATCGACTGACGACGCCATTACAGCTCCTGTGCGAAATTGCCCTGCAGGCGGGCGAACACCCGCTGGCAGATCCAGAGGACGACGAGACCGACCGCAAATGCAACGAGCATCCGCAGTCCGAGGTGGTCGGGGTAGTCGGCGTTGCTTCCCGCTGTCCAGAAGGCGCGGTGGAACCCGAGCACGGCGAGAGTTAGGGGGTTATTCGTGTATACCTCGAGCAGCCACCCCGGGAGGCTGTAGTCACGGAACACGTCGTGAACCATCTTCCATCCGTAGACGATCGGAGCCGCCCAGATCGACAGCGTCAGCAGGATCTGTACGAGGTACTGAACGTCGCGCAGATACACGTTGAGGGCGGAGAAAAGAATCCCCATTGCCGTGGCGTAGAGAACGATGAGTGCGACCGAGGGGAAAAAGTACAGCAGTCCGGACGAGATCGGCGGCGCTTCCAGTAGGAAGCAGCCGGCGATCAGAACCACGACTTGCACACTGAAGGTGAACAACGCGGAGCCCATCGACGCAAGCGGAAATACCTCCCGCGGTACGTAGACCTTCTTCACGAGACCCGCGTTCGCGAGAATCGAACTCGTCGTGCCGGAGAGCGACTCGGCCAGCAGCCCGTAAATCGTCAGCCCGGAGAACACGTAGATCGCAAAGTTCTCGATGCCGCGCGCGGCGCCGAGGATCTGCCCCATCACAACGTAGTAGACCACCAACTGGACTATGGGGTTTATCAACGACCACAGCACACCGAGCGCGCTGTCCTTGTAGCGTGCCTTGATATCCCGGCGCACGAGCAGGTTGAGCAGACCCCGGTGGTCCAGGACCGCCTTCAGCGAGCCCCACGTGCCGACGAATCCGACCTTGCCGGCGGAGGCAGTGAATGGTTGTGCGCTGAGCCGCTCGAATCGGGTGAGAGCGCTGTCAGTCAATTGACACCTGGACTTTCTAGCTGAGACCAGCGACTCACTATACCGGCACGGGAATCCGAATCACCCCACCGACAGGCGGTCGCGTGTGCGCGCGGCAGCACGGTCACCACCGCAGTTCGCGGGCCGGGTAGCGCAAGCCCGCCCATGCTCCTCGGAGTGCGGCCGCGACCTTGCTTCCCTTGTCGCGTTCCAACAACAAGACCTTCGCCCATGCCTTCGCGGTGAACCAGGCATCCTCCCAGAACCAACGTCCGAATCCATGGCGACGGATGACGATGAGGCGGTTACGTGCCGCGTGGAAGTGACGCATCGTCGAGTAGTTGGAGCGGTAGACGCGTCGACCCAAGATCGTCGCAGGGTCAGAATCGCCGAAGCTGTGATCCAGGATCGCGTCATAGACCTTGTAGTTGCGGAAGCCGTGGGCGCGAGCACGAAGGCAGATGTCGTGGTCGACATAGTCGATGAAAAGCGGTTGATCGTGCAAGCCGATCGCCTCGAGCAGTGAACGAGAGAAGAGCGACCCGGAACTGATAAGTACGTCGACCTCGTGGGCTCCCGTTCCGCTCTCACGGGAGTAGATCATCCCGGTCGCGTTCGACCGGAGTGCGGGGCCGATGATGCCGGCGTTCTCTCCGACCGCGTCGCGCGCTGCGAGCAGCCGGCCGAGTGAGCCTTCGGTCACCGCACTGTCCTGATCGAAGATCCACACATCGTCGAACCCTGCAGCGAGCGCTGCCCTGATGCCGGCGTTGAATCCGCTCGCCACACCGACGTTGCCCGGTTGCTCAATGATCTCGACGTCGTCTCGTCGCGAGACTGGCTCGAGAATCCGCGCGGATGTCTCGCCGGGAGAGTTGTCAATCACGAATACCCGTGCGACCTGGGCCGACAAAGCCTCGATGTTCGGCACGACCTCGGAGTCCGGATGATACGTGAGCACGACAGCGGCGACGTGGGGGTAGGGCAGGGAATCCACGCCACCATCATCCCAGACTCGACCCCGAGAACCTGCTGGGCGTGGTTCGGCCAGCGGGTCGAGAAAGTTCGAGATCAGCGGCTCGCGGCGACCGTGTCCGCGATGGTCGTCTCGAACGGCACGGCGGGCTCCCAGCCGACGTCGGCTCGCAGCAGAGACGCATCGCCGACGATGACCGGCGGGTCGGTCGCGCGGATCAACGACTCGTCGACATCGAGAGGGGGAACCGGTCGGCCGAGCGCAGCCGATAACGCCTCAAGGATCTCGAGACCCGAGCGCGAGGCGCCGGATGCCACGTTGTACACGGGGTGTGCCAGCTCTGATGCCGTCGCCAACGTGAGATACGCGCGAGCAACGTCACGCACGTCGGTGTAGTCCCGACGCGTTGCGAGGTTGCCGACACGGAGCGGACGATCCGGTGGAGACGATCGTTGCTGGCGAAGCAGATCCGGCACGAGGAATCCAGGGCCCTGGTGCGGCCCGATGTGATTGAAGGGTCGGGCAACGACGGTCCGCAAACCTCGCCGCGAATAGTAGGCGAACTGATTCTCCACCAAGACCTTGCTCACGACGTACGGCGAGGTGAAGGCCACCGCGTCGCGCTCGGTGCGCGCAGCATCGTCGCTCTTTTGCGCGTACACGGAGCCGGTTGAAACCCCGACCACGCGACCGGAGAATCCCGCGGCAACGAGCGCTTCGCACATGTTGGTCACGATCGCGCTGTTGCCGTCGATGTAGTCCTGGGGACGATCGAAGGAGGGACCCACGGCGGCAAGCCCGGCGAGGTGGACGACGTCCGCGTCCAGCGGCACCTCGACCGGCCATTCCCGACGCAGATCAGCAGCGACGTACCCGCTGAGGAGGGAACGTAGGTCCCCGTCGACGTCGGGATTGCGCGAGATGCCGAAGACCTCGATTCCCGTGTCCGCGGCGATGCGAGCGAGGTGCCGCCCGACGAAGCCGTCGACTCCGGTGACGACGAGGGTGCGGGTCATACCGACAGTCGCTGAGCTTCCGCGAGGCGCAGATCGTGGGCGACCATGAGACTCACCAACCCGGGGAAGTCGACCTTGCGCTCCCATCCGAGCACTTTCTCTGCCTTCGACGGGTCGCCCAGGAGGATGTCGACCTCCGCGGGGCGCATGAAAGCGGGGTTCTGGGTGACATACGGGCGCCAGTCGTCGATCCCGACCTCGCCAAACGCGAGGGTGAGGAATTCCTCGATCGAGTGCGTCTCTCCCGTCGCGAGCACGAAGTCGTCAGGCTCGCTGTGCTGAAGCATCCGCCACATGCCTTCGACGAAGTCACCGGCGTAGCCCCAGTCGCGCTTGGGCCACAGGTCACCGAGCTCGATCTGAGGCTGCAGGCCAAGCTTGATCCGCGCGACAGCGTGCGTGATCTTGCGCGTCACGAATTCGACACCGCGCCGCTCGCCCTCGTGGTTGAACAGGATGCCGCACGAGACGAACATGTCGTAGCTCTCGCGGTAGTTCTTCGCGATCCAGTGCCCATAGAGCTTGGCCACGCCGTAGGGACTGCGCGGGTGGAACAGCGAGTTTTCGTTGTAGCCGGCGCCGGGGCGGTTGTAGTCAAGACCGCCGAACATCTCCGAGGTGGATGCCTGGTAGACGCGGGTAGCCTGCTCGCGGCCCGTCACACGCACGGCTTCGAGCACGTTGAGAACACCCTTGGCTGTCACATCGGCGGTCAGGGAGGGGTTCTTGAACGAGTAGCCGACGTGACTCACTGCCGCAAGGTTGTAGAGCTCATCGGGGTTGCTCGTCTCGACTGCACGCACCAGCGACGTGGGGTCGGTCAGGTCACCTTCGATCAGGTGGACATAGGGCATGTCGCGCTCGACCTCGGCGCGCCGCGGATTGTGCTGCCCACGAAGGAGCCCGAAGACCTCGTAGCCCTTCTCGTTGAGTAGCTGCGCGAGATGTCCGCCGTCCTGTCCCGTGATGCCTGTGATCAGTGCGCGGCGTGTGTCTGCCATTGGTAGGTCTCCCGTGTCGAATCGGCCCAGAATATCCTAGCCTTGCCGACCTTCTCCGATTTTTGGGGTCACATCGAGCATTAGCCGTTGCGGTGAGACGCGAGGTAGTCCTGCAGTCCGTCGCTATGGTCGCGCGGGGTGTATCCGGTCGCCTCGATCTTGGACAGGCTCAGAACGCTGTATTGCGGACGCGGTGCGATCGGCCCCGCCGAGGTCGAGAAATACTCGTCCGTCGTCACTCCGTTCACCCGGTCGGGGTCGTGCCCCGACAGTGCGAAAACTCGACGCGCGATCTGCGCCCACGAGGACGGCTCACCGGATCCGGTGAGGTTGTACGCGCCGAAGGCGGCCTTGGACTCCAGCAGATGCCGGATACCACGCGCGATGTCCGTGGCGAACGTGAGTCTTCCGACCTGATCGTCAACGACGTTCGGATCGATGCCTCGGTCGGCGAGCGATGCCATTGTTGAGACGAAGTTCCTTCCCTCGCCGATCACCCACGACGTGCGCACGATGTAGTGACGCCGCACCGTCGCAACGACGGCGTCGCCCGCCGCCTTGGTCTGCCCGTACACGCCGAGCGGGGCGAAGGGCTCGTGCTCGCCGTACGGCTGGTCAGCGCTGCCGTCGAAGACGTAGTCGCTCGAGACGTGCACGAGGGTGAGGTCGTTCGCCGCGGAGACACGAGCCAGCGCGCTCACTGCCCGCACGTTGACGGCCCACGCGGCCACGCGTCCGGAAGGCGTCTCAGACTCGTCGACCGCAGTGTAGGCGGCCGCGTTGATGATCGTGTCGTAGTCGCGCCAGCGCCGCGCGGTCGCCAGATCGGCCGAGGTGAGGTCGAGGTCGTCCCGCGAGGCGAACTCGACGCGCGCGTCGCCGTCGAACTCCGCGCGCAGCGCGCGCCCGAGTTGACCGCCCGCGCCGACGACGAGCATCTTGCGGGGTGGCATCGGCGTGACGTCGCTCAGGCGCGGGTGCGAGCGGTCTTTCGCCGAGACCTCCACCTGATCGAGCGGAATCGGCCACGCGATGGCGGCGGTCTCGTCTGCGAGATTGAGGAACGTGTACTCCGCGTCGGGCGACCAATGGTCGTTGACGAGGTAGGTGTAGGCGGTATCGGGCTCGAGCGTCTGGTACGCGTTTCCCACGCCCCGGGGCACGAAGATCGCGCGCGACGGGTCGAGCTCCATGGTGAATACGGCTCCGAACGTCGGCCCGTCGCGCAGGTCGACCCAGGCCCCGAAGACGCGACCGGTCGCCACCGAGATGAACTTGTCCCAGGGCTCCGCATGGATGCCACGAGTTGTGCCCACCTCGTCGTTGAAGGAGATGTTGTTCTGCACCGGGCCGAAGTCGGGGAGCCCCGCGACGGTCATCTTCGCGCGCTGCCAGTTCTCCTTGAACCAGCCACGACTGTCGCCGTGAACCGGGATATCCCAGTACACGAGCCCGGGAATGGTCGTCGGCGTGGCCGACAGGGCCTTACCGAACGAGGTCATCTACTGACCCTTCGCGGCGTAGAACGCTTCGACGCCGTCTTTCGCGCTCGCCCACCACGACTCGTGGTCGCGATACCAGCGCACCGTGTCGGCGAGTCCCGCCTCGAAGTCTCGGAACTTCGGCGACCACCCGAGCTCGCTACGCAGCTTGGTCGAGTCGATGGCATACCGAAGATCGTGGCCCGCCCGGTCGGTCACGTGGTCGTACGCGTCGCTCGGCTGGCCCATGAGATCGAGGATGAGTTCGACGACCTCGAGATTGTTCTTCTCTCCGTCCGCACCGATCAGATACGTCTCGCCGATGACGCCCTTGTCGAGAATCGTCAGGACGGCCGACGAGTGATCCTCCGCGTGGATCCAGTCGCGCACGTTCTCACCCGCGCCGTAGAGCTTCGGACGGATGCCCCGGATGACGTTGGTGATCTGCCGAGGGATGAACTTCTCGACGTGCTGGTACGGGCCGTAGTTGTTCGAGCAGTTCGAGATGGTCGCCTGAACGCCGAACGAGCGGACCCAGGCGCGCACGAGCAGGTCGCTGCCCGCTTTGGTGGACGAGTAGGGACTGGACGGGTTGTAGGGCGTCGACTCGGAAAAGCGCTCCGGATCATCCAGTTCCAGGTCGCCGTAGACCTCATCGGTGGAGATGTGATGGAAGCGGGTGCCGTGACGCCGCGCGGCCTCGAGAAGGGTGTAGGTGCCGATGATGTTGGTGTCGAGGAAGGGCCGAGGATCGTGCAGCGAGTTGTCGTTGTGCGACTCCGCCGCGTAGTGCACGACGGCATCGGCCTCACTGACCAGCGCGTCGACGACCGAAGCGTCGGTGATGTCACCGCGAACGAACGTGAAACGGTCTTCTGGAAGACCTTCGAGCGAGGCGAGGTTGCCCGCGTAGGTGAGCTTGTCGAGGACCGTCACGTGGTCGCCCGTGTGCTCGATGACGTGGTGGACGAAGTTGGAGCCGATGAAGCCCGCCCCACCGGTGACGACAAGTCTGCGCATCCATCCAGCCTACCGACGGCGCCTGTCCGAGCGCTCACCCGGACCTTACGCGTGGCCAAGATATGATCGGGACCATGTCTGACGCACCCTTTGTCTCGTACGCGCAGAATGCGGAAGACGTGGTCCTATGGCGCGCCCTCCGACACGTCCGGGAGGGTCGGTACGTCGACGTGGGCGCAAACCACCCCGCCGTCGATTCGGTCTCCCGCGCGTTTTATGAGCGCGGTTGGAGCGGCATAACTGTCGAGCCGCTCGAAGAGTTCTCCAGCATGCACCGCGCGGAGCGACCGCGCGACCTACAGGTCCAGGCCGTCGCAGCGGAGACCGATGCCGACGCCGTCACTCTTCACTCCGTGCCGGGGACCGGGCTCTCAACGCTTGAGAGTGGTGCCGACGAACGCAATCGAAACGACGGCCAGCACGTCGATGACATCGACGTCGAAGCTCGGACGCTCTCCCGCATTCTGACCGACGCCGGCGAAGGTTTCGACGAGATCCACTTCATGGTCATCGATCTTGAAGGTGCCGAGAGCCGCGCGCTCGCTGGGCTCGACTTACAGAAATGGCGTCCCTGGGTTCTGGTGGTGGAAGCCACAAGACCAAACTCGACGACCCCCTCCCACGAGGCATGGGAGAGCGTCGTGCTCGACGCGGGATACACGCTGTGCCTCTTCGACGGACTGTCGAGGTTCTACGTGGCAGCCGAGCACCGGGATGCTCTGGAGGCATCACTGTCGTACCCGGCGGGTGTTTTTGATCACTTCATTCCGCTTGCGCAAGAGGAGCTGAAGCGTGAAATCGCCGACCTCCAAGACCGCCTACGCGACGCCGAGCGCCAGATCACCCGTTGGCGCTATAAGGCCCTCGTCGAGTGGGCGGAAGTCACCGCTTCGGTAGCCGACACCGAAGGAGTCGCCCGCAAGCTCAAGGCGTTGGAAGAGAGTCTTTCCTGGCGGGTCACTGAGCCGCTGAGGTCCGCACGCCGGAAGATCGGTCGCGTGCGTTGACTGCGACAACGTCAGCATCGGAGCGCTTCCTTGATGCAGTGGATCAGCGCATTGTCGCGGCAGGAGAGGTGCTGTTGCCGGGCCGGTCGATCGATCCGGGGTTGGTTCCGGGATATGCGACCGCGTTGCTGCTGCCCGCGCTGCTTGACCACGCGAGACTGACCATGAGCCAGCCCGCGATCTGGCTAATCTTGACCGCCGTCACAGGTCGATTCCCATCTGTGGACAAGGTCCGCCGAGTTCTCCGATCGCTGCGACTCGACCCGCCCGAAGAGGTCGAGCAGATCGTGCTCTCACTAGCGACCGAGACCGCGAGCCGCAGTCGAATCGATCTCCCTATGCGGGTCGTCACCTCGCCCGTCATCGACGTCGACACATCGGGACGGTCTGACTATCAGTCAGGAATTCACCGTGTGGTTCGTGAGACGGTGTCTCGCTGGGTACAGCATCATTCCGTCGAGCTCGCGATCTGGGACGACACACACCGCGTGATGCGATCTGCGGCACCGCGCGAAGTCGGGCGCGTTACGCGATTCGGTGGTGAGTTCATCGCCGGAGTCGACGATGCAAACTACGAGCAGGAGTTGATCGTTCCCTGGAACACTGTTGTGGTACTGCCGGACGTACCTCTTGGCAGCCCCGCCGAGGTCCTGACTGGCATCGCCGAGTGCTCCGGCAACGAACTCGCGGCGATCGGGTACGACCTGATCCCGATCACGAGCGCAGAGACCCGGCCGCTGCACGAGGCTGCCGCGGCCGGTGAGTGGCTCGTTCCGCTGAAAAGCGCACGCCGCATCGCCGGTATCTCTAGTTCCGCGACGGCCGAGTTCAGGGGCTTCGCACATATGCTGTCCGCGCAGGGGCTCATGGGGCCGAACGTCGAAGAGATCAGACTGCCCGCGACCACGCCGCCCAGCTGGTTCACGCGAACGGGTCACACCGAGCATCTCATCCCTCGGATTGTCGTGTCGGGCACCCGTGAGCCCCACAAGAATCACGATGCCGTTCTTTACGCCGCCGAGCGCCTGTGGAGCGAGGGTTTAGTCTTCGAAGTCCGCCTTGTGGGCGGAAACGGATGGACGGATCGACACCTCGGCGATACCATCGCACGACTCAAGGGAGGCGGGCGTTCTCTCGTCGACCTCGGCAGGGTTTCCGAGGAGGAGTTGTGGAGCGAGCTGGCGGAGGCTGACGCCGTCGTATTCCTATCACTCCACGAGGGCTATGGACTTCCCGTGGTGGAGGCGCTCGCGGTGGGTACTCCCGTGCTCACAACCTCGTACGGCAGCCAAGGGGAGATCGCGCGGGACGGCGGTTGCCTGACCGCGGACCCGCGAGATGAGGAGTCCATTGTGAGCGCGCTCCGACGTTTGGTCTCGGAGCCCGAGCTCAGGCAGACCCTCGCCCAAGAAGCGCGTGAGCGAGCTCGGGTGTCGTGGGATCAGTACGCCTCCGAACTCTGGGACTTCCTCGTCGAGGATCTGGAGGTGGCTCCGTGATCGGTCGCGCTCGTTCCACATCGATGGTCGGCGTCTGGCGTTCTCGTCTGGAGGTCCTGGCAGACGCGCTGGGACGTGACCACCTGCCCGCGAGGGACAACTCTCAATTCTCAAGAGCGCTGGGGAAACTTGTCGACGTCCGAGATCGCGGCGAAGTCTGGCTGGCTCTCTCTGTGTTGACGGGTCGACTGCCGAGTGAGTCGCTCGTCCTCGAGACAGCCCGGGCGTCCGAGTTCAACCCGAGTGCCCTCGCCCAGGCGGTGCGACGTGAAACCACTCGCGAGAGCGCAGGCTGGAAGGTCGTGGTAGAGCAGCAGAAGACGCTGGTCGATGTCGCCGACACATCGACATCGACGCTCGCGACGGGGATTCAGCGCGTCGTTCGTGAAGTCGCCAAGAGGTGGGCTTCGATCGAAAGCGTGCGGTTCACCGGCTGGACCCACGACTGGCAGTCGCTGCGCGACCTCGAGGCGTCGGAACTCGCGCATGTCGAGCGAGGGATCCCCCGTACCGAGGACGAAATTGACACCATTGCAGACGTCGTCATCGTTCCTTGGCGGACGGATTACGTACTGCTTGAGATCTCAGCCGAGCCCCAGCGATCTGATCGAACGCGCGCGCTGGCACGCTTCAGCGGGTGTCGCACTGCTGCGTTGTGCTACGACCTCATCCCGGTGACATCCAGTGAAACATCGTCTCCCGGAATGACCGGCATGTTTGCGCAGTACTTGGCTGCACTCAAGTACTTCGACCGCATTTCCACGATCTCGCGCGCAACCGCCGTCGAGTATCTCGGGTGGAGCGAGATGCTGCCGGCTGCAGGGCTGGTAGGACCCGAAATCGTTCCCGTGCTGCTGCCGGCGTCGGTCGGAGATTCTGACGACGCGGCGCTCGAGGCAGCACGAGACAGGCTTACTATCGGTGAGATGCCGTTCGTGCTGGTCGTCGGCAGCCACGAACCGCGGAAGAATCATCTTGCGATCCTGCAAGCCGCCGAGATCCTCTGGCGAGAAGGTCACTCGTTTTCGCTGAGCTTCATAGGTAGTCGATCGTGGCGAGGCGATGAGTACCACGATCGCATGAGGCAACTACAAGATCAGGGCCGCCCCGTAGAGTCGGTCAGTCGAGCGAACGATACGTTGCTCTGGGCGGCTTACCGCCTCGCGCGATTCACGGTGTTCCCCTCCGTCAACGAGGGATTCGGGTTGCCCGTCGCGGAATCACTCGCGGTGGGAACTCCCGTCATCACCTCGAAGTTCGGAAGCACCGCCGAGATCGCCGAGCACGGCGGCGCGATTCTCGTGGATCCGCGCGATGACGACGATCTGACGGCCGCGATGCGCACTCTGCTCACCGACCAGAACACTCTTGACCGTCTGCGCGGCGAAGCGGAGCGACGACCACAGACCTCCTGGGATGAGTATGCGCGCGAGCTATGGGAGACGCTGACCGCGACGTAGCCTCTGCACCAACGGACGGAACCAGAAGATGCGGCTGCGCGCGCGCAGTTCGCGTTGCCTGCGCCACGCGGCGTCGAGGGCCTCGCGTACGCCGACTGCTGCGGCCTCCGGCGAGTGCAACACACGTATGTCCTCTGCCGCTCGGTTGCCGATTGCGGACGCGACCTCCGGATCGCGGATGATCTGACGGAGAATGGACGCCGCCTGGTCCAGGTCAGGGTCACCCCACGGAGTGCCGGCAGGGTAGGGTTCGGCGCCGAGAGGAATGGCCGTCGTCGCGCAGGGGACGAGGTACGCGTTGCTGGTGTTCGTGAACTGCATCGTGCCCGAATAGGCGCTGACCACCACCGGGCGCCCCCACGCCATGGCTTCCGCGACGGTGAGTCCCAGGCCCTCTGCGCGGTGCAATGACACATATGCTGTGCACCTCGCCATCAGCGCCGTGAGATCGTCGGGTTCGAGGTATTGGTCGACCAGAAGGACATCGGGCCGCCCCGCCGCCGCGAGGCGCACGCGCTCGGCATCCCCGACTCGTCGGTCCGCGTTGAGTGTCTTGATAACCAGAAGCGGGCCGTCCTCCTCGATCACCGGGAAGGCTCGAGTGAACGCCTCGATGAGCCCGAGCGGATTCTTGCGCTCGGCTGTGCTCAGGTAGTCGAAGGCGAAGAAGAACCACGGCCTGTCCGCCGGAATTTGTAGCCCTGCGGGGACCGCGGGCGGGTCGCCCTTCCCGCGCTGCGGGAGGGGTGGCATGACCGTCCGCACGGGCACTGGCGCGTGCTGAGCGATCGCGTTCCGAATGAAGTCCGTCGCGACCCAAACTTCGTCCACGTAGGCGAATGCGCCGTCACGCGAGCGTGGGAAGGTCTCCACCTCCCAGTACCACATGCCGATTCGGTAGGTCCCGTTCACGACATCGGGCAGCGATTCTGCCACCGCTTTCGCCTGGTCCGCGTTGACCGCGAGCAGTGATGTGTCGAAGCGGACGCCCTCCGTTCGCCGATACTGCGACGATGTCCGTGACTGAAGTGCCACGCTCACGGCGAAGGTGCTCGTGGCGACGCCGGTCTGCTCGAGGGCGGCGTCCAAGAGGCGCGCTGAGGTGCCGATACCGAGCGCGCCGGACAGGTACCCGATGAGGTTGACCCCCGGCGGGCGCCGCCCGCCCTTCTCCGGCGTGGGCTGTGCAGTCAGCGTCACGTCTGCGGCGCGCCGGAGGAGCGCTGGATCGTAGCGCGGCTCGTGGACACCGTGCTGCGTCGCCCATCGCGCGAGCCTGGCGATGTCGCGACCCGGAACGTTCGGAAACGCCTGGGTGAGGTCGGGGCGTGATCGTCGAACTCCCGCCAGGTATCGGACGACCGGGGTACGGTCACCGGAAGGGACCAGCTCGAGCAACCAGCTGTCGAGATCCGTGATCGCCGAGTCAAGCCTCTCGCCGGACTCCGCTGCGGAACGGGCGATGTCACGGATCACAGCGGCATCGCACCGCTGCGGGAGGGCTGCGGGTACGGAGCGTTCGCGGGCCGCGAGGTCCTTCACCATCGTCGCGAGCGAGGGGTTTCGGCTCAGAAGTGGACCGGACGACCTACGCGTACGGCCGTCGAACACCCAGGGACGGTCGGGGTCGAGCCCGACCAGGTCGAGGGCGACGACCGGCGTGCCATCGCGCACGAGCCGGCGGTCCTCGACGCAGAGGACCGTCTCGGACCCGGAGTTTGCGCTCGACACCAACACCGCGTCGTCGACGATGACGCGGTGCGGAACGCGGGCGACGAACAGGTCGAGCCACCGGCTCGCCGAGCGCCAATCGGCGACGATTCTCTCGAGTGCCGCGCGGTGCTCGTTCGCGCCCGTCCCCAGCACGAACATCTCGGTCGCGAGAAGGGATATGTCGGTGCCGTCGTGGCCGGTCGGTTCCGTAGCGCGCGCCACCGCGACGGTGATCCGCGGATCCTCACTCCACGATGGCGCGCTCTCGAGGATGACTCCCGGAACGATACCGAGCACCGCTTCGCCGCCGTCGAGCAGATGCGCGCTCCACAGCGCAGTGAGCGAAGGCAGCACTGCTCCCTCGTCGTGCGTGAGCCGAATCACATCGAGACGTGGTCTCAGCCCATCGGCGGTCCGCACCCGTTCCGTTCCCACCGGCTGGTAATGGCCGTCTAGATCGAGAACCTCGCACGGGACCCCCGGCATGATCTCCAGAGCCGCCCGCACGGTCTCGCGAGCAGCAGCGGCGCACGCGGCAACCACCACCACCGCGACGATCATGCTCGGCTCCGCGACAGGGTTCGCCGCACCGCTCGCTTCGCTCCGACAGCCCAGTCGACGCTCCACCCCAGGAGCCGCCCGACCCTCGGGTGGAGTCCGAAGTACATCCGCGCGAAGTCTCGCGCACGGCCGGTGCCGACGTAGCCCGCCTGCTTGAGGAACATGATCCGATCGACGCTGTCTCCTCTGGTCGTGGCCGAGAGGTGGTCGAGGTTGAACTCCATCGACGTGTGGCTGATCGACAGATACTCCGTCGTCGACACCGTTCGCGTGTGGTAGCCGAGTTCAGCAGCGGCGTAGGAAGGCATGCGTTCGAGGATGTGCGCCAATCCCCCATCGCGGTATGCCTCAGCGCCACCGAAATCCTCGTACGACCAGTCGTGCTCGACGAGCAGACGCAGCGACTCGGGGCGCGCGATGTACATCGAACCGAACGGCGCCAGCGGAGATATCTCATCCAGCGGAACGTGGATCCCCAGACGTTCGCAGTAGTCCGCGAAGCCGGGCTTGTTCGACCACCATCCCCGACCCATCGTCGGATAGCCGACGTGGATCATCGGCGGGTATACCAGGCCGAGACCCGACTCCTTCTCGAAGAGCGCGAGCAGACGGGCGACATACCGGGGAGATGAGAGGAGATTCTCGAACTGCTGCCGTTTGAAGTGACGACCGACGTTGAAGCCGTCCTGCGGCGTCTTCTTGGAGTGCAGTTTGACGACGAGGTCATAGCGATCGCCGAGCAGCACATCCCGGCACCCGATGAGAAAGGCGCTCTGGTCTCTGCCGTCGTTGGAGGCGAGGACGCGCACATCCACTTCTCCGCGCGGATGCCTCGACGCGACCGTCTCGCTGATCAGGGCCGCCCGGTCTTCGTCGGGGGTGGTGATGACGAGGTCGTATCGGCCCGGCAGGTTGTCCACCAGATCGAGCATCTCGCCCGCCATCTCCGGGTAGAAGATATGCAGGAGCGCGACGATGCGCAGCGGCTTCGCCGATGGCTCCGTGATGTCGGTATCGGAGATCACCTCGTGGAGCGCCGCATTGGCGTTCAGCACTCTCGGCTCCACCGTACGGGCGAGATTTCTCCAGATGAGCTCTACCGGGTAGCCGTACTGCTCCGCCTGCGCGACGATCCACCGGCCGACCACCGCGTGCCGCATCAAGAACGGCGGCCAGTGGAAGAGTGGTCGACGCTTGAGTGTCGGGCATCCATCCGCCAGAAGCAGGTCGGCGTTGAAGAGTGCGGGGTGTGTGGTCGGATAGTTCGCCGCTGGGAAGGCGACGTCCGACGCAAACCCCCGTGCGGTGAAGTGCTCGGTGAAGACAGCTTCATGCGAGAGGACCGCGTCGAAGTAGTCAGGCATCTGCGGCAGGTTCCGCCAATACGCAGACCAGGCATCGGAACGAATCAACCGACGGCGCGCGGCGATCCAGTAGGACTGCAGGTGATAGGCGAGGACCCCTGACTTCGTGAAGGGGTTGGGCGCTTCTCTCGGGTGGTCAGTCATCCCCCAGAAGTCCGCGTCGCTGCGGTCCATCCGCTCGAAAAGAGGACCGAAGTCGCGGACGGGGCCGAACCATGTGTCGTTGGTGAAGATCACCTCGTCGAACGCATCGATCCCCTGGCCCAGGTGATCTATCGCGTGCTTGTGGGCCCAGATGTCGTACCCGCGGTTCACCCGGACGAGCACCTCGTCGGAGATGCCGGCGAGCTTCGCGCGTCCTTCTTCCGTGAGCGAGCCGTTGACGACGACGATGATCCGGTCGGCATGCGGACGCAGCTGCGACAATGCGTAGGGAACGAAGTCCTCGATGCTCCCACGCCGGTCCCAGACGGCGTAGACGACGAGACGTCGCGGCCGTGCCGGCGAGACGCCCGCCGCGCTCACGCCGCGTCTCCTGCGCGACCGCGGAGCGAGCCCACCCGCCGGACAGCTCGGCGCGCCGCCGCGCCGACGGCTCCGACCGCCTTCGGATGGTTGAGGCGCAGATACATCCGCGCCAGATCCCACGCGCTGCCGCTTCCCGCGCGGCCGGCTCGGAGCAGGAACTGGATCTGCTCGACCGGGTACCCCGGCGTCGTCGAAGACATCTGGTCGAGCGTGAACTCCAACGCAGTATGAGTGATGTCGGCGTGCTCTTCGGTCAGGACGGTTCGGCAGTGGAACCCACGCTCCCCCATCGCGTACGCGACGAGCCGCTCTTGCATGTCGGCAAGTGACGCGCCCGCGTGCGCGGTCTCTGCGGCCGAGTAGTCGGAATACTGCCACTCCCGCTCCGCCAAGAGCTCCAGCGCCTTCGGTCGGAACACCATCATTCCCCCGTAGGGCGCAAGCGGCGAGACCTCGTCGAAGGGCACGCGGATCTGCAGGCTCTGCGCGAGCGCCTCTGCGCTCTTGCGCGTCGGGCCCCAGCCGGCGCCGAGAGGCGAACCTCCGATCTGCGTGGTCGGCGGGAAAACGGCGCCGAGGCCGGACTCTCGCTGGAAAAGACCGAGCAGGCCAGCTACGTAGCCGGGCGAATTCAGCAGGTTCTGAAGCTGATAGCGAGTGAGATATCGATCGGCGTCGAACGACGCCGGACGAGGCGTGGCTGCGACGAGCTTGACGATGATGTCGTAGCCGCCGTCGAGGAGGACGTCGCGACAGCCGATGAGCAACGCGCTCATGTGGTTCACGTCATCTGAAGGCAGCACTCGAGCCTCGACACGAGCGACGTTCTCGCCGCGGGAGCTCTCGAGCCTCGCCGATATCTCGGCCGCGTCAGCGCCCGAGGGCGCTGTGACGATCAGATCAATCGGCCGAGGAAGGTTGGCCACGCACGTGGCAACACCCTCGAGCGCCTCGGCATCCATCAGATGGACGACGGCAGCGATGCGCGGCGCGTCGACCTCCGAGCCGAACTGCGCAGCCCGGTCCGAGAGGACGTCGAGGGCTGCCGTATTCGCGTTTACGACGCGCGGCGCGACGTTGCGCGCGAGATCTTCCCAGATCAGACGGGTCGGGTAGTCGTAGCCTTCCACGTCGGCGAGGAGCTCGCGACCGATCACCGCGTGGCGGTCGAGGAAGGGCGGATAGTGGAAGAGGGGCCGGCGTTTGAGCAACGGGCACCCGTCGGCTAGCAGCAGATCAGGATTGAACAGCGCGGGATGATCGGTCGGATAGTCGTCCGAGGGGAAAGCGACATCATGAACGAAGCCGGCGTCGGCGAAATGCTGCGTGAACAGGGCTTCATGTTGGAGGACCGCGTCGAAATACCCCGGCATCTCGGGCAGATCGCGCCAGTACGCCTTCCACCGCGCCGATGTGAACATTCGCGGCCGCACGGCTATCCAGAACGACTGAAGGTGGTACGGCAGCACGCCCTTTCCCGTGAAGGGATTCGGTTCCTCCCGGGCGTGGTCGGTCATTCCCCAGAAGTCGGCGGTGCTGGCATCCATGCGTGCGAACACCGGACCGTAAGGGCGCACCGGGCCGAACCACGTGTCGTTGGTCAGGATCAGCTCATCGAACTCTTCGACTCGGTCGCCGAGGTGGTCAAGGGCGTGCTTGTGGCCCCAGATGTCGAAACCGCGATTGTCGCGAACGAGGATCTCGTCCGCGACGGGCTCGAGCCGCGCGCGGCCATCGTCCGTCAGGTGCCCATTGACCACAACCAGGATGTGGGCCGCACTGTCGCGCAATCCGGCGAGTGCGTGGGCCACGTACCCTTCTACGTCCCCACGACGATCCCAGACGACAAAGATGATCAGCCGCCGCGCGACAGGGGCATAGTCGTCGCTGGGCTGCGCGGTCATGCCCGCCCTTGCTCGAGGGCTTTCAGGAGGTAGGTGCCGTACCCGCTCTTCGCGAGCGGTTCAGCCCGCGCGCGCAACTCGTCGTCGTCGAGGAACCCCATACGCCACGCGACCTCTTCAGGGCAGCCGATCGAAAGTCCCTGGCGCTTCTCCACGGTGCGGATGAAGTCGGTGGCCTCGCTGAGAGAGTCAAAAGTGCCGGTGTCAAGCCACGCGGTGCCGCGGGGCAGCAGCTCGACCTTCAAATCACCCCTGCGGAGGTAGGCGAGGTTGACATCGGTGATCTCCAGTTCGCCGCGAGGCGATGGAGCGAGGTTCTTTGCGATCTCGATGACGTCGTTGTCGTAGAAGTACAGCCCTGGAACGGCGTAGTTGCTTTTCGGCGCGGCGGGCTTCTCTGCGAGCGAGACCACTTTCCCGCCAGCATCGAACTCCACGACGCCGTAGGCACTCGGATCGTCGACCCAGTACCCGAAGACAACGCCGCCGCTGAGGTCGGTGTACTGCCGCAACCGTGTTCCCATCCCCTGTCCATAGAAGATGTTGTCGCCGAGGACGAGTGCGACGGAGTCTGAACCGATGTGGTCCTCGCCGAGGATGAACGCTTGCGCGAGTCCGTCAGGCGAAGGCTGCGACGCGAAGGTGATCGACACCCCAAACCTCGAACCGTCGCCCAGGAGGCGGCGGAACTGGTCGGCGTCCTGCGGCGTCGTGATGATGAGGATGTCTCGGATGCCGGCGAGGATCAATGTCGACAGCGGGTAGTAGATCATCGGCTTGTCGTAGACCGGAACCAGCTGCTTGGAGATACCGAGTGTGATCGGGTGAAGCCGCGAGCCGGTGCCACCGGCGAGGATGATGCCGCGCATCCCTCTAGTCTCGAGCATTGGCGGAGCATTGCCAAACCCGGAAGCAAATGGGTCAGGGCTCAGTGGGTGCCCAGCGCGGGCCCGCCAGGCCCAACCACACGGGGCTTGGTTCGCCGTCGATCGCGCACGGCGCAGAATCGATCGAGACCGGGATGGATGCCGTACCCTCCTGATCCAGCTGCACGCTCAGACTCTGCTGCTTGGAGCCGTCCACCGTGAGAGCGATTCCTCCGATCGTCGCGGCGACGGGTCCGCAGGGAGGGCTGGAGAGCGCCAGTCTGACGTCGATTCGAGCGCCTGGAGCGCCGGTGACGCGAACACCGCCCACACCCTCGACCATCCACCAAGTAACGGGCAACGACGCGGTCTGCACCGCGACGGCAAAGCCTGCATCCGGTGCCGTGACGTACTCACCAGGCTGCGGCCCGGTGAGATCGAAGAAAGCCCATCTGCCAGAACTCGACACGATCTCTGGATTGCCAAAGACGCGCTGATGGTCTACCGCCTCCGACAGATTCGCGTATGCCCATGTGTCGACTTGGATGCCACAGAATCCCGCCGCACGCGCACGAACGATTAGTTCGTCAGGGTCATCCTGCACATCCATACCCCAATCACCGAGCGGAGTCCCCTTCATCGCCCCGTAGCTCCAACGCAGATCATCGCTGTAGATGTAGGTCCAGAGGTGGCTGTAGTCGGTCATGCGATTGATCGCAGGGCTCTCCGGGTAGGGACTCAGCGGTAGCTGCAGAATCGCACAGTCGTCATCAACGTGCTGCTCGACCGCTCCGACGTAGTCGCGCAGTTCGACGTTCAGCGCACGACCCCATTCGAGGGGGAGTCGCTGTCCTCCCGCGGACAGATCAACAATGGCCGATACTGCGAGAACGACACCCAGGAGGACCGAGCCCACACGAACGACCCGGTACCTGCTTGTCCGCCACGCCGTGAGCACATGACCGGCGACGAGGAACGCGATCCCAACAACGAAAACCGAGAATCGTCCCCACGCTCGGATATCGTTGCTGATCCAGAATGAGAACAGCGCGCCCAACCCGCCCATGGCGAAGAAAGCAGTTGTCAGCAAGAAAAGTCCGGGCCAGAAAGACGCACGCCCGATCGCACCCTCCGCGCTCACGGCAGACCGAGTTGCCCACCGCAATGCAACGACCCCGCACGTCAACAAGACCGCGATCACGGCCGCGGACGACAAGAGCGCGTTGCCTTCAAACGTGCCACTGGTCGGAAAGCCCAAGTCCAGAACCCTACCCAAGGCCACACCCGATCGCGTTGTCAGCGCCGGGAAGAATAGAGTGGCCGGGTTGCCGCCGTAGAGGTATGCCTCGGCGGGCGAGCGCACGACACTGTCTCCGGTAGACGGCGTGGATGTCGACACCACGTTTATGAGGACGGCACCGAGCGTCGTGAGTGGGACCAGCGCAGCCACGGTAAGCGTCCGCAGACCCGGCCACGTGCGCCTCGGCCACAGGTTGGTGATCACCAGGACGACGCCCATCATGATCGTGGTCATCAGTGCGTAGTAGACGCCGTTAGACCCTACGACGATCGCCGCCGCAATGGCGGTGGGAAAAAGCCACCGATTCCGCGAGCGCTCGAGGCGCCGACGCGCAACCAAACCAACTAAGAAGATCGCCAGTGGGACAGACACATAACTGGCCAGAAACGCGTGATCGGGCGCCCGGACGAAATGCCATGGAAGCAGAGAGAAGGCGAGGGCGATCGGCGCGGCGAACACGCGGTCCACCGATTCCCACCTCAACACCAGGTAGGTGGCGACCGCGATCGTGAAGAAGGTACCGAGCGCGAAGAGGTTGACGGCCGCGACAGCGGACGGAGTGATGTGGGCAAGCACGGCGATCTGCGCGATCGAGAACAAATCCGTCACCGGGAAGTGTCCGTGATCCTGGAAGCCGGGGAAACCGAGGTCTGGGTTGATCAAGAACCAGTTACCCCGGCGCAGATTCTCCGCGTATGAATAGACCGGGATCAGATCGCCGTTCCCCCAGGGGATCCCGAAATCCCCCCGCCGTACACCCATCGCCCATAGCGCAACGAGAACGGCGACCACGCCGACCGTCAGCGCCGCCACCGGATCAGTCCAACGGGACGTGCGCAGCCGGTTCAACGCCTCGGATACCCGCCTGCCCGGGTGAGCCAGCTCCGACTTTAGCGCCGTCACAGTTCCTCAGCTCGGCGATCCACACTCACTCCTGCTCAACCATTCGAGGTCGACTAGCGACTACCTGTCTCGTACGTCCAACACTCGCGCCACGGCGATGCAGTTCCGGATCAGTCCGGCGCACAATCGTCCATCCTACGACGAACATCCTTAGTGCCCAATCCGACGGGTGCGTGCGCTTCCCCGTCTTCTTCGAGGCTCCTCTCGATGGTCGGGCAACATCGATCGGCCCACCTGGTCAGAGGTCGAGCTCCAGTCGAGTGCAACCGGGCTTGGCGCGAGAAACGCAAATCATCATCGTGCGCGACGACAACCGATCATTGGGGCTCAATATCGAATCACGGTGCTCGACCTGACCGAGCAGCACGCGGGTTTCACACGACCCGCACGTGCCTTCCATACAGTCGCCGGGGACGA
The DNA here is from genome assembly GCA_029959325.1 of Microbacteriaceae bacterium PS02068. Lineage (GTDB taxonomy): Bacteria > Actinomycetota > Actinomycetes > Actinomycetales > Microbacteriaceae > Microbacterium. The sequence goes on from JASCPF010000013.1 coordinate 33,488, forward strand.
TGACACCCTCGAAGTCCGCGGCCATGAGGATGCTCTCATCGGCGGGCACCACGAACTCGATGTCAGAGGCCGCTGCATAGACCGTGAACTCGACGTTTGCCGACTCGTCCGTCTCTTTCGGATGGAAATGCTCGAGATGCACATAGGGAAGGCGGTCTGGCGCGGACATCGCGGCCTCGACGCCGTCCATTAGTCGCTCGGGGCCACAGCAGTACACACGCGTTCCGGCATCGAGCGCAGCGATCGCCGCCTCGATGTCGAAGCGCATTCCCTCGCTCGAGACGAAGACGTCGACACGACCAGGGAACTCTTCCTCGACCTCGGCGAGGTAGGCCATCGTCGCGCGGTCCCTGCCGAGGTACGCGAGCCGCCACGGCACACCCCGTCGGTCCGCTTCGCGGCACATCCCGATCATGGGGGTGACACCGATCCCGCCCGCAATGAACAAGTAGGACTCGGCATCCACTACGGGGAAATGGTTGCGCGGCCCACTCGATTTCACGATGGCATCGACCTGGAGGTTCTTCTCAATGAGCTTGGACCCGCCACGCCCCTCCGCCTCGACCAGAACCGCGACGACCCAGGTCTTGGAGCCGGGAGCGGACTCAACGAGCGAGTACTGCCTGATCAGGTCCGCGCCGAGGCGAAGATCAATGTGCGCACCCGCCTGCCACTTGGGCAAGGCCGTGCCGTCAGCGGAGGCCAACTCGAGTTCGATGATTGCCGGCGCGAGCTGGCGCCGCGCCACGACTCGCAGGGAGCGGATCGGCTCAGTCGACATAGCCGCGCTTCCTCAGAACCCGCGCGTCCACGACGCGTCGCCGGCCAGCGCCGTGAATCGCTCTATCTGCCCGAGAGTCACCGCGCGGGCATCCGCGCCGGCCCGAACGAGACGCTCCCACTCGAGCGTCCACTCGAGGCTCGCGGGGAAGGGCAGCGTGTTTTTCCATCCGAGCTCTCGTTTGGCCTTCGATGAGTCGAGGGTGAGCAACGCGGCCTCGTGGAGGTGGCTACCACTACTCGCATCGACCCACCGCGCACCGTCGCCCCACAGCTCGGCCCCCGCGTCGGCGATCTGTCGGACGGTCTGAAAGCTGTCGGGGTCGGGACCGAAGTTCCAGGCGCCCGTTCCCGAACCCGAGAGCAGGGCATCGGCCACCGTGAGGTAGCCGCTCAGGCAGTCCAACACGTGCTGCCACGGGCGGACGGCATCGGGGTATCGGATGCTGACGGGCTCATCCTCTGCGAAGCCGCCAACGAGGTCGACGAGCAAGCGGTCCTTGCTCACGTCGCCGCCGCCGATGACATTGCCCGCGCGCGCGATCGCGGTGGGCACCCCCGGGAAGCTCGTGGTCCACGAATGGGTGAGGATGTCTGCCATCGCCTTGGACGCGCTGTAGGGGTCATCCCCACCCAGAGCGTCCGACTCGACATAACCCGTGCTCTGGCCGATGTTGCGATACACCTTGTCTGTGGTCACGATGACGGCAGCCTTCGTCGCGGGGACGCCTTCAATGGCCTGCAGGACATTGAGAGTGCCGTCGACGTTCGTCTCGAACGTCGTGCGGGGGTCCGCGTAAGACTCGCGCACGAGCGGCTGGGCGGCGAGGTGCAGCACGAGATCAGCCCCGGTGGCGCCGATCGCGTATTCGAGGCCCGAGCGGTCCCTGATGTCGAGGCGGATGTCGTCTCGCAGGAGCGAAGAGACATCAGCGAGCTCGAAGAGGCCCCCCGGGAGAGGGTCAAGCGAAATCCCACTCACCTCATGCCCCCGGGATGCCAGGATCAGGCTCAGCCAAGATCCCTTGAAACCGGTGTGACCCGTGACCAGAATGTGCATGCTTACGCGGTCTTCGATGCCATGAACTCGCGGATCGACTCTGCGACGAAGTCGAGCATCGGGCGGGTGAGGCCCGGGAAAGTCCCGACCCAGAACGTGCGGTTCATGACGATGTCGGTGTTGGTCAGATCGCCCACGATACGGAAATCAACGTTGCGATAGGCCGGCTGCTTCGTCAGGTTGCCCGCAAACAGCAGGCGTGTACCAATCTTGCGTTCGCCGAGGAAGGACATGAGTTCCTCGCGGTCGGCGGGATGCGCGGGGTCAATCGTGATCGGGTACCCGAACCACGACGGGTCAGAGTTCGGCGTCGCGACCGGGAGGATAAGCCCTTCGACGCCCTCCAGCTTGGAAGTGAGGTAGCGAAAGTTGTCCTTCCGGGCGTCTCCGAATCGATCAATCTTGTCGAGCTGAGACACGCCCAGCGCCGCCTGCATATCGGTGGCTTTGAGGTTGTAGCCAATGTGGCTATAGGTGTACTTGTGGTCGTAGCCGAAGGGGAGATCACCCAGCTGCCAGCCAAAGCGTTTGCCGCAGGTGTCGTCCTGGCCGGTCTCGCAGTAGCAGTCTCGGCCCCAGTCGCGGAACGACTCGACCTGCTTGCGGACGAGCGGCGACTTGACGAATACGGCACCGCCCTCACCCGTCGTGATGTGGTGCGCGGGGTAGAAGCTCACCGTCGCGGTGTCGCCGAAGCTCCCCGTCCGCTGACCGCGGTAGGTGGAACCGAGGGCATCGCAAGAGTCTTCTACGAGCCACAGACGATGTTCCTTGCACAGCTCCTGCACGGTATCGAGGTCGAAAGGATTGCCCAGGGTGTGCGCCATCATAATCGCACGTGTCTTCGGCCCGATCGCCTCGCGAAGACGATCGGAAATCGCATCGTAGGTACCCAGCTCGATGTCGACGACAACGGGACGAAGGCCGTTCTGGATGATCGGGTTCACGGTGGTCGGGAAGCCCGCGGCTACAGTCAGCACCTCGTCGCCAGGCTGGAGCGCTCGACGCCCGAGCTTGTGGCTCGTCAGGCCACTCAAAGCCACGAGGTTTGCGCTCGATCCGCTGTTGACGAAGAGCGCACTACGCGCTCCCACATAGTTTGCGAGCTTCTCCTCGAACTCACGGTGGAATCGACCGGAGGTCAGCCATCCATCAAGGGACGCATCCACCAATGCGGCGTAGTCCGCAGGGTCGAGCACCTTCCCCGACACCGGAACTGTGCTTTCGCCTGGGATAAATGGCCGCTTTGCCAGCTGCTCCGCGGCAAACTCTTCAACCAGACCGAGGATCTGTTCTCTCGACACGCTCACTATGCTCGTTCTCCGTCTCCCGGCACGTGGGCCGACCCGAAAGTCTACCCCGGCGAGGCTGCCGTCCCAGCTCGTGTGAAACGCGCGCCGCGCGCCGCACTCTGCTCGGCCGGGCTCACTCCCACATCTTCCAGGGAGCGCCCTTCTTCCACAGATCATTGAGCATCTGGGATTCGCGGTACGTGTCCATGGGTTGCCAGAACCCGTTGTGGCGGAAGGCGGACAGCTGGCCACGATCGGCAAGGGTATGAAGGGGACGCTCTTCCAACGGCATGGAATCCGGCCCCAGGTATTCGAAGACGCCGGGTTCGAAGATGAAGTAGCCGATGTTCACCCAGTCGTCGGTCTGCGGCTTCTCGCGGAAGGTCGCGACGCTGCCGTCGGCATCCATATCGATCACTCCGAAGCGGCTGTAAGGACGCGTTGTCGTCATGGTCGCGAGCTTCCCGTGCTCACGGTGGAACGCTTGCAGTGCGACAACGTCGACATCCGCAATGCCGTCGCCGTAGGTGCACAGAAAGGGTTCGTCTCCGATGTACTTCTGGACACGCTGGATTCGTCCACTCGTCTGCGTCTCGGCACCTGTGTACGCGACGGTGACCGTCCAGTCCAGCTCCTCGTGTTCGCCGTGGTAGGTGATCGATGCTTGGTCGCCGAGGTGCACGGTGAAGTCTTTGTTGACGGCTCCGTAGTTCGCGAAATAGTTGGCGATGTGCTCGCTTTTGTAGCCTGTGCAGACGATGAATTCCTTGATCCCCTGAGAGCTGAGGATCTTCATGATGTGCCAGAGAACCGGCTTCCCACCAACCTCGACCATGGGCTTGGGGCGGAACTCGGTCTCTTCGCGCATGCGGGTGCCGAGGCCTCCCGCCAGTAGTACGGCTTTCATTTGAAACAGTCAACTTTCTGCGACGAACGCACGTCGGGCGAGGGCCGGTCAAGTGTATCCCACGGGTGTTTTTCGCCTACCGTGGTCGTGACCACTTGAGCACAGGAGGAGCCGATGGCCCCAAACAACGAGCCGGCCCTGTTCAGCACCTTCCATGTCGGTGACGCCCGCGGCACGTTCTCGAAGCCGTACAGCCACGCGTTCGGCGAAGTGCCCTTCACCATCCGCGAGTTGTTCTGGAGCACCTCCAGCCGTGGCACGGTCCGGGGCATGCACCTTCAGCTCCCGCCAGCGGCTGCGGCAAAGCTGGTGTGGGTTTCAGCGGGCGAGATCGTCGACGTTCTCGTCGATGTCCGGCCCGGCCCGTCGTGGGGTGCGGTGCACCAGTATCGACTGTCGGCTGACGAGGGCACGGCGCTGCTCGTTCCCGTGGGCTTCGCGCACGGGTTCCAAGCCCAGATCGACGACACCATCGTCAACTACGCGCAGGATCGAGAGTTCTCGCCCGATCACGACGCAGGCATCAACTGGCGCTCCGCCGGGATCGAGTGGCCACTTCCCGTCTCGTCGACGTCTGCGCGCGACGACGCCCTCCCCGCGATCTCGGACTTCGAATCGCCGTTCGCGGGACCGCAGCGATGAAGGTCGCCGTCACCGGGGCGACCGGATTCGTCGGCGGCGGACTCGTGCGCACGCTGCTGGCTCAGGGCCACGAGGTCGAGATCGTCGTCCGGAGTGCCTCAAGCCCCGCCGCGGTCGAACTGATCGCACTCGGCGCGAGGGTGGTCTCGCTAACCGATTCCGAGGATGCCTTCAGCGCGATCGAGGCGACCGGCGCGCAGGCAGTCGCGCACCTCGCCACGCACTATCTTCGAGCGCACGAGCCGCGCGACATCGGATCGCTCCTCCGCGCGAACGTCGAGTTCGGAACAGGTGTGCTCGAGGCTGCTGCGGCACTTTCTGCACCCGTGGTCATGGCATCCAGCTTCTTTCAGTTCCGGCACGGAGTGCCGTACCCCTCCTCGCTGTACGCGGCGACGAAGCAGGCGTTCTCCACGATCGCGGCGTACTACCGCCTGGAGCGCGGGCTCGATGTGCGCGAGGTCGTGCTCTACGACACGTACGGCCCCACGGACATGCGCGACAAACTCATCCCGCTGCTCATTCACGCCGCCGTGCACGGCGACGAGGTGAAACTCGGCGCTGCGGCGCAGCCGATCAACCTGACCTACCTCGACGACGTCGGAGATGCTCTGGCGATTCTGCTCAGCACGCCCTCGCCCGCGCTGACGACGATTCGCGCTGAGTCGGCGACGACGGTTGCCGAGATCGTCGCCGAGGTAGGGCGGGTGACGGGAAGTCCGCTCAGGGCACGGTTCAGCGAGGGCGCGCGCGCCAACGACCAGCCGCTCATCGCCGGCGACTTTCCCATTCCGCCCGGATGGGTTCCTCGGGTAAGCCTCGCCGAAGGTCTTTCGCGCACGATCGCGTGGGCAAACGCCACACGCTAGTTGCTATGTCGCACGTCCGACTTTTTTGGCCGCCTTGCGGCTCGACCATTCGTTCACGGCCCGGCGTGCAACGAACTTCGCCGGAATCATGATGCGGGCTTTGGCTCGCTGCGCCGTCGTCAGCTTCACGCCACCATCGGCGATGCGGGTATCGACCCACGAGCGGAACTCGCGAAACTGCGCGTTTCCGACCGAGCTGGACCACGACGTCGCGCTGATCCGGAACCCCGCGTCGACCGACGGGAGGCCGACGAACGTTCCCATCGCCAGCACCCGGGCGTACAGGTCGAGGTCGGTCAGGTAGGGAAACTCACGCGTGAAGGGAAGTGCAGCGACGAACGCGTCGCGCCTGATGAGCACTGCCGACGGCTCCCCGAACGCATTGGTCCCCGAGCTCACCGACCGCGCGAGCGCGTCGTGGCCGTCTCGCGCGCCGATCAATCCTCCCAGACCGTGGGAAGCGATCACGACGTTGTCGTCGCTGTCAACGACGCGGCGCCGCGAAGCGACCATCACTGCACCCGATTCGCGAGCGGCGGTCAGCTGCCGGCCGATGCCTCCGGAGGTGACGAAGTCGTCGGCACACAGCAGCTTGACGAACGTCCCCGTCGCCTCCCTCGCCACCGCTGTCCAGTTCTCGCCAGCCGTGAGGTCTTCCGTTCCGGTGACAACCCGCACCCGCGGATCAGCCAGCGACGCCAGCCATTGCGCAGTGCCGTCGGTCGAGCAGTTGTCCCGAACGATGATCTCGGCATCGTCTGGAAGGTCGGCCAGAGCCGAGCGAATGGCCTCTGGCAGATATGGCATTCCATTTCGCACCGGGACGACGATCGACAGTTCAGGCGTGCTCACGTTGACTCTTCCTGGGATGCCGCGGACGCGGGCTGATCGTGCGCGAAGACCTCGGCGAGGGGATCGCGCTCCGCCCCCGCCGGGTCCGAACGGCGGAACGAGAAGAAGCGATGCCCGAAGTAGCTGAACAAGGTCGTCACCACGATGATGCAACCTTGTGCGACTATCCGTGGAACTCCGAGGGCGACGACCAATGGAAGCACGACCACATTGATCGCCAAAGGGACCGCATAGACGCTTTCGAAGCGGACGAAATCGATGAGGGCGTGTCCGGTGACGCGGAACACGAACCGCCGATAGAGCACGAATGCCAGCAGCGACGCGATGGCGTGCGCGACCAGCAGAGTGACGACTGACGCAAGGACCTTCAATCCTTGGTTGTCCAAGGCCCGACCAAGAGTGAGGTCAAGCAAGACGAACACAAGGAAGCCGAAGGCCGTGTTGATCCCTCCCACGAGCAGGAATCGGAATCGATGGTCGCGCACAACTCTTTCAGCCACGTCTTTCAACGTCACGTGCGGTGTCCTCTCGGCCGGGGATTGCGGCAGGTCCGACCTGCATCTTCCACGGTACGCGATGCTCGCGCGTTGTCGCTGTCCACGCACTCGCAGTCGCAGGTTGCGGGAGACTGACTGCGTCGCTGACACAATGGACACCATGGAATCGCTCACCGAGACTGCGGACGGACACCGTCATGCCCGATGACTCGACTCGCTTCATACACCGCATCTCCGTCGTCATTCCTGTCTATCAGGGCGAAATGACTTTGGGCGCGGTCATCGACGAACTTCGACCGCTCACCGAGCAGTTTGTCACCGCCGACGGGCACGTCGCCGTCGTCGAAGAGGTCGTCCTGTCGTACGATCGTGGGCCCGATCGATCGGCCGAGATTGTCCGCATGCTCGAAGCCGAGACGTCGTGGATCAAAGCGATTTGGCTGAGCAGGAACTTCGGCCAGCACGCTGCCACCCTCGCAGGAATCGCGTCCTCCGGGGGCGATTGGATCGTGACTCTTGACGAAGACGGGCAGCACGACCCCGCCTATATTGCGTCGATGCTCGACCGTGCGCTCCGCGAGAGGGCCGACGTGGTCTACGCGCGGCCGACCAATGCTCCGCCGCACGGTGTCGTTCGCAACACCGCCTCACGACTGAGCAAGCGACTGCTCGAGGCTGTTTTCGGCGGCCGCGACGCCGAGAGCTTCAACAGTTACCGTCTGATCCTGGGCGAAGTCGGTCGTAGCGTGGCAGCCTACGCGGGAACCGGTGTCTACCTGGACGTCGCCCTCGGCTGGGTTGCTGCGCGCATCGTGACAGCGCCTGTTGCGCTCCGCGAGGAGGGCGGCCGTCGCTCCGGATACTCATATCGCCGGCTGATGGCGCACTTCTGGCGCATGATTCTGACCTCGGGGACGCGCGGACTACGCCTTGTCACTGTCGCAGGGCTGCTGTTCTTGACCGGTGGCGTCATCTATGCGGTCGTTCTGATCTCGATGCGCCTGGCTTCAGGAAACATTCCCGAAGGGTGGACCTCTCTGATGGTGATGTTGGCCGTCGGCACGGGGATCGTCCTCATGTCGCTCGGAATCGTCGCGGAATACCTGGGGGTGGCGGTCAATATGGCACTCGGTAAGCCGTCGTACCTTATCGTCCGGGATCCCGATTCCGGCCCTCTTGGCCAGGGGGGATCTCGACCGCGTGAATAGGTGGATCGTCGGCCGCGGACTGCTCGGCAACGCGATCGCTCGGTCGCGCCCGGACACACCGTTTGGAATCGACGTGCCCTGGCACGACGCGGGGCGTGCGAGCGTCGCCTTGGTCGACGGCCTAAAGCGGTTCTTCGCAGAGACAAAGGGACCGGTCGAGATCTACTGGTGCGCGGGCAAGAGCGTGACCTCGACACCGAAAGAGCATATCGACCGAGAGGTGAGCGTCTTCCGGACTTTCGTATCGGCCATCGCTGCGGCGCCAGCGGAAGACCGCGACAGGATGACCTTCTTCCTCGCATCCTCGGTCGGAGGGGCCTACGCCAATTCGAAGCGGCCCCCGTTCACTGAGTCGACAGTCGCCGTCGCCGGATCGGACTACGGCCGCGCGAAACTGCTGATCGAAGAGATTCTCCGGGACGCGGCGGCGATCGGCGGCTGGCGTGCATTCATCGGCCGAATCACAAATCTCTATGGTCCCGGTCAGGATCTCGGCAAAGGACAGGGGCTGATCTCCGTTGTCGTGAGCAGTTTCATCACCGACAAACCGGTGTCGATATATGTATCGCTCGACACCCTTCGCGACTACATTTTCGAAGACGACTGCGCCGCTGTTATCGAAGCTGGCATGCGACGCACATCGGGGCTACAGCCCGGGAGCGTCGTTACCAAGATCATCGGGGCCATGACGGCCATCTCGATCGGTGCGATTCTCGGTGAGCAGAACCGACTCCGCCGCCGCCGCGCGCCGGTGATCCTCGGCGGGGGCGATCCGCGCGGACAGTCGCTCGATCTGCGGGTGCAATCGGAGGTCTGGACCGACCTCGACGGCCTCGTGCGCACGACCTTCGCCGCGGGCCTCGACTCCGTCTTCCGCGCGCAGTTGGCAACTCGGGCGCGAGGAGCCGTGCGCGAGGTCAGGTGACCGGTGCGCCCTTGGGCAGGCCCGCAAGCACCCCGTCCGACATGACGACAATCGGCGGTACGACTCCCCCGGTGACGCGCATGAGAGTCGCCCAATCAGTCACCACACGATAGGTACCCGCCCCTGCGAGGTACACCTGCGGAGCCGATGCCGATTTGACGAACACCTGCGTGACAGCGGAGGAGGATGATGCCGGAATGCGAGCGCACGCGGCATCCGTCAATGCGATGGACGTGAAGCCCGTCGCAGCACTGTCCGTGACCGCCATGCGGCGTCCCCCACCCACGAACCAGGTGATGTTGCCACAACTCACCCACTGGCCGAGTGCGGGCCCTTCCGTCAACGCCGCACCTTCGGAGTCCGATATCGCGGTGTACTCCAGTCGAATACCCGCGTCGGACGCGGCGGCGAGCGACGTGATCGCGGATCGGGTCGACCCGCTGACCACCGAGATCGTCGGAGACGCACCGATCTTGACGAGGTCGCCATCCATCACAGCGGCGCCGACAGGGAGCGCCGCGAGGGCATCGGCCGGAAGGACCAGGATCGTTGGCGCGACACCGCCCGAAACACCGAGCAGTGCGGCCCACGACGAGATCCGCCGCGTAGCACCCGCTTCGACGAGATAGACCCAGGGGGCACTGGAGGACTTGATGAACAGCGGTCCGGTCACTGGGTTCGGTGATACCGGGAACGCCGCACACGTGATGGCGCTGACGTCGTTCGTCGGCAGACCGGCGCGCGCCGGATCAGAAAGTGCGACCAGCTGCCCCGAGGCTCCGATGTACGTCACACCGTCGCACCTCAGCGTCGGGGACATGGCGCCTGCCACGGTGTAGCGCGCCGACAGTTCGGCCTGGGGGATGAAAGCGACGCTCGATGCGGGTCGACCGTAGGCGGTGACGTCGGACCATGCCTTCACACTCAGCAGCTTGGACGTGTCCGCAGTCATATACACCTGGGGGTTCTCGTTACTGCGCACAAGCTGACCCGGCGCGAACTGCATCGGCGATTTGCTCTTAGCCGCGTACAGAGTCGGGCTGATCTCGAACGCCGTGGGCACGGTCCCTCCGTTCGCCGACCCCGCAGCCGCCGCGTCCCACAGCGGCGTGACTGCGGCGCCCGCATCCATCCGGCCCCACCGACCCATCCCCCGGACGGTGAAGTAGTTCGACACGCTGGCGCCGGTTGGGATGCCGCCGAGAAGCGCCGACGACACGTTGATGGGCGCCGCGCACGTGCTCCCCCACTGCTGGACGGATTCACAGGTCAGGAGCTTGTGCAGCTGCCCACCCTGGATAAGCCACATGTCGCCTGTCGACTCGTCACGAAGCAACGAGGTCGCCGCGCCAGCGTTCGTGAACATGCTGAGATATGAGTCGGGTACGACAACCGCAGCACCGTACACGCGCGCCAGCTCTAGATAGTCGCCGATATCTCCCACGCTGTACCGTTTCGTGCCCGAAACGAGGTATACGGTCGCGTTCGATTCGGTTCGGACCATCGCCGTTGCACGGGCCTGCGTGGAGCCGAACCACTGCGTGAAGTAGTTGTAGAAGTTACGGTTTCCGTAGCTCGAGCACCCATCGCCGAGCCCGTAACCCGCGGCAAGCGAAGCCGGGTTGGGCTGATATGGCGTGTAGCTGTACAGCGCGGCGGTCGCGTAGTTGCGAAGATTCAAGTTCGTGCCGCCACATGCCGCCGTCGGACTGTAGCCGATGTAGTTGACGCCCGGCTGCTTCCCGAAGTTAGCGGCCCGATATGTTTTGAGTTGCTGAGCGCCTTTGAGAATCTGCGGGCCGACGCCGGCGAAGGCCGGGTCGCATGGCGCCGTGTCTGGGCAGGATGCGCCCATGGCTGCGGCTAGATTCCGATCCGTCGGCGCCGTACTTGTCGTCAACCCCTGCTCCTTCTGGAGCGTCACGAGAATGACTTTGGCGGAGATGCCGCAAGCAACCTGCACTCGGTAGATGAGCTCGGACACTCTCATCACGCCACCCTGGATGGCCGAGCAGATGAGGTTCCCGGTCGTCTGAGATACGACCGCACTGCGGCTGGAGATGCCGGCATTGAGAACGTTCAGGCACTTCCCGTTGGAGCACGCACCGATGCGCGCGTCGAGGAACGCCTGGATCTCGGCCGACGTCATGGCGGCGCCGTCGTAGAAGAGTCCGTCGCTGATGATGTTCTCAGGGTTGAAGCCCACGACCGCTGCGGCCTTGACGATGCCCGAGTCGACGGCACCCGCGCCAACGTTCTGCGGCGCACTCACCGCTGCCGTCGCAGGGGACGCGACGAGCACAGAGCCGACCAACGCAACCATCGCCACAATCACACCCCACCCGATGCTTCGACGCGAAGCGCGGGCACGGCGAACGGGGATGCTGGGGGGACGCATGTCAACCATTGTGACTGATGAGCACTGAAATCGCACCGCGCGTGGATCGACACGCCGCGAATGCGATTCTCACAGGTCGGCGTGCAGCTGCCACACGCGCTCGGCGGCGCCCGCCCACGAGAAGGCGCGACCACGATCCGCAGCCAGCACGGCGTGCCTCTCCACGGCCTCCGTCGAGTCGAGAATCTGGGCGAGCGCACCACCGAGCGAACCCGAGGCATCCGCTCCCGAAACCTCGGCGATGACTCCCCCGTCCCACACGACCTCGCGGTGCGAGGCGCTGTCGGCGGCGACGACCGGCACGCCGACCGCCAGCGCCTCGACGATGCGCCACGGGAACGCCGACAGCGCTGACGGCGCGAGCAGCGCGACAGCTCCCCCGAAGACCGCCGCGCGGTCGGCGTCGTCGAGAGCGCCACGCACGTGCACGCGGCCCTCCCCCAGCCCCGATGCGGCGGCCAGTTCGATCACGGCCGACTCGTCCCCGATAGGCACGTCCAGAACCACGACCGGCAGATCCGCCCCCGCCGCGGCGACAGCGCCGAACGCGGAGTCCAGCCCCGCCGACGGCGCCGACGACCCCGACACCAGCACGAAGCCCTCGGGCAGATCGAGCGCACGGCGCCGCCCGATCTCGTCGACCGGCACGGCGAACCCGGCCGGCGCGGCACCCGCGATCACCCGGACGCGGTCGCCGAACTTCCCGAGCTCGGCGACTCGCGACGCCATCGCGTGCGTCGGCACCACGACGGCATCGGCGAACTTCGCCGCCCGCTTCAGCATCGCCTTGTGCCACGTGACCGCCGGCTTCGACATCTCAGACGGCCGCTCCCAGGCATCCAGATCCCACAGGGTCACGACGGTCTGGTCGTTCTCGTGCACCCGGTCGTGCTTGACGAGCGGCGCCATGAGCGTCGGCGAGTGGATCATCCCGCCGCCCACACCCGGGGCCACCCCGAGCTGCCAGGCCGCGGCGAGCTCGCGGCGCGCGAGGGTCGTCCGCGACAGCGAGGCGAGCCCCGGCACCGCACCCTCGACGACACCGGCGGCATCGGCGAGCGCGGGCACCAGACCCTCGACAGCGCACCCGGCCGGAGTCGACGCCACCAGAGCACGGGCCAGCTCTCGCGAGGCCATCGCCAGGTTCGGATCGGTCGGCGCGACCACCTGATCGAGCACGACCCGCAGCAGCGCGGTCACGACTCAGCCTGCCGGTGTCGCCGTCGGCGACGGCGGGTACAGGTTCTGCTGGATCAGTTCGCGCACGTGCGCGTATTCCGCGGCGGTCGGGTGATCGGTGTCGATGTTCGCGCCCTCGGGCGTCAGCTCGATCGTCTGCACGGGCTGTTCCTTCGCCTTCGCGGCGAGCGGCACCAGGAACGACAGCAGCGACGACGGGATGTCGGTCTGGATCAGATCCTCACCGGCCTTCGCGACCTCCTGGAAGCGCGTCAGCACGTTCGCCGGGTTCGCCTGCGCGAGAATCGCTTGCTGCAGCTCGCGCTGACGCCGCATGCGGTCCCAATCGCTCGTCGTGTAGCGCGACCGCGCATACCACTGGGCGGTGTTGCCGTCCATGTGCTGCGCGCCGGGCTCGATCCACCCGATCGCCCAATCCTCGGCGGGCTGACCGTGATAGGCCGGGCCACCGCCCTCGGGCAGCCGCTCCTGCACCGTGATATCCACGCCGCCGAGCGCGTCGACGATGTCGGCGAAGCCCTTCATGTCGACGAACACGTAGTACGGGATCTCAATGCCCAGAATGCCCTCGGCGGCGCTCTTGGTCGCCTCGATCGCCGGCGTGGAGCTGTTCGCCGCGGCATCCGGGTAGAGCCCGACGCCTCGATCATCGCGGCAGATCTCGACCGCGTTCATCAGCTGATTGATGCCCGGGCCCCATCCGCACGAGTTCGACTTGTGACCCTCGAGCCCATCCGGATACAGGTCGTGCATCGGGCCGTCCGAGAACGGCGCGTTCGCGAGGTCGCGCGGGATGCCCGTGATGTGCACCGCCCCCGTCTCCGCGTTCACAGAGACGACCGAGATCGAGTCGAAGCGCATCGAATCGCGCCCGAGGCCCGAGTCGGCGCCGAGCAGCAAGAAGTTGTAGTAGCCGTTCGACGGCGGAACCGGCGGCGCGTTGTTCGTGAAGATGGATGCCAAGAACTCGCGTGCCGGCGCGATGAACTGCTGCGCGGCGTACAGCGCTCCGCCACCGCCGAGCACCAGCCCGACGATCGCCGTGATCGCGATCAGCGGCCGAGCGTTGGGCCGGGTCTTCACCAGACGGACGATCCGCAGGGTGTCGATCGTGAGGAAGACCCACAGGATCGCGTACGCGATCAGCACGAGCTGCACCACGAGAAGGAAGAACCCGTTGGATGCCAGCGACGTCAGCAGGCTCGGCGACAGCAGCGCCACGGCGACGCCTGCCACGATCAGCACCCACATGAGGATCGTCGCGCTGAGCCCGATCTTCGCGAGCCGGCGGCTCCCCGCGAGCGACTGCGCCGAGCCCGGCAGCAGGAAGTTCAGGGCGATCAGCCACCACGCGCGCCGCGTCATGACCTGCGGCGAGCGCGTGTCGGGGCGGCGGATCGGCTGATCGCCGAGGATCACGCCAGAGCTCGCGCTGGCGCTGGGGCGTGCCGGCTGCGGCGGGCGCGGCGGTGCGGACACGCTCACAGTGAGTCCTTCAGACGTCGGTTCTTCTCTTCGACCTGCTCTTCGAGCAGCTTCGCGTACGCCTCGACCCGATCGGCGACGCTGGGGTCGGCGGCGCCGAGAATGCGCGCGGCGAGCAGCCCGGCGTTCTTCGCGCCGTTGATCGAGACCGTCGCCACGGGGATGCCCGCGGGCATCTGCACGATGCTGAGCAGCGAATCCATCCCGTCGAGGGTCGCCAGCTGCACCGGCACCCCGATGACGGGCAGAGCCGTGACGGATGCCAGCATGCCCGGCAGATGCGCCGCGCCCCCGGCCCCGGCGATGATCGCGCGCAGGCCGCGGCCCCTGGCACCGCGTCCGTAAGACATCAGCTTGTCGGGCGTGCGGTGCGCCGACACGACCTCGACCTCGTGGGCGATGCCGAACTCGGTGAGCACCTGCGACGCATCGCTCATGATGCGCCAGTCGGAGTCCGACCCCATGACGACGCCGACGAGAGGGGATGCCGAGGAGTGCAGGGGCGTGGTCACCCGACAAGGGTAGGGCGACACCCTGGAAGATCCCCGGAGCGCCACGCTCTGGCGGGGGCTCCCCCGCACCAGGGTTCGAGATCGGCGCCGCCGTCTCGCGGCTAGGGCACCGCAGTCCCTCCACGCCAGACGGTGAGCCCGATGTGCGGGGCCGCATGATGGAAGTCGCGGTCGGCGGTGAGAAGCGTGCACTCGTGGGAGATCGCGAGTCGTGCGATCAGTGCGTCGACGGTGCCGAGCTGCACGCCGGCCTGTCGACACTGGTTCCTCAGTTCCGCGGCTCCGACGTAGTCGTCGCGATCCGGCTCGAGCAGCGGCACGCTCGCGAACCGGTCAAGTATCTGCACGCGGGCCCGATCCGGCACGAACCCCTGAAGGATCTCCTGCAGGATCAGTCCGGTCGTGACGACCACATCGCGCCCCCGCAGCGCGCCGAGCAGATGCTCGACCTCGGCAGAAGCGGAAGGCCGATCTCTGCGCAAAGCGAGCGACCACACACTCGTGTCGACCAGCAGCGACATCAGCGCGAGCGCTCAGCCTTGTAGTCGAACGACTCGTCCCAGTCGAGTTCACCGACGAGGTTGAGAATCCTCGACTGTTCACGGCGCGCGATGAACTCCTCGAGCGCGAGCGTGACCGCGGCCCGCTTCGTCTTCTGGCCGCTCACGCGCAGCGCGTGCTCGAGGAGCGTGGGGTCGAGAGCGAGATTGGTTGCCATGTGCGCCTCCCTACACACAAGGCTACACACCTTCGAGTATCAGTCGGTGAAGAAGGCGGCGGCGGCGCGCGCCTCGTAGACCGTGGCATCCAGGTCGTCGCCCGTCGCGTTGACGTGACCGACCTTGCGGCCGGGGCGCGGCGCCTTGCCGTAGGTGTGCACCTTCGCGGCGGGATGCGCGGCGAGCGCGGCGGGCAGGCGACTCTCGAGGCCGCCTTCTGCGGGGCCGCCGAGGATGTTCACCATGACCGACCACGGCTGCCGCGGCGACGGGTCGCCCAGCGGCAGGTCGAGCACCGCGCGGATGTGCTGCTCGAACTGGCCGGTCACGGCACCGTCCTGACCCCAGTGCCCGCTGTTGTGCGGTCGCATCGCGAGCTCGTTGACGAGCAGGCGCTCGTCGGTCGTCTCGAACAGCTCGACGGCGAGCATCCCCGTGACGCCCAGCCCCTCGGCGATCGAGGTGCCGATGGATGCCGCGACCTCGCTCAGCCGCGCGGCGCCGTACGGCGCCGGGGCGATGACCTCGGCGCAGACCCCGCCGCGCTGCACGGTCTCGACGACGGGATACGCGACCAGCTCACCCGACGGGCGGCGCGCGACCTGCTGGGCCAGCTCGCGCGCGAAGTCGACGAGTTCCTCGGCGAGCAGCGGTCCGTCGCCGAACCAGTCGGCGACCTCGCCCGGCGACGACACGACCCGCACGCCCTTGCCGTCGTAGCCGCCGCGCGGGGTCTTCACCACGGCGCGGCCGCCGTTCGCGTCGAGGAAGGACTGCAGCTGCGAGGCATCCGACACCTCTGCCCACTCGGGCTGGGGCGCACCCAACTCGGCCAGGCGCGCGCGCATCGCGAGCTTGTCCTGCGCGAACTGCAGCGCGTCGGGGCCGGGATGCACGGCGATGCCATCGGCGACGAGCGCGCGCAGCACCTCCTGCGGCACGTGCTCGTGATCGAAGGTCACGACGTCGACCCCCTGCGCGAAGGCGCGGACGGTCTCGAGGTCGCGGTAGTCACCGGTCGCCGTCGCGGCGATCGCGGCCGACATGCCGGGCTCTTCCGCGAGGACGCGCACGTCGACGCCGAGCTCGACCGCGGGGGCGATCATCATGCGGGCGAGCTGACCGCCGCCGACGATTCCGAGTGTCAGTGCCATGGCATCCCTTTCGACGTGTCCATCCTCCCAGGTGCGCGACGTCAGATGAGACCGCCTCTGCGCGCCGAAACCCCGCGTCGCGACCGCGGGTCTCGGCGTGCAGAGCGGGTCTCAGGGGAAACGAGACCGGACGCGTGCGGGGCGACCGGACGCGGTGCGGGGCGACGCGTCAGGGCAACGGCGGCGGCGGGCCCGGGTCGATCGTCATGGTGCGCGCGTCGCGAGCGAGGTCGCGATGCGCGAGGATCTGGCTCACCTCGACCTGGTCGGCGAGAGCCTCGTTCATGAGGCGCACCGACGGGATGTCGACCATGCGCAGCGGGGCATCCACGCCGTTCGACAGCGTCAGCGTGCCCGCGCCCCACATCCGCTGGATCGGGCCGCGGCGCTCGGCGATCGTGTAGCCGCGGGCGTGGCTGATCTCGTGGCGCGTCCGACCGAAGAGGCCAGACTGCGCGACGACGCGACGCGTGGTCACGGTGTAGGTGCGCGAGACCCAGCGAACGAACGGCACGATCACGAGCAGCAGGACGACCACGCCGGCGGCGGCCCAGAGCATCCAGTCCTGCCACCAGCTCTCGGCGAAATCGGGAGGATTGCCGGTGAAGTAGCCCACCGCGCCGGCCACGGCGATCAGCACCAGCGCCGACCAGAACAGCCGGCGCGCGTGTCCACGCACCCGCGCGACGCGCAGCTCGCGCGCGTCGGAGCCGGGCGTCGGGGTCACCGGACGCCCGGTGTATGCCGTCGGCTGGGTCACGCCTCCATTGTGCCCGGCACCGGCCGAAAAGCAGGCTCAACCGGCCGGAGACCCGCGTTTCGCGGCTGGCACGTTTCGACTCGCTCCTTCGTCGCTCGCTCAACGACCGGGTGGGTGCTGGCGCGGCGACCGGGTGGGTGCTGGCGCGGCGACCGGGAGATGGCGGCCGGGCCGGTCAGCGCACGTGCACGACGTCGCCCGCGCCGACAACCGCCAGGGCGCCCGCGCTGTCGATGACGAGCCGCCCCGCGGCATCCAGGCGCAGCGCGCGGCCGCGGAGGGTCTCGCCACCCGGCAGCGACACGGCGACCTCGCGGCCGAGCGTGCTGCAGTGGTCGGTCACGCGATCGGCCACCGCCGCGTGCCCGCCGACGACGAGATCGGCGATGCCGCCCTGCAGCGCGGTGAGGTAGTCGGCGATGAGCCGGTCTTCGTCGCCCTCGGCGCCCTGATCGGCGAACGAGGTCGCCGTCGGCACCGGCAGCTCCGCCGTCGTCATCGTGGTGTTGACTCCCGCGCCGACGACGACGGTGAGCGGGTCGGAGGGCACGACCTCGGCCAGGATGCCACTGATCTTGCGCCCGTCGACGAGAACGTCGTTGGGCCACTTGAGCGTGACCTCGGCATCCGGCAGCTGCGCGGCCACGGCACCGCGCATCGCGGCCCCGGCGATCAGCGGGATCCATCCGCGATCGGCGACGGCGACGGCGCCGACGCGCAGCAGGACCGAGATCGCCAGGGCGGTCCCCGGCGGGGCGGTCCAGACGCGGTCGAGGCGCCCCCGACCGGCACGCTGGTCGCGGGTGAGCACGACCGACAGGTGCGGATGCCCCGCCTCGTCGCGTTGCGCGTCGTGCACCAGCTTCGCGTTGGTCGACGGAACCGTCTCGACCACCTGCAGACGCGGTGAGACGGCGGCGGCGAGCGGGTATCCCTCAGACATGCCTCCACCCTAGGTCGCCCCGACGACGCGCTCCACAGACGCGCTCCCCACCTGCGGATACACTCCTGGCAGAGAGGCGGTGGCGCGTGAGCTGGCAATCCGTGATCGACGTGTTCATCACCGCCGCGGTCTTCATCGCGCACCTCGCCGTCGCCGTGCTCGCGATGACCCGAGCAAACCGCACACCCGCGTCGCGGGTCGCCTGGGTCGCCGTCATCCTGGCGCTGCCGTTCGTCGGCATCGTCGCCTACTTCTTCCTGGGTGAGACGAGCATCGGGCCGGTGCGCGCCAAGCGCCTGGAAGACGCCGAGCGCGCCGTCAGCGTGCCGCCCGCCGACCCGCTGATCGCAAAGGACGCCGATCGGCGCACCGCCGCACTGTACGACCTCATCGCCTCGATCAACGGCTTCGCCCCCGTCGCCGGAAACACGATCACGCTGCTGGGCGACCCGGCCGCCCCGCCGACCGAGCCGACACGCGACAGCGACGCCGCCGTCGCGGCGCTCGTCGCGGCGATCGACGACGCCCGCGAGAGCGTGCACGTGTGCTTCTACATCTGGCTCGACGACCACAACGGGGGCCTCGTCGCCGGCGCCGTCTCGGCGGCCGCGCGTCGCGGAGTCACCTGCCGGATCGCGGTCGACACCCTCGGGTCGCGCGCCTTCCTGAAGTCGGCACACTGGAGGCAGATGCAGGATGCCGGCGCGCACCTGCTGGCCGAACTCGACGACATCCCGCGCCTGGGCCGGCTCGCCGTCGGGCGCCCCGACCTGCGCAACCACCGCAAGATCGCCGTGATCGATAATCGCATCGCCTTCATCGGCAGCCAGAACTGCGCCGACCCGGCCTTTCGCGTCAAGCCGAAATTCGCCCCGTGGATCGACGTGCTCGCCCGCTGCGAAGGACCCATCGTGCGTCAGGCGCAGGCTCTGTTCCTGCACACCTGGATCGAGGGGACGGGCGAGCCGATCGCCCACCTCGCCGCCGCCGAGCCCCTGCCCGAGCACGCGCCCGGCGGCATCGCGGCGCAGATGTACGGCACCGGCCCGACGACGCACGGTCCGGCGATGTCGGACTCGTTCGTGAGCGCGATCTACTCGGCGCGCACCGAGCTCATCATCACGACGCCCTACCTCGTGCCCGACGAGGCGCTGCTGCGCGCGCTCTGCGCGGCGCCGCGCAGAGGCATCCGGACGACCCTCATCGTTCCCGCGCGGAACGACTCGACACTCGTGCGGCTCGCGAGCCGCAGCAACTACCGCGACTACCTCGACGCCGGCATCGAGCTGTACGAGTACCCGCTCGGGCTGCTGCACTCGAAGACGATCACGATGGACGGCGAGCGCGCGCTGATCGGCTCGGCCAACATGGATCGACGCAGCCTCGAGCTGAACTTCGAGGACAATCTGCTGATCGTCGACCCCGAGTTCACGGCGCAGCTGCGCGCCCGTCAGCTCGGCTACCGCTCGGTGAGTCGGCGGATTGACGCGCCCGGCCGCCGCTCGCCGTGGCGCGAACTCGTGCAGAACACGGCCGCGCTGCTCTCGCCGTTGCTGTAGGGCCGGTGCGACCCCTCGACAAGCTCGGGGACCGGGAGACCGCACAGCGAAACGGGGATCTCGTTGTGGGAGTCGCCCAACCGGCGCGGAAGTCCGCTCGCTAGGGTGGAACGCGTGACCGACCAGAGCACCCAGCACGACCTGTCGACGACCGCAGGCAAGATCGCCGACCTCCGCGCGCGCTACCAGTCGGCGGTCCTCGACGCCGAGGCCACCGCGAAGGACAAGCAGCACGCCAAGGGCAAGATGACGGCGCGCGAGCGCGTCGAGCTGCTGGTCGACCCCGGCAGCTTCGTCGAGCTCGACGAGTATGTGCGTCACCGCACGACGGCGTTCGGCATGGACCGCTCGCGCCCGTACGGCGACTCGGTCGTCACCGGCGTCGGCACCATCCACGGCCGCACGGTCGCCGTCTACTCCCAGGACTTCACGACGTTCGGCGGATCGCTGGGCGAGGTCGCCGGCGACAAGATCATCAAGGTCATGGAGTTCGCGCTGCGCGGCGGCATGCCGATCATCGGCATCCTCGACTCGGGCGGAGCCCGCATTCAAGAGGGCGTCGTCGCCCTGGGCAAGTACGGCGAGATCTTCCGACTGAACACGGCGGCCTCCGGTGTCATCCCGCAGATCTCCATCATCATGGGCCCGGCGGCCGGCGGCGCGGTGTACTCCCCCGCCCTCACCGACTTCGTGATCATGGTCGACAAGACCTCGCAGATGTTCGTGACCGGCCCCGACGTCATCAAGACCGTGACCGGCGAAGACGTCGGCATGGAAGAGCTCGGCGGCGCCTACACGCACAACACCCGCTCGGGCGTCGCGCACTACCTCGCCGAAGACGAGGACGACGCCCTCGACTATGCCCGCAGCATGATCGGGTTCCTGCCCGACAACAACATGTCCGAGATCCCGGCCTACGAGAACGCGTTCGAGTGGGAGACGACGGATGCCGATCGCGTGCTCAACACGATCATCCCCGACTCGGCGAACCAGCCGTACGACATCCACCAGGTGATCTCGCACGTGATCGACGGCGACTTCCTCGAGGTGCAGCCGCTCTTCGCCCCGAACATCGTGATCGGCTTCGGGCGCATCGAGGGGCGCACGGTCGGCATCATCGCCAACCAGCCCTCGCAGATGGCGGGGACGCTCAACATCGAAGCCGGCGAGAAGGCATCGCGCTTCGTGCGGTTCTGCGACGCGTTCTCGATCCCGATCGTCACCCTCGTCGACGTGCCCGGCTACCTGCCCGGCACCGACCAGGAATGGACGGGAGTCATCCGCCGCGGCGCGAAGCTGCTGTACGCCTATGCCGAGGCCACCGTGCCGCTCGTGACGGTGATCCTGCGCAAGGCCTACGGCGGCGCGTACATCGTGATGGGCTCCAAGCAGCTCGGCGCCGACGTCAACCTCGCATGGCCGACGGCCGAGATCGCCGTCATGGGCGGCCAGGGCGCCGTCAACATCCTCTATCGCGGCGAGATCAAGCGCGCCGAAGAGGCCGGCGAAGACGTCGCGGCGGTGCGCACGAAGCTCGCCAACGAGTACACGTACAACGTGGCATCCCCGTTCCTCGCCGCCGAGCGCGGCGAGCTCGACGGCATCATCGAGCCGGCGCAGACGCGCGTCTCGGTCGCGAAGGCCCTGCGCGCCCTGCGCGGAAAGCGCGCCAGCCTGCCCGCGAAGAAGCACGGTAACATCCCGCTATGAGCGGCGCGGGAGACGTCCCTCGGGGCGGCGCGGATGAGGCGACGGATGCCGGGGACCACGACGCACGCGCCGAAGCGATCCGGGTCGACATTCGACGCGGTGATCCGACGCCGGAGGAGCTCGCCGCGGTCGTGGCCGTCGTGACCGAGGCGTACCGGACGGAGGCCGCCTCCGCCCTCGCCGAGGCCGAGCCGCGCCCCTCCGCGTGGCGTGTCTCGGCGCGCCTGCTCCGTGAGCCGCTGCGTCGCGAGATCGGCTGGGGCCGCTTCGGCGGCTGACGCCGCTCACGCGGAGCGCGCCACGGCATGCGCGGCGCGCGCCAGAATATCGACGAAAGTCGTAGCCTTGTCCCCCGAAATGCCTACAGACAGCGCCAGGCCGAAGAGCCAGACTTGATCGTGCTGGAACGCTTCTGCGTTCGGTGCATCGCGTCGCTGGACTGGGTCCGGGCGCGGCCGCACCCTCGCGAGTCGGTTTTCGGGTAACTGGCTCGCACGGCGAGGGGCGGGCGGCTTCGCCGCCCCTCGCCTCCTCCTCCGCTCGGCCCACCGCAGCCGGTCAGTCGTCGGCGTCGCCCGCGGCCGCATCCTCGTCAGCGTCGCCCGCAACCGCATCCTTGTCAGCGGAGCCGCGGCGCCGGATCTCGTGCCACAGATCAACGGTGTCCTCACCGTCGTCACCAGCCGATCTTCCGACGACCGTCGCCGCCACCTCGCCGTGCGGCGATGTGCGCACGAACACGCGCTCCGAGTTGATCCGGTACAGGACATCGGCGAGTTCCGCCCGGAGTGCCACGCGTTCCTCTCCCGAGACGTCGTCGAGCCCGCCCTCGTCGAGCACCGACACCGTCGCACCACGCCCGCGCGCGGCCGACAGCGCTGCGCGCACCCCATCGTCGAGCAGAGCGGCGCCACGCAGCTCGTCGCGCAGCGTCGCCTCTGCGATGCGCGCGAGACGACGCTCGGTCTCGTCGAGATGACCTCCGAGGGCGACGGTGTGGGCGAGCACGGGGCCTGCGACGGCGAGCGCCCGTTGAATCTGTGTGCGGCGCTCTCGTCGCCTGCCCTCACCCGATGCGAGACGCTCGGATGCCTCGCGCTGCAGCCGCAGCAACTCGGCGGTGTCGCGCGCGGCGCGGTCGACCAGCCAGGTCATCAGCTGCGCGACCCCCACCCACAGCACCGCCCCGACCACACCCAGCGCGAGCGCGTCGCGCACGCCGATCCACGCCGCCGCCGAGATCGCCGCGCACGCGACGCCGATCCAGGCCGTCCACGGGCGCCGTCGGATCATCACGATCGCCATCAGAGCGCCGACCGCTCCGAGGCCCCACGTCGCGTAGTCGGCGAGCAGCCGATCGGGGCCGGCGGCGAACCAACTGGCGTTGGGCACCAGCACCGCGGTCGCCGCCGCGAGGACGGCCGCCCACCTCGGGAGCAGTGCGCGCTCGCCCCAGCGGCTGCCGACCGGATCGTCGTGCGACGTGGTGCGCGCATTCCAGAAGATGCACACCCACGTCGTGATCAGAAAGAGCGCGACCGACGCGATCTGCACCAGCGGGTACTCGGGCGTGCTCGTCCACAGCAGTGCGCCGACCGCCAGGTAGGCGGTGAACACGATTCCGAGGGCGGAGAGCACCGCGCGTACGCCGTGGGTCATCGCGGCCGCTCCCATTCGAGGCGCACGGCCGTGCCGCCGGCGCCCGTCTGGACGCGCGCGGCGCCGCCCGCTGCGGCCATGCGCGCGACGATCGAGCCGCGGATGCCCAGGCGATCCGCGGCGATGCCCCCTGGATCGAACCCCGGCCCGGTGTCGACGACGCGCACTCTGACGGCCGCGGCATCCACCGTCATCTCGACGGCGAGCCCGTGCCCGCCCGCGTGCTGCAGCGCGTTCGCGGCCGCCTGCGTCGTGGCCAGAACGATCGCGCGCGCCGTGCGGCCCGGCGTCACGACGGCCCGCGGTGAGACCGTCACGGTGACCGGGATGCTCTCGTCCAGCCCGGCCACTGCGCGTTCGATGGCGCGCACGAGGCTCGCCGCAGGCACCTCCTCGTCGGGGCCCTCGCCGACGTCCTGGTCGGCGTTGGCCAGGCGCGTGAGCGCCTCGCGCGCCATCGCGGCGGCGAGACCCTCTTCGCGCGGCGACGCGGCCCGCTCGGCCGCGATCAGCGCGGCGAGGACGCTGTCGTGCATGAGCGCGGCCACCGCGACACGCTCGGCCTCGACCGCATCCGCTTCGGCCGCCGCGGCGTACGAGGCGACCGCGTCGGCGCGCGCCCGGTCGATGCCGATGGCGAGCGTGCGCAGCATCCAGCCGATGCCGATGATGAGCCCCGCGAGAGTCATCGCGAACGCGGCATCCAGCAGCACTGCGATCACCTCCTCGCGCGCCGTACCCACCTGCACGAGCCGCACCCCGGCGTAGAGCACGGGAACCACGATCGCCCAGGTCACCTGCAGCGACAGCGTGAATCCGACCACGGCAGCGGTGGTGGCGACGTTGAGCAGGTACCAGATCCACGGCTGCTCGCTCGAGTCCGCCGGAATGTCGGCCGTCGCGAAAGGCCAGCAGGCGAACACGACGAGCAGGGCGACCGCGCAGATCCGCGCCGCCGCGCGGGGAAGGAACGGGATGACGAGCGAGGCGACCATCACCGCGATCGGGACGAAGGCCAGGGCCAGCAAGACGAGGTGCCACCCTGCGGATTCCTGGTGCGAGCCGAGCGCGTTGAGGAAGGACTGCGTGCCCAGCACGACCGTGCCGAGGGCGATGACGAGCCGCAGGATCCGCTCGATGCGCGCCTGCGTGAAGCGCGCCTCGCCGAGGTCGAGGCCGGCAAGGTCTGCGGTGGCGGACACGGAATCAGCGGCCACCGAGGGTGCCGCCGGGTTCGTCATCGACGAGGCCGTCCTCAATCGCTCGGAGGCGCAGATCGATCTTCGTCGGCGCCGGACGCCCGACCTCGACGTACTTGACGCGCACGCGAGTGATGTTCTCTTTCGCCGTCGAGTAGGCGATGCCGAGCCGCTCGGCGACGGCCTTCAGCGGCAGCCCCGCGGCGTACAGGCGCAGCACCTCGCGCTCGCGCACGGCGAGCTGCGCGTCGGCGAAAGCGCGGTCGCCGTCGACGGCGTTCGCCCACTCGAGATTCTCGAGGGGGTCGCCGCTCGCGATCGTCAGGATCGCGGCGATGACGTCGTCGATGCGGGATGCCTTGCTGATGACCCCCGTCGCACCGTTCGAGAGAGCCTCGCGCACCGCGGAGGTGCGGTCGGCCACGCTGTGGATGAGCACCGGTGATCCATCGGCGACGACGTCTTGCACGTTCTCGCTGACGGTCGTGCCGTCGCCGAGGGTCAGATCGAGCACGACGACGTCGGCGGGCGGGGCGAAGGCCGCCATCCGCCAGCGCAGGTAGTCCTGTACGGAGCTGCCCGAGAAGACCGTCTGCATCGCGCCCGTGCGCGCACACGCCGCCTCGAGGCCCAGCCGCACCGACTCGTGGTCATCGATGAGCGCGACACGGATCATGGCGTCAGCCTAGTTGTGATGTTCAGCCGGCAGACCTCGTCAGCACCGCGACCGCTTCGACGTGGTGCGAATGCGGGAAGAGATCGAACGCGTCGATGCGCACGGGTTCGTAGCCGTGACCGCGGAACGTGCCCAGGTCGCGGGCGAGGGCGACCGGGTCGCACGCGACGTAGACGACGGATGCCGGGGCCAGCTCTGCGACGCGGTCGGTGACCTCGCGCCCGGCGCCGGCACGCGGCGGATCGAGCAGGATCACGCCGCCGTGCAGCCGCGCGCGCTCGGCGGCGCTCGCCTGCGCGAGCAGACGCGCGAGGTAGCGGTCGGTGCGCTCCGTCTCGGCGCGTGCCCCCACCCACTCGGCGAGGTTGGCGCCGGCGTGCTCGGTGGCCCGGGCATCGGCCTCGACGGTCGTGACGCGTGTCGAGGGGCCGCCCTCCTCGGCGATCGCCGCGGCGAACAGGCCGACCCCGCCGTAGAGGTCGAGGTGCTGGGCGGCGTCGTCGACACCGCCGGCACTCTGCAGCGCCGCGCGCACGGCGGCGGTCAGTGTCGCCGCCGCCAGGCGGTGCACCTGCCAGAACCCGCCCGCGTCGACGGCGAACGAGCGGCCGCCGACCATCTCGGTGATCACCTCGCGGGCGGTCGGGTCCTGCGGGGGGCGTGGAGCGCGAGTGATGCGCTTGCCGCCCTTGCCGCGGTGCCCGCGCACGCGCGAACCGCCGGCCGGCCTCTCGCCCGCCGAGCCATCGCGGGGCGCGCGCTCGTTCGCCGGCCGCACGATCACGCGCACGCGGCCGTCGGCCGGCTGCACGA
>JASCPF010000140.1 GCA_029959325.1 Microbacteriaceae bacterium PS02068
GGTGGGGTGAGCTCTGGGGAGGGGGCGGATGCTAGGGCGACGAGATCCGCGCCCGTGGCATCCGCCCCTCCGTCGTCCGCCACGGCGGCATCCGGACCCGAACCGGATGACGCGGCGGACTCGCCCGGGGCCGTCGACGCAGCGGAAGCCGTTCGCGCGTCGGGGGTGGCCGCGGGGGCAGGGGCGCGCGGCGCGGAGAACGCGGCGCGCACGATGACAACGGCGAGGAAGACCACGATGAGCGCGGCGACGCAGGCGAGCACCGTCGCCAGGGGCCACGTCGGCAACACGACGAACACGCTCGGGGCGAGGATCAGCACCAACGGCGACGGGGCGAGGCCCAGCAGCGTCGCCGCAGCGGCCCCCACCATTCCGGGCGTCATCCGACCGTGCAGCGCATCCTGCAGCGGGATACGGCCGTCGAGATCGGGCAGCAGAGCCCACGCGAGCCCGTAGAGGAACAGAGCGGGGAAGCCGAACAGCGCGACGACCACGAGGATGCCCCGCACGATCAGCGGATCGATGCGCAGTCGGGCCGCGATGCCGGCCGCGACGCCGCCGAGCCAGCCGTCGCTGCGCACGATGCCGAGGCCCGACGTCCAGGCGAAGAACCGGTCGGCACGCGCCGGCAGAGCGACCGCCGCGACAGGCGAGGGCAGCGCCGGGGCGGGTCCGCTTTCGGTGGGGGGAGTGGTCATGCATCGATCCTCACCCGCCGACGCGCACCGGTGCCATGGGGTGAATCCCTGACCTGCCCCTGATTCCCGAGCCGACACCTTCGCGACGGCGGCGGTGTGTGGTGGGATGGCGGCATGTCCACACCGCCCGCTCGACCCCTCGTGGGGGCGCCGCACCGGCCCACGCCGCCGCCGCGCTCGGCGCGTCCGGCGCGCCCGGTGCGCCCGGC
>JASCPF010000141.1 GCA_029959325.1 Microbacteriaceae bacterium PS02068
CCCCGATCGACGCCGTCGCGCGGGCGGCCGGGCAGCACGCGCGCGCTGCCGAGGCGGCGGCCGAGGCGGAAGAGGTCTGGATCCGCGGCGGCGGCGAAGCGGCCGACGACGTGCCGGCGCGCATCGACGAGCTCACCGCGCAGATCGCGCGCTGGCAGGATGCCGCGCAGTACGAGCGCGCGCACGACGCGCTCGCCCTGCGCGTCGCCGAGCTGACGGCGTCGCTCGCCGAGATCGACGGGCAACTCGCCGCCCTCGACGAACGGATCTCACTGGTTCCCGCCAGGCGCACCGAGCTCGATGACGCGATCGCCGCCGCCCGCGCGAGCGCCGACCGGCAGAGCGAGCGGCATCGCCGCCATGCCGAGCTCTCCGACCAGCTCGCCGCCGCCCGCGAGTCGCTCGCCCTCGCCGACGCGAGTGCCGCTGCCGACCGTGCCCACCTGGTCGCCAGCACGGAGGCATCCGTCGCCGCCGCTGCGGTCACCCAGCTGCTGCAGCGCCGCCTCGCCGGATACGCGGGCGAGCTGGCCAGCGCGCTCGTCGACGGGTCGCCGTGCGCGGTGTGCGGATCGACGAGTCACCCGCATCCCGCCGAGGCGGCGCCCGACGTCGTCACCGACGAAGACCTGGCCGCAGCGGAGCGCGAGCGCGACCGGGCGCATGGCGTCGCCGATTCCGCCGCTGCCGCGGCGCGCACCGCACGCGAACGGCTGAGCGCCGCGCAGGCGCGCGCCGGCGGGCAGAGCGAGATGGCTCTCGCAGAGGCCGTCGCCGCGGCCCGGGTCGAGGCGGATGCCGCCGATGCGGCGGCCGGCGAACTCGACGCCCTCGCCGCCCGCCGCGCAGAGCTCGACGCCCTGGTCGCGGGTGCCGACGCCGAGCGCCGCGCGCTCGC
>JASCPF010000142.1 GCA_029959325.1 Microbacteriaceae bacterium PS02068
GCGCTGGCGGTGCGCGCGGCCACGCTCGGCCAGCGCGTCGACGGCGCGCTCGCACTCGACCAGCTGCCGGTCGCCCAGGGCGCGCGCGGCGGCCTCGCCGCCGTCGTCGGGGTGAGCGGGGGAGAGCCGATCGCGCTCGATCTCGTGAAGGACGGTCCGCACGCCGTCGTGATCGGCGTGACGGGGTCGGGCAAGAGCGAGTTGCTCACCACGTGGATCGTGGGGATGTGCCTCACGCGCACACCGCGTGAGCTCGCCTTCCTCCTCGTCGATTTCAAGGGCGGCCGCACGTTCGAGGTGCTCGAGACGCTGCCGCACGTCACGGGCGTTCTCACCGATCTCGACGAGGCCCGCGCGCTGCGGGCGGTCGAGAGCCTGCGCGCCGAGATCCGGCACCGTGAGCGGGTGCTCGCGCAGCACGACGCGCGCGACCTCGACGAAGCGGGCGATGCCCTTGCCCGGCTCGTTATCGTCGTCGACGAGTACGCCGCGCTCGTCGCCGCTCGCCCCGAGCTGCACGACCTGTTCGCCGACATCGCCGCGCGCGGCCGGGCGCTGGGCATGCACCTGATCCTCGCGTCGCAGCGCGCGGCGGGCGCCTTTCGGGATGGTGTGCTCGCGAATGCGCCCCTGCGGATCGCGTTCCGAGTGACGGATGCCGCGGACTCCCGCACCGTCCTGGGGCAGGACGACGCCGTGCGACTTCCCGGCAGCCTCGCCGCACGCGGCACCGCGCTCGTGCGACGCGCCGCCGATGCGGGAGGCGCCACGGTGCGGATCGCGCACTGCGGAGCGTCTTCGGTCGCCGCGGCAGCCGCGCACTCCGCCGGGCTGCCGCCGGGGGGGCCGCCCCGGGGGGCGCCCCGCGGCGGCCGGGGCGGCC
>JASCPF010000143.1 GCA_029959325.1 Microbacteriaceae bacterium PS02068
CGTCGCCGCCGGCGCCACCCGCGCCGAGAGCGCGGCGGTCGTCGGCGAGCGCTTCGCCGCACCGCGGGTCGCCGCGCTCGCGACGCGCGCCGACCTCGACGTGTACGGCCCCGGCGACCCCGCACCCGAAGACGTCGAGGCGTTCTGGCGCGAAGTGGACGATATCGTCGGAGAGATGAGAGGGTCGACGACCCTCTGGCAGCGATTGCGCGCCCGGCTGAGTGTGCGATCGCTGCGGGGCAGCCTGTCGCTGCGCCGCCTGCGCAAACCGTTCCGCTCCGAAGGGACCGACGCATGAGTTCCGCCGCCCGCGAAAGCCCGCTCGAGCTCGCAGCCGCCCCTGCGCGGCGCGCCGCGACGCTCGGGCGTCGCGTCGGCGCGTACCTCATCGACGGGGCGATCGCCTTCGTCGTGCTGCTGATCGCGGTGGGGATCTTCGCGGGGATCTCGTTCGGCACGGGCGGCGCGTTCCCGCTCGTGCTCGCGGGCATCGCGGGCGAGCTCGTGCTGGTCGCCTGGCTCGGCGTCTACACGCTCATGCAGGGCGGCGGCGGCTCGCTCGGGATGCGCGCACTGGGTCTGCGCCTCGGCCGCGCCGAAGACGACACGCGCCTCGGGTTCGGCCGCGCCCTCGGCCGCAACCTGGTCTGGGGCCTCGGCGGCGCGATCGTGGTCGGCTACTTCTCGCCCCTGTTCGACGGCTCACCCTGGCATCGGGGCTGGCACGACAAGGCGTCGGGGGCCGTCATGACCGACGTCGCTGGGCGCGGCGTCGCCGTATCCGACCGCGCGGGCGGCGCCCACGCGCCGCGGCAGGATGCCGGGGCGCCGGCGCACGCGGCATCCCCCGCTCCGGCGT
>JASCPF010000144.1 GCA_029959325.1 Microbacteriaceae bacterium PS02068
GCGCGATGCGCTGCGCCTGGCCGCCCGAGACGAGCGCGCCGCGCTCGCCGACGCGAGCCGCGAGGCCGCCGCGCGCCGTCAGCCACGGGCCCAGGCCGACGCGGTCGAGAACGGCTTCCAGCTCGGCATCCGTCGCGGTGTCGCGGGCGAACAGCAGGTTCTGCCGGATGTCCTCGTCGAAGAGCATCGGCTGCTGCTCGCAGAGGCCCACCGTCTCGCGTACGTCGTCGGGATTCAACGCCGCGACATCGACGCCGCCGATCGAGTAGCTGCCCGCCGAGGTGTCGAGGAACCGGACCAGCACGTGCGCGAGGGTCGTCTTTCCCGCGCCGCTCGACCCCACGACGAGCACGCGCTCGCCGGGGCGCACCGTGAGGTCGAGGTCGCGCAACGCGCCGCCGTCGGCGTGCGGCCACTGCGCTGAGACGCCGCGCAGCGCGAGGCCGTCGCCGAGTGCCGGCGGGGTTCCGGTCGCCGTCGGGGACTGGTCGGACGGGATGCCGCGGGGGAGGCCGTCGGGAACCGCCGCGGCGATGCGCTCGGCGGCGGCCCGCACCTGACGCCACGATGCGGCGGCGGCCGGCACCGCCGCGAACACCTCGAACACCGCCATCGGCACGAGCACGGCCACGGCGAACGCCGGGGCGCCGAGGTCGCCCGCGCCGAGAGCAGGCGCGGCGACCAGCACGGCGAGTAGCGAGGCCCCGCCGGCGACGAGCGAGACGAGCGCCGCCGTCCCCGCCTGCGCGCCCGCGCGGCGCGTGACGGCGCGGCGCAGTGCGGC
>JASCPF010000145.1 GCA_029959325.1 Microbacteriaceae bacterium PS02068
CGCCGAGGCCGCACGCCAGGCCGCCGCAGCAGCCGCAGCGGCCGGAGGTGGCGGCGGCGGTGGAGGTGGCAGCGGCGGATCCGGAGGCCAGGCCGGCAGCGGCGGCTGGGTGCGCCCGGCATCGGGGGGGATCAGCTCGTGGTTCACGCCCAACCGCGCAACGATCTGCGGCAACGGCTACTGCACGACGGGCCACCGCGGCATCGACTTCGCGACGAGCTGCTGGTCACCCATCTACGCCGCCGCGTCGGGCCAGGTGATCCTGCGGCAGAACCTCGACGCGTGGGGCAACTACATCCGGATCCGGCACAGCGATGGCACCGTCACCGCCTACGCGCACATCGCCCCCGGCGGCTTCAACGTCACCCTCGGCCAGAACGTCGGCGCGGGCCAGGTCATCGCCTACATCGGCAACACGGGCGCCTCGAGCGGATGCCACCTGCACTTCGAGGTCTGGATCGGCAACGACCGCATCGACCCGGCGCCGTTCCTGCGCGCCCGCGGCATCTCGGTCTGACGCGCCGCCCCTCGCATACACAGAAGACGCGCCGCCCCTCGCATACACAGAAGAGTGGATGCCTCGCACGAGGCATCCACTCTTC
>JASCPF010000146.1 GCA_029959325.1 Microbacteriaceae bacterium PS02068
ACGGTGGTGCCGTCGGAGAAGGTGAGGGTGCCGCCGGTGATCTGGTCGTTGCTGTTCGGTCGGTCGTAGAGCGTGACGTGGTCGAGTTGCTGCGGGGCGGCCCAGCTCAACTGGATCCAGGCGCCGGCCTGCTGGTTCACGGTGGACCATTCGGCGGTGTAGTCGCCTGGGTATCCGTCGATCACTCCGTCGATCGCTTTCGTGGCGCCCTGACCGGTGGACTGCGTCGATGCGGTCACCGTGGCAGAGTTCGCGACATTCGTTGACGTCGGTGTCGGTGTCGGCGTGGGCGTGGGCGTCGGTGTCGGTGTCGGCGTGGGTGTCGGCGTTGGCGTGGGTGTTGGTGTGGGTGTGGGTGTGGGTGTGGGCGTGTTCGCCGCGTAGGCCTCGAGTTCGGCGAGTCCGACGTTGAGGGTGGTGTTGCTGGTGGTGGTGATGGTGAGGCGGAGGGTTGTTGTGGAGCGGGCGGCGAAGGTGATGGTGGTCGCGGTGCCGTCGTTGTTG
>JASCPF010000147.1 GCA_029959325.1 Microbacteriaceae bacterium PS02068
GAGTGAGAGGTGTTATGGGTGGAGGACAATTTTTATTATATTTCATCTAATAGCAATAGGATATGAGAGGTGAAAAAGCAAAAGCAATAGTGCATTGTGATGTGGAGAATAAGGTGCATACGATGAAAAAGGTGATTTGTCATTTACAAGAGGTAGGTCGAAACAGAACATGAAAGTTGGTCGGTAGGTGGCATGCAGAGGTAGTTTCAAGGTGACAGGTTATGAAGATATGGTGCAAAAGACAAATGGATGGTGGCAGGCATAGTAAAATGATGGTGTGGAAGACATAGATGGTATTTGTTTTGCATTTACGGCACCGGATGCGGGCGATAATGACGGGAAGAGATTTAGTATGTGGGACAGAATTTCGGCGGCAGTATTGAGACCATGAGAGTAGCAAACGTAAGTCTAAAGGTTGTTTTATAGTAGTTAGGATGTAGAAAATGTATTCCGATAGGCCATTTTACATTTGGAGGGACGGTTG
>JASCPF010000148.1 GCA_029959325.1 Microbacteriaceae bacterium PS02068
AGCCGGGGCAGCGGCTGCGGGAGCCGCAGGCGCGGGGGCTGCAGGGGCAGGCGCCGCAGGTGCGGGGGCCTCGGCGGCCAGCGTGGGCGCAGGTGCTTCCGCGACCGGGGCGGGCGCGGCGCCCGAGCCGACACGGGCGAGGACCGAACCCACCGCCACGGTCTCGTCTTCGGCGACGACGATCTCCTGCAGGGTACCGGCGATGGGCGACGGGATCTCGGTGTCGACCTTGTCGGTCGAGATCTCCAGCAGCGGCTCGTCGACGGCCACCTCATCACCGACCTGCTTCAACCAGCGGGTCACGGTGCCCTCGGTGACGCTCTCACCGAGCTCGGGCAGGACGATGTCCTGCGCGTCGCTCGACGCGGCGGGAGCAGCCGGTGCCGGAGCCTCCGCGGGGGCGGCCGGCTCCGCAGCGGGCGCTGCGACCTCGGCGGCGGGCGCGGCAGGTGCCTCGGGCAGGGCGGCGG
>JASCPF010000149.1 GCA_029959325.1 Microbacteriaceae bacterium PS02068
CTACGATGGGCTGATGCGGAACCCCGACGGCACCTACACGGGCATCGAGGTGAAGAGCGGCTCCGCGTCACGCAACGCCGCACAGCGGGAGTTCGATCGCGCCTTAAGTGCGGAGACACCAGCGTTCGCAACCCTCAACGGTGAGCGCATCCGCATCGTCCGAGTAATACTGGAGCACGTCTCATGACCCCCACCACGCATATTTGGCAATCGAACGGCAACAGCCGCGGGCCATTCGACGACATGTTCCGACCGTACCCGGATCAGCTCCGGGTCTCGCTCAACAAAATGAACGGCACGTCGTTTTGGGCGCTCGGCTTGTGGCGCGCTCCGGACGGCGCGGACTTGCTGGAGGACATTCCGTTGTCCGAGAACTACATCCAGTGCGCGGGTTCGGCGGAGGCGCTCACGGTGGAGTTGCGTGTGGTGGATGCC
>JASCPF010000014.1 GCA_029959325.1 Microbacteriaceae bacterium PS02068
CCCCCCCCCCCCCGCCCTCTGCCACCCGGGTCTCCCCCGACGGCCGGCCCCGGCGGGGGCCCCGGCCTTCGTGGTGTCGCGGTGCGCGCCGCCGCCGCAGCAGCGTCAGCTCTGCGGGCGCTGGATCAGCAGCAGGTTCTGCTTGGTGTCGGCGACCATGACCCAGCCGTCGCCGAACTCGTACGTCATTCCGTAGCCGTTGTCATCGACGGTCGGCGCCTGCATCGGGTCTTCGGTGATGAAGACCTGTCCGCCGCTCTCTTCGCGCGGCCAGCCCTCTGTCACGAGCCCCTGCTGCATCGTCGCGGCCTGGCTGTCGGTGACGAGCCCCCAGCCGAACAGCAGGAGGTTCCCGGAGGGAACGGTGTAGTCCGCCCAGGTGCACTGGAGGCCCTCATCGAGGGTCACACCGCCAGCGGCGAATGGTGTCTCTCTGAAGGTCCATCCCTGCGCGCTGAGCTCCGCGTGCGTGTCAGCGTCGATGATCGAGTCGCAGGTCGCGTCGGCCGAAGCCGTCGCCGTCGCCGAGGGCGTGGGCTGGCCCTGCGGGGGAGCGGTCGTGGACGTGCCTCCGCCGGCGGTCGCCGTGGGCGTCGGCGTCGATCCCGATGCGCAGCCAGCGAGCAGAAGCGCGGTGATGCCGAGGGAAGAGAGGGCGGTGACGGTGCGAGGGAAGCGGAGGCTCATCGTGTCGTTTCGCTGGGGGAGGTGAGGAGGGCGAGGAAGTCGTCGTGCAGGATGCCGTTGGTGGCGAGCGACGAGCGCGAGGCGATGCTGTCGGCGCCGTCGATGTCGGTGAAGCGCCCGCCCGCCTCGTGGACGATCGGCACGAGGGCCGCGATGTCGTACTCTTTGACCCCGAACTCGGCGACGAACTCGAGGCGCCCCTCGGCCAGCAGCATGTACGGCCAGGTATCGCCGTAGCCGCGGTCGCGCCAGACCGCGCGCGAAAGCCGCAGCAGGTCGTCGGTGCGCTGGACCTCGTCCCACTGCCGGATGCTCTGGAAACTCACGCTGGCGTCGGCGACGCTCGACACCGTCGATACCGAGAGTCGGCGCGGCTCGGCATCCGGCACATTCGTCCACGCGCCGAGGCCCGTCGCCGCCCACCAGCGACGCCCCAGCGCAGGCTGGCTCGCGACGCCGACGCGGGGCACGCCGTCGATGGCGAGCGCGATGAGGACAGTCCACATCGGGATGCCTTTGAGGTAGTTCGCCGTGCCGTCGATGGGGTCGATGATCCACTGCCGCGCCGTGTCGCCGCTCGTGCCGAACTCTTCGCCGAGCACGCCGTCGGTCGGCCGCTCGGCGGCCAGAATCGCGCGGATAGCCCGCTCGGTAGCGAGGTCGGCCTCGGTGACGTGCGAGGCATCCGCTTTGAGCTGCACGTCGAGGTCGGCGGCGTCGAAGCGGGCCATCGCCACGGCGTCGGCCGCGTCGGCGAGGCGCAGCGCCAGCGCGAGATCCTGGCTCAGGTCGCCGTCGTAGGGCGCGCTCCACGAAGGTGTTTCGACGGGGGAGGTCACCCGTCAAGGATACGTGGCGGCGCATGCTCGATTGGCGATGGACCGCATCGGGATGGTAACGTTGACCCTCGGTTCGCCTCCCGCGTTTTCACGGATCGGGGGCGGGCCGACGGTACGCACCTCTAGCTCAATCGGCAGAGCAATTGACTCTTAATCAATGGGTTCAGGGTTCAAGTCCCTGGGGGTGCACCAGGAAGAACGGCCCCGGATTCCCGGGGCCGTTCTTTTGTTCTGATCGCTCGCTCCTCGGCTGCCGCTCAGGCCGCGTCGCCCACCAGCACCGCGACCGCCTCTTCCGCGGCATCCGCCTCGTGGGCGTCGATGCGCGCCAGCGCGCGGCGACCGAACAGGATCACGCCGGCCGAGACCAGCACAGAGGCTGCGGCGAAGTAGAACGGCACCGAGGCATTGAAGGCGTGCCAGAGGGCGGCGGCGATCGGGGGAGCGGCGGCGCCGCCGAGGAAGCGCACGGCGGAGTAGGCCGAGGATGCCACGGAGCGCGGCAGGTCGGTCGCCTCCATGACCGACTCGGTGAGGATCGTGTTCATGAGCCCGAGCAGGAGCCCGCCGATGATGATGCACGCCACCAGTGCGGCGGGCGTCGCCACCACCAGGCCGGCGACGATCAGGTCGATCGTCAGCAGCGGCAGCACGAGCAGCATCGCGGTGCTGCGCGAGAGTCCTCGCAAGAGCAGCGGCGCCACCCACACGCTCGTGACGGCGAGCCCGACGCCCCAGCCGAAGAAGGTCAGTCCGATTCCCATCGCGCCGAAACCGAGGGGGAACGGCGAGAACGCCAGCAGCACGAAGAATCCGATGTTGTAGAACAGCGCAGCGACGGCGAGCACGGCGAGGGCCGGCTGGCGGAGGGCCTTGAACGGCGCCGACAGCGGCACGGGCGTGCGCTTCCCTTCGCCGCCGCGCAGCAGCGCGAGCACCGCGACGAACGCGATCGCCATGAGTGCGACGACACCGAAGAACGGGCCACGCCAGCTGATCTCGCCGAGGATGCCGCCGAGCAGCGGTCCGATCGCGATGCCGAGGCCCAGCGCCGCCTCGTACAGGATGATCGCCGCGGCCGATCCGCCCGACGCCGCGCCGACGATCGTCGCGAGCGCCGTCGAGATGAACAGCGCGTTGCCGAGGCCCCAGCCGGCGCGGAATCCGATGATCGCGTCGACCGTTCCCGAGAGTGCGCACAGCAACGCGAACACGAGAATCAGGCCCAGACCGATCAGCAGCGTCGCCTTCGTGCCGATGCGCGACGAGATCCAGCTCGTGAAGAGCATCGCGATACCGGTCACGACGAGGTAGCTGGTGAAGAGCATCTCGGTCTCGACGGGTGAGGCCTGCAGCGACGCGGCGATCGCCGGGAGGATCGGGTCGACGAGCCCGATGCCCATGAACGCGATCACGCACGCGAACGCGACCGCCCACACCTGCGCGGGCTGACGCCACACGCTCACCTTCGCCGCGCCGCTCATCGCGCCACCTCGGCGGTGCGGGTGCGGGCGTCGACGATGTCGGCTGCACGACGGATGACCGCCCAGTCGTCATCGCTCAGGTCGGCGAAGCGCGGGGCGAGTGCATCGCTGAGCACCAGCATCCAGTCGTCGAGAGCCGATAGCCCCGCCGGCGTCACCGACACGACGGTCGCTCGCGAGTCGCTGGCATCCGCGCCGCGCTCGAGGAGGCCCGCCTCTGCCATCTGCGCGACGAGTCGGGTCATCCCGGGTTGAGTCACCCTGCTGAGCGCGGCGAGGTCACCGATGCGCTGGGGCCCGTGATCGCGCAGCAGCGAGATCGTGCGCCACTGCGCGGCGGGGGCTTCGTTGCGGGTCTCGAGCGACGCGACGCGTGTGAGGGCGTGCGCGCCGGTGACGAGACGAAGGATGTCATCACCGTGTTGCATACCGCAAGTATATACCCACGGTATGCACGCGGACCAGGATGCCGACGGTTATCGGATCGTGACCGAATCGCGCACGCTGCGCATTTGACAGGAACCCCGAACCTGAACAGACTTTCAGTACCTGAATCACATCTCAGGTCGAGATCCTTCCAACGGTGAAAGGCACGCACATGCGGGTTACGAAGAAGTTGCTCACGGGGGCCGTGTTCGCCACGGCCGCTCTCGTCTTGGCGGCGTGCGCGCCCCAGGCATCCACTCCCGACGCGTCAGGCTCGGGGGCTGCCGGGCCCGCCGAGATCACCGTCGGCGTCATCACGAGCGAGACGGGTCCGCTCGCGAGCTACGGCAAGCAGTACCTCGACGGCTTCAAGGCCGGTCTCGACTACGCGACCGACGGCACGAATGAAGTGAACGGCACGAAGATCACGATCGACTACCGCGACGACGCGGGCGACCCCGACACCGCTGTCGGCGCCGCCAAGGAGCTCATCGGCTCGGGCGTGAACATCCTCGCCGGCAGCGCGTCGTCGGGCGTTGCCGCCGCCGTTGCCGAGCAGGCCGGCCAGAACAAGGTCCTGTTCATCTCGGGCCCCGCCGCCGCTGACGCCCTGACCGGCATCAACGGCTACACGTTCCGCAGCGGTCGCCAGTCGGCGCAGGACGTCGCGACCGCGGGTACCTTCCTCGGTGATCTGAGCGGCAAGAAGGTCACCGTGCTCGCGCAGAACAGCGCGTTCGGCCAGGGCAACGAGGCCGCCGTCAAGGCGATCCTCGGGGCGAAGGGTGCGACCGTCGACAGCGTGCTCGTCGCCGAGGATGTCACCGAGTTCACCCCGTTCGCCCAGCAGGTCTTGGCAGGAAAGCCCGACCTGGTCTTCGTCGCGTGGGCCGGTGCGACCTCGGGTGCCATGTGGCAGGCGATGAGCCAGCAGGGCGTGCTCGACGCGGTCCCCGTGGTCACCGGCCTCGGCGACTCGGCGACGTTCGGCGCCTACGGCGAGGCCTCCGAGAAGATCAGCTTCCTGAACTACTACTTCCCGGGCGCTCCCGATAATGACGTGAACACCGCGATGATCAAAGCCGTGAAGGATGCCGGCGGCACCCCCGATCTGTTCACGCCCGACGGCTTCAATGCGGCCATCATGCTCGTGCAGGCCATCAAGGAAGGCAAGGGCGACGTCGATGCGATGGTCTCCTCGCTCGAGGGCTTCAGCTTCGACGGGCCCAAGGGAAAGCTCACGGTCCGCAAGGGCGACCATGCCCTCATCCAGGACATGTACCAGGT
This sequence comes from Microbacteriaceae bacterium PS02068, assembly GCA_029959325.1. GTDB lineage: Bacteria > Actinomycetota > Actinomycetes > Actinomycetales > Microbacteriaceae > Microbacterium. The sequence goes on from JASCPF010000014.1 coordinate 4,724, forward strand.
GAAGCTCGTCGCGGGCGGCGGCAGCTTCACGCCCGAGCTGATCAAGACCGTCCCGGCCGACGAGGTCGCCCCGGCAGAGAAGCAGTAGCACGATGAGCACCCCCGTCCCGTCCGCGTTGAAGATCGAAGGCCTCGGCCTGCAGATCGGCGGCGCGACCATCCTGAAGGATGTCGACCTCGACATCGCGCCCGGCAGCATCGTCGGCGTGATCGGACCCAACGGAGCCGGAAAGACCACGCTGTTCAACGTGATCTCCGGCGTCGCGCGGCCCACCGCAGGGCGGATCCTGATGAGTGGCGACGACATCACCCGCACCTCCGTGCCTCACCGGGCGCGGGCGGGACTGGGGCGCACCTTCCAGACGTCGAGCCTGTTCCCGCGGCTGAGCGTGCTCGAGAACGTGCGCCTCGCGGCGCAGGTCTCGCGCGGCGGCAGCTACTCGCTGCTGCGCTTCCCGAAAAGGTCGGATGCCGCGACGGCCCACGCCCTCGAGCAGCTGGTCAAGGTCGGTCTCACCCACAAGCTCGACACCGCGGCCGGGGACATCTCGCACGGTGACAAGCGCAAGCTCGAGATCGCCGTGCTGCTGGCCACCGAGGCATCCCTCGTCCTCCTCGACGAGCCGATGGCCGGCGTCGCCTCGGGCGACATCGCGGGACTCGTCGGCAACATCCGCGACCTGCAGCGTGAGACGGGCTGCACCGTGCTGATGGTCGAGCACCACATCGACGTACTGATGGGACTCGTCGAGAAGGTCGCGGTCATGTACTCCGGCTCGATCATCGCGTTCGACACACCGGCACAGATCATGGCGAACCCGCTCGTGCAGAGCGCCTATCTCGGCAAACCGGTGGAGAGTGCCGCATGAGCGCGGAACCGATCCTCACGGTGAGCCACCTGTCGGCCTCGATCGCCGGCCAGCAGGTCGTCGAAGACGTCACGTTCGAGGTGCCCGCCGCGGGCATCACCGCCGTGCTCGGGCGCAACGGCGTCGGCAAGACGTCGACGATCCGGGGCATCCTCGGACTCATCCACCGGCAGGGCCAGGTGACGCTCGCGGGAGAGCGCATCGACGGGATGCCGACACACCGCATCGTGCAGCGCGGCGTCGGCTATGTGCCCGAAGATCGCGAAGTGTTCGCCGGGCTCACGGTCGCCGAGAACCTCGCCCTCGCCGAGCGCGACAAAAGCCCCCGGCGCGAATTCGTCGCCGAGTTGTTCCCCGACCTCGTGAAGCGCCGCGCACAGCTCGCCGGCACCCTCTCGGGCGGCCAGCAGCAGATGATCTCGGTCGCCCGGGCGCTCCTCAACGAGAACCGCATCCTGCTCGTCGACGAGCCCACGAAGGGCCTCGCGCCGAAGATCGTGACAGAGGTGGCCGATGCGCTCGAAGAGGCCTCGAAGATCGTGCCCATCCTGCTCGTCGAGCAGAACCTCGAGGTCGTCCGTCGCCTTGCCGGCGGCGCGATCGTGATCGCCGGCGGGCGCGTCGTGCACACGGGCGGCGCGCGCGAGATCCTCGACGATGCGGCCCTCACCACGCGCCTGCTCGGCGTCAGCGCGGAGGTGCACTCGTGAGCAGCCTCGTCCTGATCCTCTTGACCGGCGTCGGCCTCGGCGCGCTGTACTTCCTCGTGGCATCCGGCCTCAGCCTCATCTACGGCCTCATGCACGTTCTCAACTTCGCGCACGGCGCGTTCCTGACGCTCAGTGCCTTCATCGGGTGGCAGGTCGCGCAGGCGCTGGGCACCGCCTCGTGGGGGTCGTTCCTGATCTCGATCCTGGTCGGGGCCGCCGTCGGCGCGATCTTCGCGACGCTCACCGAGCTGATCCTGATCCGGCCCCTCTACGAACGGCACATCGAGCAGGTGCTCGTCACGGTGGGTCTCTCGTTCGCGTCCGTCGCCCTGTTCGAGGGCATCTGGGGAACGGATGCCGTGAACATCTCCGGCCCCGCATGGCTCAAGGGCACGACCGAGGTGCTGGGGGCGAGGATCCCCAACACGTATTGGGTGCTGATGATGGCCGCGGCGCTCGTGCTGGTCGCGCTCGTGCTCTTCCTCAAGAAGACACGCTACGGAATGATCATCCGCGCCGGCGTCGAGAACCGTTCCATGGTGACGGCCCTCGGCATCGATGTTCGCAAGAGCTTCACCCTCGTCTTCGCGATCGGTGGCGCCGCGGCGGGCATCGGCGGCGTGCTCGCGATGCACTACACGACCTTCGTGTCGGCGCACCTCGGCGCGACGCTGCTGATCTTCGCCTTCATCGTCACCGTGATCGGCGGACTCGGGTCGCTGACCGGCGCCGCGATCGCGTCGGTGCTCGTGGCCGTGCTGCAGCAGTTCGCGAACGTCTACCTGAGCGGTACCGGCGACTTCATCGTCGTGGCGCTGCTCGCCGTCGTGCTGCTCGTACGCCCGAGCGGACTCATGGGGAGGAAAGCATGACCGTCACCACGGGAATCCCGACGCTCGTCCGGGGGCGAAAGGGCGCGTACCTGCCGTTCATCGTCGGAGCCGTGCTCGTGGTCGTGATGGCGATCCTGCCGCTGCTGAACATCTCGATCCCCGGCATCCTGCCCGGAGCGACCTACACGCCCGGATCGCTCGCGCTGCTCTCGCTGTGCATGGTCTTCGCCGCGCTCGCCCTCTCGTACAACCTGCTGCTGGGCACCGCCGGGATGCTCTCATTCGGGCACGCGCTGTACTTCGGCGTCGGCGCCTACGGACTCGGGCTCGCGCTGCAGTACTTCGGCGTGCCGCTATGGCCGGGCATTGTCATCGCCCTCGTCGGCGGGCTCGTGATCGCGCTGTTCACCGGTGCCGTCTCGATGCGCGTCTCGGGCATCCCGTTCGCGATGGTGACGCTCGCGTTCGCGCAGGCGGGGTCGGTGCTGGTGCGTCGCAACCAGCAGGTGACCGGCGGCGAAGAGGGGCTGCGGCTGCCCGTCGAGCACGTGCCCGACTGGCTCGTCGGCGTCGTGAACACGCGGAACCTCTACTGGTTCACGCTGGTCGTCCTCGTGATCGTCTACCTCGTCGTGCTGTGGGTCGACCGCTCGCGCCTCGGCCACCTCGCGCAGGCGACGCGCGAGAACGAGCTGCGCGTGCAGGTGCTCGGGCTGCGTCCCTACGCCGCGAAGCTCATCGTCTTCGTCGTCGCGGCGCTGTGCGCCTCACTCGCCGGCATCGCCTACATGCTGCTGCAGTCGGGCACGCAGCCGAGCTCGGTGGGCGCCGATCTCACGATCACCGTGCTCGTCATGGTCGTCCTCGGTGGCGTGGGGTTCCGCTGGGGTGCGATTCTGGGGGGTGTGCTCTACACGATCCTCGATCAGCGCCTGACGGTGCTCGCTCGTGCCGAGTGGATCCACGACCTGCCGGGCTTCCTGCGCATCCCGCTCTCCGAGCCGCTGTTCATCCTGGGGGTGCTCTTCATCCTCGTCGTGATGTTCCTGCCGGGCGGTATCGCCGGCACCGTCGACGCGCGCGTCCGTCGCCGTCGGGGCGAGCGCACGCGGTCGCAGCTGCGCCAGCTCGACGAGGGCGTCGACCGGGCAGATGACGCCGTGGAGGTGCGCGGGTGAGCGACCACGGCGGAGCGTGGCCGGTGGATGCCGGGGGCATCGACGGCGCGGACGGTGCGCACACGATCGGGCGCTGGCTGACCGATCGTGCGGCGACCTCACCCGACCAGACCGCGATCGACGATCGGGGCGTGCGGATCGGCTATGCCGACCTCGAGACGCGTGCGCGCGAGCTCGCGCTGTCGCTGCGGCGCGCGGGCTACGGCCCGGGCGATCGCCTCGCGACCGTCTCGGGCAACTCGATCGACCACGTCGTCGTGTTCTTCGCGTGCGCGAAGGCCGGCATCGCGTTCATGCCGCTGTCGTGGCGTCTGTCGCCGCGCGAACTCGGCGAGGTGCTCGAGCGCTCCGCGCCGGCGCTGGTCCTGATCGAGGACGAGCACGAGGGCATCGCAGCGGACGCGCTGCGTCGCCTCGCCGGTTGTGTCAGCCCGCCCCCGCCGGTCACCGCTCTCGGGACGACCGGCGTCGAGGCATCCGTCCCTCGTCGCGTCGGCGAACCGGCGCCGCAGCGCGCCGTGCATGACGACGACCCGCTGCTGGTCATCCATACCTCGGGAAGTGAAGCGGCGCCCAAGGGCGTGGTGCTCACGCACGCCAACTGCTTCTGGAACAACCTCGCCCTCGCGGGCGCCATGCAGCTCACCGCCGACGATGTCGTGCTCGCGATGCTGCCGCAGTTCCACATCGCGGCGTGGAACTGCCAGCCGCTGTTGGCCTGGTGGGTGGGCGCCACCGTCGTGCTCGAGCGCTCGTTCCAGCCACGGCGGGTGCTTCAGCTGCTCACGCAGCGCCGCGTCACCGCGATGATGGGCGTGCCGACCCAGTACCGCTTGCTCGCCGATGACGCCGCCTTCGACGAAATCACGTCGGGGCCGCTGCGCGTCGCGCTCGTCGGCGGCGCCACCGTGCCGCCTGAGCTCGCGACGCGCTGGGCAGACGCGGGCGTGCCCCTCACGCAGGGATACGGACTGACGGAGGCCTCGCCCAACGTCCTGTGCCTCCCCGCCGTCGAGGGCGCGCGCCTGCCGGGAGCCGTCGGCCGCCCCTATCCGCACGTCGACGTGTGCCTCACCGATCCCGTCACGGGCCTCGTACTCGACGGCGCGGCGACCGGCGAGCTGTGGGTGCGCGGGCCGAGTGTCTTCCAGGGCTACCTGCACGATCCGGCCGCGACCGCGCGTGCGATGGCAGGGGAGTGGCTGCGCACCGGCGACATCGCCTGCCGCGATGCCACGGGTCTGTTCCGCATCGTCGATCGACTCAAGGACATCTTCATCTCGGGCGGCGAGAACATCGCCCCGGCCGAAGTCGAGCGCGCGCTCACCCTGCACCCGGCCATCGCCGAGGCCGCCGTCGTCGGCGTTCCCGACGCGGTCTGGGGCGAGCGCGGCGTCGCGTTCGTCGTGCGCGCCGAGGGTGCGTCTCTTGGCGAGGATGAAGTGCTCGCACACGCCCGTGCAGAGCTCGCCGGATTCAAAGTTCCCGTGCGCGTCGCGTTCGTGGATGAGCTGCCGCGTTCGACCATCGAGAAGCTCGCCCGCTCGCGACTGCGTGAGAGGGCCACCGCGCTTGTGAAGGAGACCACCCGTGAGCACCACTGACCAGTCCGAGCAGGCGCCCGCCGCGCTCTCGGCGTCGGGCAAGCCCCTCACCAAGCGCGGCGAGACGACCCGCCGGAAGCTGCTCGAGGCGGCCGAGGACGTCTTCGCGAGGCTCGGGTACCACGAGGCATCCATCGTCAAGATCACCGAGAGCGCGGGCATCGGCCTCGGAACCTTCTATCTCTACTTCGACAGCAAGCAGCAGGTCTTCGAAGAGCTCGTGCTCGACCTCAACCGGCGCGTGCGCCACGCGATGAGCGAGGCGATGGCGGGAACGTCGGGTCGCATCGAGGCCGAACGCGCCGGTTTCGAGGGGTTCTTCCGCTTCACCGCGGAGCACCCGGCGCTGTATCGCGTCGTGCGCGAGGCCGAGTTCGTCTCGCCCGAGATGCTGCGCCTGCACTACACACGCATCGTCGACGGATACGAGGCGGGGCTGCGCGCGGCCCAGCACGATGGCGATGTCGACGACGCGCTCGACCCCGAGGTCACCGCGTGGGCGCTGATGGGCGCGGGCGAGCTCATCGGCATGCGCTTCCTCCTGTGGGAGCGCGACGACGCGGGCAACGCGCCGGCGGCCATGCCCGAAGGGACCATCGATCACCTGATGCGGTTCATCCAGGGCGGTCTGGCGGTGCGCGGCGCGACGGGTGCATCGCCGCGTGAATCCCCCCGAAGCGAAGGAGAAGCGGATGCCTGAGCAGGATCTCGCCGGCCGCACGGCCCTCGTCACCGGCGGTGCCAGCGGCATCGGCCTGGCGTGCGTGCATGAGTTCGCCGGTCGAGGGGCACGTGTCATCGTCGCTGACTTCAACGCCGAGGCGGCGCGCGCCGCGGCGGCGGACGTCGGCGGCGAGTCCTGGGTCGTGGACCTCTCCGACACCTCGGCGCAGGAGGATCTCGACCTCGACGTCGACATCCTCGTCAACAACGCCGGCATCCAGACGGTGGCGCCGATCGAGCAGTTCGACCCGGAGCGGTGGCGGTTCATGCATCGCCTGATGGTCGAGTCGCCGTTCCTGCTGATCCGCGCCGCGCTGCCGAGCATGTACGAGCGCAAGTGGGGGCGGATCATCAACATCTCGAGCGCGCACGGCCTGCGCGCCAGCCCGTTCAAGTCGGCCTACGTCGCCGCCAAGCACGCGCTCGAGGGCCTCTCGAAGGTCACCGCGCTCGAAGGCGGACCGCACGGGGTCACCAGCAACTGCATCAACCCCGGGTATGTCCGCACGCCTCTCGTCGAGAAGCAGATCGCCGACCAGGCGAAGGTCCATGGCATCGCCGAGAGCGAGGTCGTCCAGAAGGTCATGCTCACCGAGGCGGCGATCAAGCGCCTCGTCGAGGCCGACGAGGTCGCCTCTCTGGCGGGCTGGCTCGCGTCCGACAAGGCCGGCATGGTCACGGGCGGCAGCTACACGATGGACGGCGGATGGACGTCGCGATGAGCCGGTCGAAGCAGATGGTGCGCGTGCCGGTCGCCGGCGGCGACCTGCACGTCGGCGTATGGGATGCCCCTGCCCCCGACTCCCCGACGATCGTGGCCATCCACGGCGTCACCTCGTCGCACCTCGTCTGGGAGCTGCTCGCCGAGGCGCTGCCCGGGGTGCGCGTGATCGCTCCGGATCTGCGCGGTCGTGGGCGCAGCAACGGGCTCGTGGGCCCCGCCGGCATGGCGGGCCACTCCGATGACCTCGCCGCCGTGTTCGCTGCTCTCGACCTCGGGCCGAGCCTCGTCGTCGCGCATTCGATGGGGGCGTTCGTCGCGGTGTCATTCGCGGCGCGGCATCCTGAGCTCGTGTCCCGCGTGCTGCTGGTCGACGGCGGCTTGCCGCTCGACACGCCCGCGGGCCTGACTCCGGACGAGCTCGTCGCGGCGATCCTCGGACCCACCGCAACGCGGCTGAACCTGCGCTTCGACGACGTCGCCGCGTACTTCGAGTTCTGGCGCGCGCACCCGGCGTTCGTGGGCGCCTGGACCCCCGAGCTCGAGCACTACCTGGCCTACGACCTCGTTCCCGACGGGGGTCGGCTGCGCCCCGCGACCGCGTATGCGACGACGGTGGAAGACACGATCGATCAGAACCTCACGCCGACGATCGCCGATGCGCTCGCGGCGCTGACCCGCCCCACGACCCTGATCACGGTGCCGCTCGGGCTGCAGAACGAGCCGCCCGGGCTCTACGCCGAGTCGTACCTCGCCGGCATCCTCGCGGCCCATCCGGACATCTCGCACGACCGTTGGCCGGGGCTGAATCACTACACGGTGGTCCTCAGCCCGGCGGGCGCCGCGCGGCTCGCGGGTGTGGTGACGGCGCAGCTCGCGCTCGCTGCCGCCTGAGCGCGCGCTCAGCGGGCGCCGGCGAGGCGCGTCGTGAGCTGGTGCGCATGCGCCAACAGCGTGCGGCCGAGTTCGGGAATGCGGTCGGCCGAGAAGCGGAACTCGACCCCCGTGAGACTCAGCGCCCAGGCCGGCTGCCCCGACTTCGTGAACACGGCCGCCCCGACACCGTAGCTGCCCTCGACGATCAGTCCGGCGTTCACCGCGAACCCGCGCGACTGCGTCTCGCGCAGCCGCGCGCGCAGGCGCGGCTCGGCGTGAGCTGCTCCGTACCGCTCAGCGAGATCGGGATGCCGTTCGAGATAGGCGTCCACATCGTGGGGAGGGAGGAACGAGAGGATCGCGAGACCGGCCGACGCCACCCCGAGCGGGAAGCGCACGCCCTCCGACAGCACGAACGAACGAATCGGGAAGGCGCCGTCCTCGCGGATGAGACAGACCGTCTCGTCACCGCGGCGGACCGAGAGGAACGCGCTCTCCTCGGTGCGCACCGCGAGCGAACGGACGATATCGCGCGCGACGCCGGTGATGTCGTAGCGGGATGCCGCGACGGTGCCCATCAGGTACAGCTCGGGCCCCGGCATCCATCGCCCGCTGTGTTCGTCCTGGTCGACGAGGCCCTCCTGTCGCAGTGCGGTGAGCAGGCGGTGCGCGGTGGGGCGGGTGAGGTCCGCGCGTCGGGCGAGATCGGCGACGGACAGCCCGGCGTCGCCGCCGCCGGTGACAAGGCGCAGGAGAGCTGCGGCGCGCGCGATCGCTTGCGCACCGGGAACGGTACGGGTGGCGGCGCTGTCCATGATGTGGACAGTACCCCGCTCGTCGCCCACATCGCAAACAACGGTGCGGCGACGACCCGTGAGTCGGCGCACGATGGAGACACACGAGGACGAAGGAGTACACGTGATCGACAAGACCTACGCGTCGGCGGCGGAAGCCGTCGCCGACATCCCGGACGGCGCATCGCTCGCCGTCGGCGGCTTCGGACTGTCGGGCAACCCGATCGCGCTGATCGAGGCGCTGCTCGCGCAGGGCACCCAGGACCTCTCGATCGTCTCCAACAACTGCGGCGTCGACGACTGGGGGCTCGGCGTGCTGCTGAACGCGAAGCGCATCCGCAAGATGACCTCGTCATACGTCGGCGAGAACAAGGAGTTCGAACGCCAGTTCCTCTCCGGCGAACTCGAACTCGAGCTCACCCCGCAGGGCACCCTCGCCGAGAAGCTGCGCGCCGGGGGTGCGGGAATCGCCGCGTTCTACACCCAGACCGGCGTCGGCACGCAGGTCGCCGAGGGCGGGCTGCCGCGCAAGTACGACGGGCAGGGCGGCATCGCGGTGGCATCCCCGCCGAAGGACGTCCGCACCTTCGCCCCGGGGGGCACGGAGGGCGACTACGTGCTCGAAGAGGCGATCGTCACCGACTATGCGCTCGTGCACGCAGCGAAGGGCGACGTGCACGGCAACCTCGTCTTCACCAAGGCGGCGCGCAACTTCAACCCGCTCGCCGCGATGGCCGGCAAGGTCTGCCTCGCCCAGGTCGAGGAGCTCGTACCGGCAGGCGAGCTCGACCCCGACAGCATCCATCTGCCCGGCATCTACGTCCATCGCATCATCGAGGTGGGCCGCGGCGTCGAGAAGCGCATCGAGCGCCGCACCGTCTCGGTGGACGAGGCGCTCGCCCGCCCCGTCCCGGAAGGAGCTTGATCATGGCACTGTCCCGCAACGAGATGGCCGCACGCGCGGCGGCCGAACTCACCGACGGCTCGTACGTCAACCTGGGCATCGGACTGCCGACGCTCGTCCCCAACTACGTGCCCGAGGGCGTCACCGTGGTGCTGCAGTCCGAGAACGGCATCCTCGGTGTCGGTCCCTACCCGACCGAGGAGCACGTCGACCCCGACCTCATCAACGCCGGCAAAGAGACGGTCACCGTGCTGCCGGGCGCGGCGTTCTTCGACTCGGCGCTGAGCTTCGGCATGATCCGCGGCGGCAAGATCGATGCCGCGATCCTCGGCGCCATGCAGGTCTCGGCGGCGGGCGACCTGGCCAACTGGATGATCCCCGGAAAGATGGTCAAGGGGCCCGGCGGAGCGATGGACCTCGTGCACGGCGCCGAGCGCGTGATCGTGCTGATGGAGCACGTAGCGCGCGACGGCTCGGCCAAGATCGTGGATGCCTGCTCGCTGCCTCTCACCGGCAGGGGAGTGGTCGATCGCATCATCACCGACCTCGCTGTGATCGACGTGACCGATGATGGACTCGTCCTGGTCGAGACCGCACCGGGCGTCACCGTCGACGAGGTCGTCGCGGCGACCGAGCCTCACCTCACCATCGCCGACTCGCTGAAGGAGCACGCATGAGCACCGACGACATCGTCATCGTGGCAGCCGCCCGCACCCCGCAGGGCCGTCTGAAAGGGCAGCTCGCCTCGTTCACCGCGCCGCAGCTCGGCGGCTTCGCGATCGCCGGCGCGCTCGCGAAGAGCGGCATCCCGGCCGACGCGGTCGACGCCGTCATCATGGGCCAGGTGCTCCCCGCCGGCTCGGGCCAGAACCCCGCACGTCAGGCAGCCCTGGCCGGCGGGCTCGGGTGGGATGTCCCCGCCTCGAGCGTCAACAAGGTGTGCCTCTCGGGGCTCACCGCGATCATCGACGCGAAGCGCATGATCGCCTCTGGCGACGCGACGGTCGTCGTCGCGGGCGGCATGGAATCGATGACCCGCGCGCCGCACCTCATGATGGGCTCGCGCGACGGCTGGTCGTACGGCTCGATCGAGGTGCTCGATCACATGGCGCACGACGGGCTGACGGATGCCTACGACAAAGAGTCCATGGGGGCGTCGACCGAGCGGCTCAACCCCTCGTACGGGATCACCCGCGAGGCGCAGGACCACGTCGCCGCGCTCTCGCACCAGCGCGCCGCCGCGGCCCGCGACGGCGGCCTGTTCGCTGCCGAGATCGTCACGATCGAGGTGCCGCAGCGCAAGGGCCCTGCGGTGCAGGCGACGGCCGACGAAGGCATCCGCGACGACACCACCGAAGCCACTCTCGCGGGCCTGCGACCGGCATTCACGAAAGACGGCACGATCACGGCGGGCAGCTCGTCACCGATCTCCGACGGGGCGTCGGCCGTGGTGCTGACCACGCGTGCGCACGCCGACGAGAACGGCTGGGCCGTGCTGGCGGTCGTCGGGGCGGCGGGCCAGGTCGCCGGGCCCGACAACTCGCTGCACGCGCAGCCGGCACGCGCGATCGCGCAGGCTCTCGAGCGGCAGCAGCTGCAGGCATCCGACCTCGACCTCATCGAGATCAACGAGGCCTTCGGTGCCGTCGTGGCCCACTCGCAGGCCGAACTCGGCGTGAGCGAGGAGGTCGTCAACGTCCACGGCGGCGGCATAGCGCTCGGGCACCCGATCGGAGCTTCCGGCGCGCGGCTGGTCGTGCACGCGGTGCACGAGCTCGTCCGCCGCGGGTCGGGAACGGCGGCGGTCGGGCTGTGCGGTGGCGGCGGTCAGGGCGAGGCGCTCATCCTCACCCGCTGACCCACCCGGTGAGGCCGGTCAGCGGGTGCGCCGGGTAGCATGGAGCCTCACGACAGTGGAGGATCCCATGTGCTACCCGGTGAACTGCCAGACCTGCGGCAAGACGACGTGGGCCGGTTGCGGCGAGCACGTCGAGAGCGCCCTCGCGGGCGTCACGGCCGAGAACCGCTGCACCTGCGCGCGCTGACGCGCTGAAGCGCCCCCGTTCAGCGCTTCAGGTGCTTCTCGAGCAGCTTCTGCTCGCTGCCCGCGATCGGTGAGTCCGTCGCGATGAGCTTGCCCCGGCCGGCGCGGTATGTGTCGACCACCGTGCCGACGGCCAGCGCGAGTGTGATGCCCCAGCTGAGCCAGGCGAGCGCCTGACGCCAGGTGAACGGCACGTCGCCGCGCGCGCCGCGCAGGAGAGTCAGTCCGGTTGTCAAGGCCGAGATGAGTCCGGTGCCGAACAGGTACTTGCGCATGCCTCCACGTTAGCCTGGAGAGACGCTTGCCGAGAGGAACCCCGTGCGCACCCCCACCACGGAGGCCGACTTCGTCGTCGTCTCCAACCGCCTGCCCGTCGACCGATCGAGCGAGGACGAGCCCTGGCGGCGGTCGCCCGGTGGCCTCGTCGCGGCTCTCGAGCCGGTGCTGCAGTCCACCGGCGGCGCCTGGGTGGGCTGGCCGGGTCAGCCCGACGTCGAGATCGATCCCTTCGCTGTCGACGGCATGGACCTCGTGCCTGTCTCGCTCAGCACCGACGACGTCGAGCTCTTCTACGAGGGCTTCTCGAACGACACCATCTGGCCGCTCTACCACGATGTGATCTCGCCGCCCGCGTACCACCGCGAGTGGTGGGATGCCTACGTGCGCGTGAACGAGCGCTTCGCTTCCGCCGCCGCAGCCGCGGCGGCTCCCGCGGCGACGGTCTGGGTGCACGACTATCAACTGCAGCTCGTGCCGCGCATGCTGCGAGAACTGCGACCCGACGTCGTCATCGGGTACTTCCACCACATTCCGTTCCCGGCCTACGGCATCTATTCGCAGCTGCCCTGGCGTAAGCAGGTGCTCGAGGGGCTGCTCGGTGCCGACGTGATCGGCTTCCAGCGCGTCGCCGATGCCGGCAACTTCGCGCGCGCCGTGCGCCGCCAGCTCGGGTTCGAGACGAAGGCCGGCTCGATCCGCGTGCCCGTGCCCGACGAGCTCGGCGGCGGCGTCCGCACCGCGATCGCGAAGGCGTACCCCATCTCGATCGACACCGCCGCCTACGACGAGATCGCGCGGCGGCCCGAGGTGCAGACGCGCGCGCGAGAGATCCGCGAGGGGCTCGGCGACCCCGCCGTCGTCCTGTTCGGCGTCGATCGCCTCGACTACACGAAGGGCATCGGGCACCGGCTGAAGGCATATGGCGAGCTGCTCGCCGAGAACCGCCTCGACGTCGCGGACGTCACGCTGGTGCAGGTGGCGAGCCCGAGCCGTGAGCGCGTCGCCGCGTACATGCAGCTGCGCGACGAGATCGAGCTGACCGTCGGGCGCATCAACGGCGACCAGGACACCGTAGGACACACCGCCATCCGCTATCTGCACCAGGCCTACCCGCGAGAAGAGATGGTGGCCCTCTACCTCGCCGCCGACGTGATGCTCGTCACGGCCCTGCGCGACGGCATGAATCTCGTCGCGAAGGAATATGTCGCGAGCCGCATCGACGGCCGGGGCGTCCTCGTGCTGAGCGAGTTCACCGGTGCCGCCGACGAGATGCCCCAGGCGATTCGGGTGAACCCGCACGACATCGAAGGCCTGAAGGACGCCATCGTGACCGCGATCGACATGCCGCTCGCCGAGCAGCGCCGGCGCATGCGGGCGCTGCGCCGCCGTGTGCGCGACCACGACGTCGCGCACTGGTCGCGCACCTTCCTCGACGATCTGCGCGGGGTGAGCCGGTGACGACGAGGGTGACGACCACGGCGGCGCTCGACGGGGCGATCGCCCGACTCGCGCGGACTCCGCGCCTGCTCGTCGCGCTCGATTTCGACGGCACGCTCTCGCCCCTGGTCGACGAGCCGATGGCTGCCCGGATGCTGCCGGAAGCGCGCGCCGCGATCGACGCCCTCGCCGCCGCGCCGCGAACGACGGTCGCGCTGGTGTCGGGCCGCACGGTGCACGATCTGCGGATCATCGCCGAGCATGCCGACGACTCGCCGGTGCTCTTGGCGGGATCGCACGGCGCCGAAGAATGGCCCGTACGGTCCGTCGAGGAAGACGTGCAGGATGCCGCGTCCAGGACCCGGCTCGCCCTGCTCAGCCCCCGCGTCGCCGCGGTGGTCGCCGAGACGCCTGGCGCCTGGCTCGAGCCCAAGGAGTTCGGCTTCGCCGTGCACACCCGGCGGGCCGACCCTGGCCGTGTCGCGAGAACCCACGAGACGATCGACGAGCTGATGCGCGTCGAGGCGCCCGAGTGGCGCCGCCGCACCGGCCGCGACATCCTCGAGTTCTCGTATCGGCACGACGGCAAGGATGCCGCCGTGGCGCGGCTGCGCGCGCAGGTGGATGCCACCGCCGTGCTCTTCGCCGGCGACGACGTCACCGACGAAGACGCGCTGCGCACACTGGGCACTGACGACGTCGGCGTGCGGGTCGGGCCGGGGGAGACCGCGGCCGCGGTTCGTGTCGAAGGCATCCCACAACTCGCCGCGATGCTTGTGCGGCTCGCGCGCGAGCGCGACCTCGTGCAGGAATAGACTTCGAGAATGCCTGAGAACGACCCGACCATCGACATCAAGCCCCGCAGCCGCGCCGTCACCGACGGCATCGAGGCGACGACCTCGCGCGGCATGCTCCGCGCCGTCGGCATGGGCGACGAAGACTGGGACAAGCCCCAGATCGGCATCGCGTCGAGCTGGAACGAGATCACGCCCTGCAACCTGAGCCTTGATCGCCTCGCGCAGGGCGCCAAAGAGGGCGTGCACGCCGGCGGCGGCTACCCGCTGCAGTTCGGCACGATCTCGGTCTCCGACGGCATCTCGATGGGCCACGAGGGCATGCACTTCTCGCTGGTCTCGCGCGAGGTCATCGCCGACTCGGTCGAGACCGTCGTCATGGCCGAGCGCCTCGATGGCACCGTGCTGCTCGCCGGCTGCGACAAGTCGATCCCGGGCATGCTCATGGCATCGGCTCGCCTCGACCTCTCGAGCGTGTTCCTCTACGCCGGGTCCATCGCCCCGGGCTGGGTCAAGCTGTCGGACGGCACCGAGAAGGACGTCACGATCATCGACTCGTTCGAGGCCGTCGGCGCGTGCCTCGCAGGGAAGATGAGCCAGGAAGACCTCAAGCGCATCGAGTGCGCGATCGCCCCGGGCGAGGGCGCCTGCGGCGGTATGTACACGGCCAACACCATGGCATCCGTCGCCGAAGCGCTCGGCCTCAGCCTGCCCGGCTCGGCCGCGCCGCCGTCGGCTGACCGCCGCCGCGACTACTTCGCGCACCGCTCGGGCGAGGCCGTCGTCGAGCTGCTGCGCCAGGGCATCACGACGCGCGACATCCTGACGCCGCAGGCGTTCGAGAACGCGATCGCGCTGGCGATGGCGCTCGGCGGTTCGACCAACGTCGTGCTGCACCTGCTGGCGATCGCCCGTGAGGCCGAGGTCGAGCTGAGCCTCAAGGACTTCAACCGCATCGGCGACAAGGTGCCGCACGTCGCCGACATGAAGCCGTTCGGGAAGTACGTCATGAACGACGTCGACCGCCACGGTGGCATCCCCGTCATCATGAAGGCGATGCTCGACGAGGGCCTGCTGCACGGCGACGCGCTGACGGTCACGGGAAAGACGCTCGCCGAGAACCTCGAGGCGCTGAACCCCGACCCGGTCGATGGCACCGTCATCCACTCGTTCGACAACCCGATCCACGCGACCGGCGGGATCACGATCCTGCACGGTTCGATGGCGCCCGACGGTGCCGTCGTGAAGTCGGCCGGGTTCGATTCCGACGTCTTCGAGGGCCCGGCCCGGGTGTTCGAGCGCGAGCGCGCCGCGATGGACGCACTCGAGGCGGGTGAGATCGCCGCCGGTGACGTCGTCGTGATCCGCTACGAGGGTCCCAAGGGCGGCCCCGGCATGCGCGAGATGCTCGCCGTGACGGCCGCCATCAAGGGCGCCGGGCTCGGAAAAGATGTACTACTCTTGACAGACGGCAGATTCTCAGGCGGCACAACCGGCCTGTGCATCGGCCACATAGCACCCGAAGCGGTGGACGCAGGTCCTATCGCCTTCGTGCGCGATGGTGATCTGATACGGGTCGATATCGCAGCTCGCTCTCTCGACCTACTCGTCGACGAGTCCGAGCTCGCCTCCCGCCGCGACGGCTGGGAGCCGCTTCCCCCGCGCTATACCCGTGGCGTTCTGGCCAAGTACTCGAAGCTCGTGCACTCTGCGGCAGAGGGCGCGATCACGGGCTAGGCCCTTCTTCCACACTCGATCACCCGAGGTCCACAACACATGTCACTCGACACCGCCGCGGCCGTTCCGCGGCCGCCCGCCCGTGGCGCCTCCGCACCGGTTCTGACCGGCGCGGCGGCCGTCGTCCGTTCGCTCGAACTGCTGGGGGTGACCGACGTGTTCGGTCTGCCCGGCGGCGCGATCCTGCCCGTCTACGACCCGCTCATGGACTCGACCGAGCTTCGTCACATCCTCGTGCGCCACGAGCAGGGTGCCGGGCACGCCGCCGAGGGCTACGCCTCGGCATCCGGCAAGATCGGCGTCGCGATCGCGACCTCGGGCCCCGGCGCGACCAACCTCGTGACGGCCATCGCCGACGCGTACATGGACTCGGTGCCGATGGTCGCCATCACCGGCCAGGTCTTCTCGACGCTGATGGGCACGGATGCCTTCCAAGAGGCCGACATCGTCGGCATCACCATGCCGGTGACGAAGCACTCGTTCCTCGTGAAGGATGCCGCCGAGATCCCCGGCGCGATCGCCGCGGCCTTCGAGATCGCGGGCACCGGGCGACCCGGCCCCGTGCTCGTCGACATCACGAAGGATGCGCAGCAGGCCGAGGTGCCCTTCGTCTGGCCGCCCCGCTATGACCTGCCCGGCTACCGCCCCGTCACGAAGGCGCACGGCAAGCAGATCCAGGCCGCCGCGCAGCTGCTGGCGAACGCGAAGAAGCCCGTGCTGTACGTCGGCGGCGGTGTCATCCGCGCCGGCGCGTCGGCCGAGCTGCTGACGCTCGCCGAGACGACCGGCGCGCCCGTCGTCACGACCCTGATGGCGCGCGGGGCGTTCCCCGACTCGCACCCGCAGCACCTCGGCATGCCCGGCATGCACGGCACGGTGCCCGCGGTGCTCGCTCTGCAGGAAGCCGACCTGCTGGTCGCACTCGGCGCGCGGTTCGATGACCGCGTCACGGGCAAGGCCGCGCTGTTCGCCCCGAATGCGCAGGTCGTGCACGTCGACATCGACCCGGCCGAGATCTCGAAGATCCGCACCGCCGACGTGCCGATCGTGGGCGACCTGCTCGACGTGCTCGTCGATCTCGATGCCGCCTACCGCGGCGCCGCCGAAGACGTGACCCCCGACATCAGCGAGTGGTGGTCGTACCTCGACGGCCTGCGCGACGAGTTCCCGCTCGGCTATACCCAGCCGAGCGACGGTCTCATGTCGCCGCAGTACGTCATCTCACGCATCGGCGAGCTGACCGGGCCCGAGGGCATCTATGCCGCGGGCGTCGGCCAGCACCAGATGTGGGCGGCGCAGTTCATCAAGTACGAGCGCCCGAACTCGTGGCTGAACTCGGGCGGCGCCGGCACCATGGGCTACTCGGTGCCCGCAGCGATGGGCGCCAAGGTCGCCGAGCCCGACCGGCAGGTGTGGGCCATCGACGGCGACGGATGCTTCCAGATGACCAACCAGGAGCTCGCGACCTGCGTCATCAACAACATCCCGATCAAGGTCGCGATCATCAACAACTCATCGCTCGGCATGGTGCGCCAGTGGCAGACGCTGTTCTATGACGGCCGCCACTCGAACACCGACCTCAACACGGGCCACGGCACAATCCGCATCCCCGACTTCGTGAAGCTCGCCGAGGCCTACGGATGCCTCGCCATCCGCGTCGAGAAGGAAGAGGACGTGGATGCCGCGATCCAGACAGCCCTCGCGACGAACGACCGGCCCGTCGTGATCGACTTCGTCGTCTCCGCCGACGCCATGGTGTGGCCGATGGTGCCGCAGGGCGTCAGCAACAGCTACGTCCAATACGCCCGCGACCACGCGCCGAGCTTCGACCAGGAGGACTGAGCATGAGCAAGCACGTTCTGAGCCTCCTCGTCGAGGACAAGCCGGGCCTCCTGACCCGCGTCGCAGGGCTCTTCGCCCGTCGCGGATTCAACATCGAGTCGCTCGCCGTGGGCGTCACCGAGATTCCGGGTCTGTCCCGCATCACGGTCGTCGTCGACGTGGAAGGCCTGCCCCTCGAGCAGGTGACCAAGCAGCTGAACAAGCTGGTCAACGTCATCAAGATCGTGGAACTCGAGCCCGCGGCATCCGTCCAGCGCGAGCACATGCTCATCAAGGTGCGCACCGACAATCAGTCGCGCTCGAACGTGATCGAGGTCGTGAATCTGTTCCGCGCCTCGATCGTCGACTACGCCCCCGATGCCGTCGTCGTCGAGGTGACGGGCGATCGCGCCAAGGTCGACGCCCTGCTGCGCGCTCTCGAGCCGTTCGGCATCAAAGAGCTCGCGCAGTCCGGCATGGTCGCCATCGGCCGCGGCGGCAAATCCATCACCGAGCGCGTCCTCCGCGGCTGACAACACCCCGTGCGGCCCCTGAGCTTGTCGAAGGGTCGCACCCCACTGACCGCCCCTCGACAAGCTCGGGGACCGAAAGAAGGAGAAATACACAACATGGCTGAGATCTTCTACGACGCCGACGCAGACCTGTCCATCATCCAGGGCAAGAAGGTCGCGATCGTCGGCTACGGCTCGCAGGGCCACGCCCACGCGCAGAACCTGCGCGACTCGGGTGTCGAGGTCGTCATCGCGCTCAAGGACGGCTCGAAGTCCGCCCCCAAGGCGCAGGACGACGGCTTCGAGGTCAAGAACGTCGCCGATGCGACCGCCTGGGCCGACCTGATCATGATCCTCGCGCCCGACCAGCACCAGCGCGGCATCTACAGCGACTCGATCAAGGACAACCTGGCCGAGGGCAAGACGCTCGCGTTCGCGCACGGCTTCAACATCCGCTTCGGCTACATCGACGCGCCCGAGGGCGTCGACGTGATCCTCGTCGCGCCGAAGGCCCCGGGTCACACGGTGCGCCGCGAGTTCGTCGCGGGCCGTGGCATCCCCGACATCATCGCCGTCGAGAAGGATGCCTCGGGCACCGCGTGGGCGACCGCGCTCTCGTATGCGAAGGCGATCGGCGGCACGCGCGCCGGCGTCATCAAGACGACCTTCACGGAAGAGACCGAGACCGACCTGTTCGGCGAGCAGTCGGTGCTGTGCGGCGGCATGAGCCACCTCGTCGAGTACGGTTTCGAGACGCTGACCGAGGCCGGCTACCAGCCCGAGATCGCCTACTTCGAGGTGCTGCACGAGCTGAAGCTCATCGTCGACCTCATGTGGGAGGGCGGCATCGCCAAGCAGCGCTGGTCGATCTCCGACACGGCCGAGTACGGCGACTACGTCTCCGGACCGCGCGTGATCGACCCGTCGGTCAAGGAGAACATGAAGGCCGTCCTCGCCGACATCCAGTCGGGCGCCTTCGCCGAGCGGTTCATCGCCGATCAGGATGCCGGCGCGCCCGAGTTCCTCGCCCTGCGCGAGAAGGAGGCGTCGCACCCGATCGAGAAGACCGGCAAGGAGCTGCGCTCGCTCTTCGCGTGGAAGCAGCAGGACAGCGACTACACCGAGGGTTCCGCCGCGCGCTGATCTCTCACCCCCTAGGCTCCGACACACCCGTCGGTAACGGCTTGCAACAAGCCAGGAGGCCCGACCCCTTACCCGGGGGTCGGGCCTTCGCCTTTGCTAGCGTGTGGGCATGTCCGTCACGCTCGAGATCGCCGTCCAAGATGTCGCGGGTGCCCGCGCCGCCGTCGAGGCGGGCGCGGATCGCCTGGAGCTGTGTCAGGCGCTGGGTGTCGGTGGACTCACGCCGTCGATCGCCTTGATCGAAGGGGCCGTGGCAGCGGTGGGCGGCGGGCTCGTCAACGTGCTCGTCCGCCCGCGCGGCGGCGGATTCGTCTACGACGATGACGAGGTCGCGCTCGTGACTGCGGACATCGCGGCCGCTGTGCGCGCGGGCGCCGGGGGAGTCGTGGTCGGGGCGCTGACGGCGTTCGGCGACGCAGACGTCGACGCGCTGCGGCGCTGGCGGGATGCCGCGGGCGAGGCATCCCTCGTCTTCCACCGTGCGATCGACGCCGCACCCGACCCGCTGGCCGTGTTGGCGCAGCTGCGCGAGGCCCGCGTCGATCGGGTGCTGACGTCGGGTGGCGCGACTCGCAGCATCGACGGGCTGCCCGCGCTCGCGCGGTTCGTACGCGAGCGCGGCGACGTCGAGATCATGGCGGGCGGGGGCGTCGGCACGGGCGACATCGCCGCCATCGTCGGGGTCGGCGTGCAGGCCGTGCACCTCTCGGCCCGGGGTCAGGCCGGGCTCGATTCGCCGTCGGGGCCGGGCGGTGGGACTTCCGGTCACGACGTCACCGACGTCGATCTCGTGCGCGCCGCCGTCGCAGCGGTGCGAGGCGCCCGAGGTACGCTGACAGCGTGAGCACCGGACGCGACGACGACGCCCTCAGCTGGGATGGCGACGACGACCCGACGCTGGTGGCGCCGCGTCGCGAGCGGAGAGCTGAAGCAAGCGCCCCGCGCGATGCTGAGCCCGTCGCACTGCCGGAGGGCTTCGCCGCCGTCGGTCGGGGGAGCGCCGAGGTCGGTCGCATCGAAGCGGACGGCTCGGTCGTCATGCCGGGCGACCCTGCGCCGATGTCGTCGGCAGTGCTCGTCACCCTCGGAATCATCGCCGGAGTGTTCCTGCTCTTCACCGTCGGCTGGATCGTCGGCGGCTCGCGTCTGCAGGGCACGGCCGACTTCCTGGTGAGCGCGGTCGGCTACCGCTTCGCGTTCTGGCTCGCGGTCGCCGCCCCCGCGCTGTGGTTTCTCACCGTCTACCTCCTGACGCGGACGGCGAAGTCGTGGGTGCGCGTCGTGTGGCTCGTCGCGGGCCTTGCTCTGCTCGTGCCGTGGCCGTTCATCATGGTCGGGGCGGTGGGGCAATGAGCGAGGTGGCCGCGGTGCGAAAGCGCACATCGCCGACCGGGGTCGTCGTCGCGATCGCGGTGTTCTTCGGGCTGTTCTACGCCTATGCGGTGTGGAACGCCGTCGACTTCCTCGTCGCGCAGGCCCAGGGGCCGCTCGGGCTCAACGGCTATGGGTGGACCGTCCTGCTGCTCGCGGTCATCTTCCCGCTCATCGCCTTCGGTGCCGCTTTCGCGCTCGGCTGGCGGCGGACGTGGTGGGAGTTCGCACTCGTGCTGCTCACCGGCCTCGCGGTCGTCGCGGTGTTCTGGCTGAACATCATCGCCTACAGCGTGACCAACGGCGCCTCGATGATCGGCTGACACCGGCGTTTTCCCCGGCCGTCACACGGTCGGGTCACGACCGGGGTGGCCGGTAGGCTGGCATCCTCCCACTCTCCGCTCCTGCGCAAAGGTTCATCGCTGTGTCCAAGCCCGTCGTCCTCATCGCCGAAGAACTCTCTCCCGCCACGATCGACGCCCTCGGGCCCGACTTCGAGATCCGTCAGGTCGACGGCGCAGACCGCGCCGCGCTGCTCCCGGCGATCGCCGACGTCGATGCGATCCTCATCCGCTCGGCGACGAAGGTGGATGCCGAGGCCATCGCCGCGGCATCGCGCCTGAAGGTCGTCGCGCGTGCCGGCGTGGGCCTCGACAACGTCGACATCAAGGCCGCCACGGCGGCCGGCGTGATGGTCGTCAACGCCCCGACCTCGAACATCATCTCGGCCGCCGAGCTCACGGTCGGGCACATCCTGAGCCTGGCGCGGCACATCCCCGCGGCGCACGCGTCGCTCGCCGCCGGCGCCTGGAAGCGCAGCTCGTTCACCGGCACCGAGCTGTTCGAGAAGACCGTCGGCATCATCGGCCTCGGCCGCATCGGTGCCCTCATCGCCGCGCGCCTGCAGGGCTTCGGCGTCACGGTCGTCGCGTACGACCCCTACGTCACGCCCGCCCGTGCGCAGCAGCTCGGCGTGACGCTGCTGAGCCTCGACGAACTGCTGGCGCAGAGCGACTTCGTCACGATCCACATGCCGAAGACGCCCGAGACGACCGGCATGATCGGCGCCGCGCAGTTCGCCCTCATGAAGCCGACCGCCTACGTCGTCAACGTCGCACGCGGCGGTCTGATCGACGAGGCCGCGCTCTACACCGCGCTCACGACCGGCGAGATCGCCGGTGCCGGACTCGACGTCTTCACGTCGGAGCCGCCGAAGGAAGACGGCACGGCGTTCCCGCTGCTGTCGCTGCCGAACGTCGTCGTGACGCCGCACCTCGGGGCATCCACCGACGAGGCGCAGGAGAAGGCCGGCATCTCGGTCGCGCGCTCAGTCAAGCTCGCCCTCGAGGGCGACCTGGTTCCGGATGCCGTGAACGTCGCCGGCGGCGTCATCGACCCGTTCGTCCGCCCCGGCATCGCCCTGGTCGAGAAGCTCGGTCAGGTCTTCGCGGGCCTCGCGACCAGCGCGCTCACGAGCCTCGACATCGAGGTGCGCGGTGAGCTCGCCGCCTACGACGTGAGCGTCTACCGTCTCGCGGCGCTCAAGGGCATCTTCACGAAGATCGTCAGCGAGAACGTCTCGTACGTCAACGCGCCGCTGTTCGCCGAGCAGCGCGGCATCGAGACGCGGCTCATCGTCGAGGCCGACAGCCCGCTGTACCGCAACATCACGATCCTGCGCGGCACGCTGTCGGACGGTTCGGTCCTCGAAGTGGCCGGAACCCTCGCCGGAACGCGGATGGTCCCGAAGATCGTGGGCATCAACGGCTACGAGATCGAGGTTCCGATCGCGCAGCACCACGTGGTGATGCGCTACGCCGACCGGCCGGGAATCGTCGCGATCTACGGGCAGAAGCTCGGCGAGGCCGGCATCAACATCGAGGGCCTCTTCGTGGCGCACCCCGACGCGAGCGGGCGGGCCCTGTCGGTGCTCACCGTCACCTCGCCGGTGCCCGACGCGATCCTCGCCGAGATGCGCGACGCCGTCGGCGCCGACCTGTTCCGGCAGATCGAGATCTCCGAGGCCTGAGCCGCCGAACCGCGCCCTGCGCGCTGAGACACAGCGCGACACGCTGTGTCTCACCGGGGGTGCGGTGGCTCACCGCCCGCGCGGCAGGCGCACGCCTCGCGCCCGCGCGGGGGGGAGCCCGCGGCTCGGAGCGAAGTGGATGCGTCGACGGGCGTCCCGTCGATGAAGCTCAGTCGCGGGTCGCGCGGCGCACGAGCTCGATCAGCGCGTCGAGGTCGTGGCCGGCGGGGACGGGCCCCGGCACGCCGCCCACGGCGAGGGCGTTGTTGAAGTAGAGCCCGTCGCTGACGAGCATGATCAGCTGCAGTGCCGTCTCGTCCCTGGTCTCGGGACGCAGCGCCTCTTCCCACAGCGTCCGAAGATCGCGCAGCGCGTCCGACGCGGAGGAGTGGCCGTTCTGGGCGAGCCGCGACAGGGCGATGATGGTGCGATCGAGCGCGCTTCCCGTCATGATCGATGTGCGCATGAATGCCGCGACCGGGCCGTCGGGCGCGGTCTTGATCTGTTCGATGTCGTCTACGGACAGCACCCGAAGCCGCTCGATGAGTCCGTCGACCAGGGCGTCCTTCGACCTGAAGTGGTACAGCAGGCCGCCTTTAGAAACGCCCGCGCGGCGCGCCGTGGCATCCATCGTCGCCGCACGCTCGCCGTCTTCGATCAGCAGTCCCTCGAACGCGTCGAGCACGCTGTCGCGGGCGCGGGGTGGTCTGGCCATGCCTCGATACTCCCATCCGTCGTGGCGCGTCTGATACTATACCGGCTGGACGGTATAGCTAAAATGACACTCACAGAAGAAATCACCCTCGCCGAAGCGAACGGCAGGCGGGTCGGCTGGCGCGGCTGGGCGGCGCTCATCGTGCTCATGCTGCCCGTGCTGCTCGTCTCGGTCGACAACACGGTGCTGAGCTTCGCGCTGCCCGACATCGCGCGCGACCTCGGCCCGACGAGCGCGCAGCAGCTCTGGATCATCGACGCGTACCCGCTCGTCCTGGCGGGTCTGCTGGTGACGATGGGCACTCTCGGCGACCGGTTCGGCCGGCGCCGCATGCTGATCATCGGCGCGACCGGGTTCGCGCTCGTCTCGGCCTTGGCGGCCTTCGCGCCCAGCGCGGGGTGGCTCATCGCCGCGCGCGCGGCGATGGGCATCTTCGGCGCGATGCTCATGCCGTCGACGCTGTCGCTGCTGCGCTCGATCTTCACCGACCGCGACCAGCGGCGCCTCGCGATCGCGGTGTGGGCGTCGATGTTCTCGGCCGGCGCCGCGCTGGGTCCGATCGTCGGTGGCATCCTGCTCGAGCACTTCGCGTGGGGTGCCGTGTTCCTCATGGCCGTGCCGGTGCTGGTGCCGCTGCTGATCTGCGCACCGCTGCTGCTGCCCGAGAGCCGCGACCCGAATCCCGGTCGGATCGACCCGGCCAGCATCGTGCTCTCGATGGCGACGATGGTGCCGATCGTGTTCGCGATCAAAGAGGCGGCCGTCCACGGCTTCGGGCCGATGGTGCCGGTGCTCGCCCTCGTGGGCGTGGGCTTCGGTGTGCTCTTCGTGCGCCGTCAGCTGCGCCTCGAGACGCCGATGCTCGACATGCGCCTGTTCTCCCGCGGCACGTTCACGGGCGCCCTGCTCGTCAACTTGCTGAGCGTCGTCGCGCTCGTCGGCTTCCTCTTCTTCGTCGCGCAGCACCTGCAGCTGATCGTGGGGCTCTCGCCGATGGATGCCGGGTTCGCGCTCGTTCCCGGCATGGCGGCCATGATCGTGGCGGGGCTCGGCGTCGTGCCGATCGCGAAGCGCATCGACGCGCGCATCGTCGTGCCGGTCGCGCTCATGTTCTCGGTGGCGGGGTACATCCTCGTCGCGCTGTCGGCGACCGATGCCGATCTCGGGCTGCTGATCGGCGCGTTCGTGCTGCTCGGCATCGGGATCGGCGCGGCCGAGACGGTCTCGAACGAGCTGATCCTCTCGAGCGCCCCACCCGCGAAGGCGGGGGCCGCGAGCGCCGTGTCGGAGACGGCCTATGAGCTGGGCGCCGTGCTGGGAACAGCCGTGCTCGGTGGCATCCTGACCTCGCTCTTCCGTACGGGGATGGTGCTGCCGGACGGTGTGGCCGGAACGGCAGCGGATGCCGCGCGCGAGACCCTTGCCGGCGCGATGAACGTCGCCGACGATCTCGGTGGCGCCGTGGGCGAGCAGCTGCGTCTCGCTGCGGCTCACGCGTTCGACTCGGGCGTGGTCGTGACGGCGCTCGTCGGTGCCGTGCTTGTCGTCGTGGCGGCCGTCATCGCGGCGACTACGCTGGGAACGAGCCCCCGAGCACAATCCCCCCGCAAGGAGAACAATGTCGCGCGTCGTCCGATTGGCACTGATCCCCGGTGACGGCATCGGCCCCGAGGTCATCGCCGAAGCCGAGAAGGTCCTCGATGCGGTGACGCAGGGCTCTGACGTGAGCTTCGAGAAGACCCGGTTCTCGCTGGGCGCCGCGCGCTACCTCGAGACGGGCGACACGCTCACGGACGACGACCTCGCCTCGATCGCCGCGCACGACGCGATCCTGCTCGGCGCCGTCGGCGGCGTCCCCGGAGACCCGCGACTGAAGGATGCCAACATCGAGCGCGGTCTGCTGCTGAAGCTGCGCTTCGCGCTCGACCACTACGTGAACCTTCGGCCGTCGAAGCTGTACCCCGGTGCGCCCGGGCCCCTGGCCGACCCTGGCGAGATCGACTTCGTCGTCGTGCGCGAGGGCACCGAAGGCCCCTACGTCGGCAACGGCGGGTCGATCCGCACCGGCACGCCGCACGAGGTCGCCAACGAGACGTCGGTGAACACCGCGTACGGCATCGAACGCGTCGTGCGCTACGCATTCGACGCGGCCGAGAAGCGGCGCCGCAAGCTCACCCTCGTGCACAAGACCAACGTGCTCGTGCACGCCGGCGGCATGTGGAAGCGGATCGTGGATGCCGTGGCATCCGAGCACCCGGACGTGGCCGTAGACTATCTGCACATCGACGCGGCGACGATCTTCCTGGTCACGAACCCGGGCCGCTTCGATGTGATCGTCACCGACAACCTCTTCGGCGACATTCTCACCGACTTGGCCGGCGCCGTCACCGGAGGCATCGGCCTCGCCGCTTCGGGGAACATCAATCCCGACGGCGCGTTCCCCTCGATGTTCGAGCCCGTGCACGGCTCGGCGCCGGACATCGCAGGCAAGCAACTGGCCGACCCCACGGCCGCGATCCTGTCCGTCGCTCTGCTGCTCGATCACCTCGGGCTGGGCGATGAGGCACAGCGCGTCACCCGCGCCGTCGAGAACGACATCGCATCGCGGAGAGACGCCACCCGCTCGACCGCACAGGTCGGCGACGCCATCGTCGCGAATCTCGGGCTGTAGACCGCTGCATGCGGGCGTAGCCTGGATCCGCCACCGCACTGAATCAGGGATGCACATGAGCCTCACATACGACCCCGACGCCGGTCTCGCTCCGCTCGAGTTCGCCGTCACCCGGAACCTCGCCGCCAAGTCGCCGCAGGAGCGCGCCGCGCTGCTGGTCGACCCGCAGTTCGGCACGACCTTCACCGACCACATGGTCGACATCTGCTGGTCGGTGCGCGGCGGCTGGCACCGCCCGCGCGTGCAGCCCTACGGTCCGCTCTCGCTCGACCCGGCCGCCGCCGTGCTGCACTACGGCCAGGAGATCTTCGAGGGCATCAAGGCCTACCGGCACGCCGACGGCTCGGTGCACACCTTCCGCCCGCGCCAGAACGCGCTGCGCCTGCAGCGCAGCGCCCGCCGGCTCGCGCTGCCTGAGCTGCCGCTCGAGTACTTCATCGAGTCGCTCAAGGCGCTGATCGCGATCGACGGCGACTGGGTGCCCTCCGGTGACGACCAGAGCCTCTACCTGCGCCCGTTCATGTTCGCGAAAGAGGCCTTCCTCGGCGTCCGCCCCGCGAACAAAGTGGGGTACTACCTGATCGCCTCGCCCGTCGGCGCCTACTTCAAGGGCGGGGCGAAGCCCGTCTCGATCTGGCTCAGCGAAGACTATGCGCGCGCCGGCAAGGGCGGAACGGGCGCGGCCAAGACCGGCGGCAACTATGCCGCGAGCCTGCTGCCGCAGGCCGAAGCCTACGAGCAGGGCTGCGACCAGGTCGTGTTCCTCGATCAGAACCGCAACGTCGAAGAGCTCGGCGGCATGAACATCGTGTTCGTCTACAAGGACGGGACGATCGTGACGCCGCAGTCCGACTCGATCCTCGAGGGCATCACCCGCGACTCGATCCTGCAGCTCGCCGTGGACCGCGGTCACAAGGTCGAGGGTCGGAACATCTCGATCGATGAGTGGCGGCAGGGCGTGGCATCCGGCGACATCGTCGAGGTGTTCGCCTGCGGCACGGCCGCCGTCGTCGCCCCGATCGGTCTGCTCAAGGGGCACGGCTTCTTCGACGAGCAGCCGCTCGGACCCCTCGCACTCTCGCTGCGCGAGGAGCTCACCGACATCCAGTACGGCCGCCGCGAGGACAAGCACGACTGGCTCGTTCGGCTGGACGACCCCTCGACAGGCTCGGGGACCGCGACCGGCTCGGGGACCGCGGCCGGCTCGGGGACCGCGGCCGGCTCGGGGGCCGCGTGAGGATCGCGCGGTTCAGCCACAACGAGGCGATCCGGTTCGGGATCGTCGACGGCACGGACCTCGTCGTGCTCGCCGGCGACCCGCTGTTCGCGGGGTTCGAGACCACCGGTGAGCGTGTCCCGCTCGGCGAGGTGGCGCTGCTGGCGCCCGTGATCCCGCGCTCGAAGGTGGTCTGCGTCGGCAAGAACTATCGCGACCACGCGGCCGAGATGGGCGGTGAGGCACCGGCGGCTCCGCTGCTGTTCCTCAAG
The DNA here is from genome assembly GCA_029959325.1 of Microbacteriaceae bacterium PS02068. Taxonomy (GTDB): domain Bacteria; phylum Actinomycetota; class Actinomycetes; order Actinomycetales; family Microbacteriaceae; genus Microbacterium. The sequence goes on from JASCPF010000014.1 coordinate 31,977, forward strand.
CCCAACACGGCGGTGATCGGCCCCGGCGACGCGATCGTGCGCCCGCCGCAGTCGCAGCGCACCGACTTCGAGGGTGAGCTGGCCGTCGTGATCGGTCGGGTCGCGAAGAACGTGGCCGCAGCGGATGCCCTCGACTACGTCTTCGGCTACACGATCGGCAACGACGTGACCGCCCGCGACCTGCAGAAGACCGACGGGCAGTGGGCGCGCGCGAAGGGCTTCGACACGTTCTGCCCGCTGGGCCCCGCGGTCGAGACCGAGTTCGACCTCGTCGGCGGTGCGCGCATCGTGACTCGCGTGAACGGCGAGGTGCACCAGGACGGGCCGATCTCCGACATGGTGCATTCGGTGCCCGAGATCATCGCGTACGCGTCGGCGGCGTTCACGCTGCTGCCGGGCGATGTGATCCTCACCGGAACCCCGGCGGGCATCGGGCCGTTCGTCGCCGGCGACGCCGTCGAGGTGGAGATCACGGGGCTGGGCATCTTGCGCAATCCCGTTCGCGACGCGTGACGGACGCCGTTTCGGCGATGGATGCCGAGGCTGTCGCTCGCGTCCAACGGCGAACCGTCACGGTGCTCGCCGCCGGTCAAGTGCTCGGCGGCATCGCGTTCGGCGCCACGGTCTCGCTGGGGGCGCTGCTCGCCGCCGACCTGTCCGGCAGGGAGGCGCTCTCCGGGCTTGCCACGGCATCCGTCACCCTCGGGGCCTCTGTGTGCGCGATTCCGCTCGCACGTCTTGCCGCGCGCCGCGGCCGCCGGGTCGCGCTCACGCTCGGCAACCTGTTGGCGCTCGTCGGCATCGCGATCGTGATCACGGCGGCGGCGGTGCGCAGCTTCCCGCTGCTGATCGTCGGCGTGGTCCTGATCGGCGCCGGGAACGCCGGCAACCTGCAGTCGCGGTTCGCGGCGACCGATCTCGCCCCGGCGCAGCGCCGCGCGCGCGATCTCGGCACGGTCGTCTGGGCGACGACTGTGGGCGGCGTCGTCGGACCGCTGTTGCTGGCGCCGGGCGAGGCCTTCGGCGCCGCGGTCGGGATGCCGCCGCTCACCGGCTCGTATGCGTTCTCGATCGCCGCCCAGGTCGCGGCCTTCGTGCTCTACCTCGTCGCTCTGCGCCCCGACCCGCTCGTGCTCGCCCAGCGGCTGGCGGGCAGCGGCGAGGCTCGGCGCGAGCACATCGTCGAGGCCGATCGCCCGCTCGCGGCCCGCTACGCGATGTTCGCGGTCGCCGGATCGCACGTCGTCATGGCATCTGTCATGGCGATGACTCCGATCCATCTCGCGCATCTCGCTCCCGACCACGTCACGGTCGTCGTCGGCACGACGATCGCGCTGCACGTCTTCGGGATGTACGGCCTCTCACCGCTGTTCGGTGTGCTCGCCGACCGGTGGGGGCGCATCGCGACGATCCTGCTCGGTCAGGCGCTGCTGGCGGCGGCTCTCACGCTCGCCGCGGTCGCGCCCGAGTCGCAGTGGACCGTGCTCGTGGCGCTCTTCCTGCTCGGTGCGGGCTGGAGCGCGGCGACCGTGTCGGGGTCGGCGCTGCTGACCGAGAGCACACAGGCGGCGCGGCGTCCGCGCCGGCAGGGCCTCAGCGACACGATCATGACGTTCAGCGCGGCGGTCGGAGCGGTGCTGGCCGGGGTCGTGCTCAGCCAGATCGGCTACGGCGGGCTCGCCGTCGCGGCACTGGTCGTGGTCGCGGCTGTCGTCGTGCTCTCGCCCTACGCACGAGCGGGTGCGACCCCGCTGGCCGTCTGAGCGATCTTCGCGATTCAGCGATCGAGGGCGCGCGCCGCTCGCTCGACGTCGTCCTCGTCGTTGAACACGTGGAACGCGACCCGCGCGCGTCCATTGCGGCCTGACGCGACGATCCCGGCCGCGGTCAGCGCCATGAGGTCCTGCCCCGAGGCATCCGGCCAGGTCACGATCGCGCTCGAGCGCTCGGGCACAGCGAGTCCGAGCCGCGTCCTGAAGTCGTCAGCCAGCCCGACCGCGTGTGCGTACACGTCGTGCATGTCGACGGCGGCGAACGCAGCGAGTGCCGGTTCGGCGCCGACGAACGCCTGCCAGGCGGGCGAGACGTCGAAACGACGGGCACAGCCGGCCAGCTCGGCGTCTCCGCCGTAGCAGGACGCCCAGGGGTCATCGCCCGCGTACCAGCCGGCCTGCACGGGGGAGAGGGTTCGTGCGTAGTCCTCGCGCAGTGCGAGGAACGCCACGCCGCGCGGGCAGCACAGCCACTTGTAGGTGTGGCAGAGCAGGGCGTCGACGCGCGCGGCATCCACCGGCATCCAGCCCACGGCCTGCGTCGCATCGCACACCGTTCGCGCGCCGGCACGGTCAGCGGCGGCCACGATCGCCGCGAGGTCGGCGACCTCACCAGACCCGGACTGCACCAGCGAGAACGCGACGACGGCGGTGTCGGGTGACACGGCGTCGGCCAGGCGATGCAGCGGCGCCTCGCGCACGCGGATGCCACGCCCGGCGTGCACGAACGGCAGGACCAGCGACGAGAACTCGTGCTCCGGGACGAGCACCTCTGCGCCGTGGGGGAGCGCCGCGGCGAGCATCGACACCTGCACCGAGGTCTGCGACCCGATGGCGATGCGGTCGGGCTCAACCCCCACGAGCGTCGCGAAGTGCTCGCGGGATGCCTCGATGGCTCGGCAGTACTCGGCGAGGTCGGGAGCCCCGGACAGGTCGGCGCTGACGGCCGCGCGCGTGCCCGCAGTCGGCAGCCCCGCCGTGCAGGCGGCGAGGTAGCCGGACGCGTTCGTGAACTGCGCGCGCAGGGTCGAGAGCGAACCGACGGGGGCGAGCGCGGGCGCGGAGATCATGGAACCAGCCTGACGCTCGCAAACGTATGCGTCTATGGCAGGTGTCAGATCACAGACATGCCGTGGCATTATGAATGGATGCCCGAAGAGATCGCCCCCGACCTCGATGTCCAGACGCTCCGCATCGTCCGAGCGATCGCCGACACGGGATCGATCACAGGAGCTGCGGCGGCGCTCGGCTACAGCCAGCCCGCGATCAGTCAGCATCTTCGTCGTCTCGAGACGCGGCTCGACGTCGCGATCATCGAGCGGGTCGGGCGCGGCGTGCGCCTGACCGAAGCGGGGCGGGTGCTCGCGCGTCATGCGCCGGCCGTCGCCCTCGCGGTCGACGCGGCGGCGGAAGAGCTCGCGCAGCTGCGGGGCCTGCGCACCGGCGTCGTGCGCCTCGTGGCGTTCCCCTCGGCGTCGCCGGTCATCGTGCCGCGCCTGATCGCCGCGCTCTCGGCATCCCACCCCGGCCTGTCGCTCACCTACCTCGAGGCGGAGCCTCCCGAAGCGGTCGACGCGATCCGCGAGGACCGCGCCGACATCGCGCTCACGTTCAGCTACCCCGGAGACCGCGACGATCCGCATCGCTCGAGTGCACGCGGCCTCACGGTGCGCGGCGCGGGTCGCGACGACCTCATGCTTGTGCTGCCGGCCGGTCACCCGGGGCATGGGACGGCCGTCGACGCCGCCGACGTCGGCGAACTCGCCGATGAGACATGGATCGCCGGATGCCCCCGCTGCCGCGGCCACCTGCTGGAGCTCTGTGGTCGCGCCGGCTTCGTGCCGCGGATCGGCTACGAGACCGACAACTACGTCGCCGTCGAGGGGCTCGTCGCGCAGGGCATCGGCGTCGCCACGCTGCCGCGCATGGCGCTCGATTCGTTCCCGATGCTGCCGGGCATCGTCACCGTGCCGCTGCCGTCCGCCGAGGCGCGCCGGCTGCACGTGGTCACGGCTCAGGGCGCCGAGCGGGTGCCGTCGATCGCCGCCGCGCTGACGACGCTCGACGGGGTGTTGACCCGCGAGACCCCGGCCGGCCGCGGCAGAGCCTGACCGCCGGGGACGGACGCCGCCGCGAACTAGACTGGACGGGATGTCTTCAGCGATCGATCCCCGAACCACCACCGCCTCCGGAGCCGACGTCCGCGTGCGGTTCTGCCCCTCGCCGACGGGACTGCCGCACGTCGGCATGATCCGCACGGCGCTCTACAACTGGGCCTACGCGCGGCACACCGGGGGCAAGCTGATCTTCCGCGTGGAAGACACCGACGCGGCCCGCGACAGCGAAGAGAGCTACCGGCAGCTGATCGACGCTCTGACCTGGCTCGAGATCGACTGGGACGAGGGCGTCGAAAAGGGCGGGCCGCACGCCCCCTACCGGCAGTCGCAGCGCCGCGAGATCTACGCCGAGGTGCTCGAGAAGCTCGTGGCATCCGGCGCCGTCTATGAGTCGTACTCGACCGCTGAAGAGATCGATGCCCGAAACGAGGCCGCCGGGCGGGCGAAGCAACTCGGCTACGACAACTTCGACCGCGAGCTCACGGACGAGCAGAAGAGCGCCTTCCGCGCCGAGGGTCGCGAGCCCGCGCACCGCCTGCGCGTGCCCGACCACGACCTGACCTACGTGGATCTCATCCGCGGAGAGGTGACGTTCCCGGCGGGCTCGTTCCCCGACTTCGTCGTTGTGCGCGCGGGCGGGCAGGCGCTCTACACCTTCACGAATCCCGTGGACGATGCGCTGATGGGGATCACCCACGTCATCCGCGGGGAAGACCTCATGCCGTCGACGGCGCGTCAGCTCGCGCTGTACGCGGCCCTGAACGACGCCGGCGTCACCGACTTCGTGCCGCGCTTCGGTCACATGCCGCTCGTGCTCGGCGAGACGGGCAACAAGAAGCTCTCCAAGCGTGACCCGCAGGCCGACCTCTTCCTGCTGCGCGACAAGGGGTTCATCCACGAGGGGCTGCTCAACTACCTCTCGCTGCTGGGCTGGTCGATCGCCGCCGACCGCGATGTGTTCTCGCGCGACGAGCTCGTCGCCGCGTTCGACATCGCCGACGTGAACCCGAACCCCGCGCGGTTCGATCAGAAGAAGGCCGAGTCGATCAACGGCGACCACATCCGTCTGCTGGATGCCGAGGACTTCGCCGCGCGCCTCGTGCCCTACCTTGCCGCCGAGGGCCTCGTCGCCGAGCCGCCCACGCCTGCGCAGCAGGAGACCCTGGATGCTGCGGCGCCGCTCGTTCAGGAGCGCATGCAGCTGCTCGGCGAGGCGCCCGGCCTGCTCGGCTTCCTGTTCCGCGACGAGGTCGCCTACGACGACGACGCGCTCGGCGGCCTGCCCGCCAACGCGGGCGAGGTGCTCGTGGCATCCGTCGGCGCCCTCGAACTCGTGCCGGAGCAGGGCTTCACGGCCGCGGCGGTGCAAGAGGCCCTCGCGAGCGCGCTCATCGATGGACTGGGTCTCAAGCCGCGCGTCGCGTACGGACCGCTGCGCGTCGCGGTGAGCGGCCGCCGCATCTCGCCGCCGCTGTTCGAGTCGATGGAGCTGCTCGGCAAGGCGGAGTCGATCCGCCGGCTCGACGCGCTCGTGCAGCGCGTCGGCTGAGTCAGCCCGCGCAGTCGTAGATTCCGGATGCCGGGGCATCCGACACCGCGGTGCAGTTCGCGACCACCCACGTGCGGATCTGCGCGCTTGCCGACGTGTCGGACAACGTTCCTCCTGCGCCGCCGCCGCTGAACCCGCCGCCACTCGCGAGCACGTAGCGCAGCTCGCCGCTGGTGACGAGCTTCTGGAACGCGGCGAGCGTCGGTGCGGGGTCGGCGCCGTTGAAGCCACCGATCGGCAGCACCGGCTCACCGCCCGAGGCGATGATCAGGCCCGCCGCCGATTGTGCGCCAAAGGCCGCCACGAGGTAGGTGGCGTCGCCACGGTGTTGCTCGAGCCACGCGATCCTCGCCGTGTCGCTCCGGGCCCCCGAGCTGAGCCGCGCGCCGGCGCCCGAGCCTGTCCCGGTCCCCGAGCCTGTCCCGGCCCCCGGGCCTGTCCCGGTCCCCGAGCCTGTCGAGGGGCCGCCCGCCCCACCCCCGGGCGCCCCGCCCTGACCGCCGAAGCCTCCGCGAGCTCCCGGCCCCGCTTGTCCGCCAGCGGTTCCTCCCGGCAGCCCGCGCCCGCCGAACCCGCCCGGGCCGATCGACGATGCACCGCCCGCGACGGGGTTCATCGAGTTCGGCGTCGACATCGTCACGATCGACCACGCGGCAGGCGTCAGCACGAGAGCGGCGGCACAGACGATCGCCGTCAGTGGCATCCGCGTGCCACGTCGTACTTCCCACAGCACGAGCATCGCCGCGCCGACGGCGATCAGGCACTGCACGAGCGCTGTCGGCACCGAGAAGCTGCTGCCGCCGACGCTGAGGCTGATCGCGAGGGCGGAGATCGCCGCGGTGAGCGGCAGGGCGAGCTGTGCCCACACCGACCGACGTGCGCGAGCGACGCCGAACGCGGTGCCGATGAGCAGCGCCATCGGAATGGCCAGCGCTGCCGTGTAGAACTGATGCATGCCGGCGACGGCCGAGAACATGATCGCGAAGGTTGCGAACCACACGCTCGCGAAGACGGTGAGCGGCATCCGGAAGCGGAGCACGATCAGCACGACGATCGACGCGACGGCGACGGGCAGCATCCAGCCGATCTGCGCCGCGAGGGCCCCGTTCAGCAGGCGAAAGACCGCCGGGTCGCCCGAAAACGGGGGAGTGAAGGAGCGGTAGGCAGTGGCATCCGCGGTCGTTCCGCCGAACCGGCCGAGGCCGTTGTAGCCGAACACCATCTCCCACGGACTGTTGGTGAGGGTGCTGCCGATGTAGGGACGGTCGGCCGCGGGCACCAGCCAGACCGCGACGATCCAGACCAGCGAAAGGGCGAGGCTCAGGGTGCCGGCGATCGCCAGGTGGCCGATCCGGCGGAGCCAGGGCTGCCGGGTGCAGAGGTAGGCGCCGGCGAGGGCGGGCCACACCGCCCACGCCTCGAGCATGTACGTGTGGAATCCGGCCGCGATGAAGACGCCCGACAAGACCAGCCAGCCGATGCTGCGTCGATCGAGCGCCTCCGTCGCCGCCCAGGCGGTGAGGGCCAGGGTCAGGACGAAGAAGGTCTCGGGCTGGTTCGAACGCGCGACGGCGACGAGGATCGGCGTCGTCGCGACGACCGCACCCGCGACAAGGCCTGCGGTGGGCCCTGCCCAGCGCCGTGCGGTAACGGCGATGAGGACGACGGATGCCGTCGCCGCGAGCGCGTTCGGGATGACCACCGCCCAGGGAGAGAACCCGAAGGCGCGCACGAACAGCGCCGGGATCCAGAACGATCCGGGGATCTTGTCGAGCGTGACGGTGCCCGAAGGGTCGAGCGCGCCGAAGAAGAAGTTGGACCAGCTCTGGCTCATCGAGAGTGCGATCGAGCCGTAGTAGTCCGACATGGATGCCCCGACGCCCCAGCCGGTCACGATGAGCGCGGCGACCCCGAGACCGGCGACGCTCCACCCCCACCAGCGAGCCCGACGGATCGGTGGTCGGGCGGCCGCCGCCGCCGGCTGCGCGGGCAGTGGTGGCATCGGGGGCGCGACGACAGTGGTCATGGCGCGACGGTAGTGCGGTCGGTGATGTGCGCCTGCAGGGATGCCTATGCGGTTGCTGTAGGGCCTCGTGCAACTCGCGCGCCGTTCGCGGCACGCCGCCGGTTTGGCTCGACGCCATCCGTCGGCTAGGCTTGACCCTCGGTACGGCTTCGGTCGTCACCCCTTGGGGTATGGTGTAATTGGCAACACGGAGGTTTCTGGTACCTTTGTTCTTGGTTCGAGTCCAGGTACCCCAGCCACGAAAAACCCCCGCTCAGGCGGGGGTTTTCGTTTGCCCGGGCTGTCGCGCATGAGGCGGCGCGTGATCATGGTCGGGGCGGCGGCCGCGGCCGTCTTCGTCCTCGTGCTGACCGCGGTCCTGAGCGGCTGGTCGCCGCTCTCGCACCTCGATCGAGCCGTCGCCGAGACCGCTGCGCGCTGGGGCCAGGGCGCCGTGTGGTGGGTGCCGGTCTGGGCGGGGGCATCGGTGGTGCTCGCCCCGTGGACTTTCCGCGCCCTCGCCCTGGTCGCGCTGCTGGTGCTCGTCGTTCGCCATCGCTCGAGTCGCGTGCGCTCCGTGGGCAGACCTTCGCGGGCGGTCGCATCGCCGACGTCGAGCGTCGTGCTGCCCGCGGCGGTCGCGGTGATCGTCTGTGGTCTCGTGCCGGTCACGGTCAAGGCACTCGTCGATCGCCCGCGCCCGAGCGAGGCGCTGGTGGCAGCGGCGCAATCCTCCTTCCCCTCGGCGCACGCGTTCGGCGCAGTCGTCGGCGTCGGCGCGGTGCTGGCCGTGCTGCACCGATGGGGCGGCACCAGTGCGAGGCGTTGGCGGTCGGCCGCCGGCGTTCTCGCGGTGCTCCTCGTCTGCACGGCACGGGTGATGCTCGCCGTGCACTACGTGAGCGACGTGGTCGCCGGCGCGGCGCTGGGCATCGTCTGGCTCGCGCTCGCGTGGGTCGCCTCCTCGTCCCGCAGAGGTTCCGCGCTTCCGCGGGCACGGATGTAGCTCAGCACCGGCTACCCCTGCTCGTCCTGGACGAACGCGAGGATGTCGGGGTTGAGCACCTCGGCGTGCGTGGTCAGCAGGCCGTGCGGGTAGCCCTCGTAGATCTTGAGCGTCGCGTTCGCGAGCAGCGCGGCCTGCTTGATCGACGCGTCCCGGTAGGGCACCACCTGATCGTCGTCGCCCTGCAGGACGAGCACGGGGACGGTGATCGCCTTCAGGTCGTCGGTCTGATCGGTTTCCGAGAATGCCTTGATGCCCTCATAGTGGGCCAGGGCACTGCCCGTCATACCCTGACGCCACCAGTTGTCGATGACGGGCTGCGACGGGGTGACGCCCTCGCGGTTGAAGCCGTAGAAGGGGCCCGCGGCGACGGCTCGGAAGAACTCGGCGCGGTTCGCGGCCAACGCGCCTCGGAATCCGTCGAACACGGCGATCGGGGTGCCGTCGGGATTCGCATCGGTCTGGACCATCAGCGGCGGTACGGCCGCGACCAGCACGGCTTTCGCGACGCGCCCCTGCGGCTCGCCGAAGCGTGCGACGTAGCGTGCGACCTGACCTCCGCCGGTGGAGTGGCCGATGTGGACGGCCCCGCGCAGGTCGAGGTGCTCGACGACGGCGCTGACATCGCTCGCGTAGTGATCCATGTCGTGTCCGGTGCCGATCTGCGAAGACCGGCCGTGACCGCGCCGGTCGGAGGCGACGACCCGGAACCCCTTGCCGAGGAAGTAGAGCATCTGGGCATCCCAGTCGTCCGATGACAGCGGCCAGCCATGGTGGAAGACGAGGGGCTGGGCATCGTGGCTGCCCCAGTCCTTGTAGTAGATCTCGGCTCCGTCTGCGGTGGTGACGTACGGCATGGGGGTTCTCCTTCTGCGTTCATTTCGGGGGCGACGTGCCCGGCGGACCGCCGTGAGGGCTTTCATCAGGTGTCGGAACGTGCTCTCGTCAGCTGCGCCTCCCAGTCGGAGGGCAGACGTTCTGCGGGGCCCGGGACGGCTTGGCTCGCCGGGTGACTCGTGGGTTCAGCCAGCGGCGGGCCGTGCACCGCTCGGCCCGCGTCGAAGTCCCACCACCAGTCCTCGCCCGGCTCGAAGGTCTGGATGAAGCGATGACCGGTCGCCGCAGCGTGCGAGGACGCGTGACGGTTCAGCGATGAGTCGCAGCAGCCGACGTGACCGCAGGCCGCGCAGCGACGCAGGTGCAGCCACCAGATGCCGGACTGCTCGCATTCGAGGCATCCGGCACCCGAAGGACTCCGCTCGACATCGATCTGGCTCCTCATCGCGACTCATCGTGCGCCACGGCATCTGTGCCGCCAGGTCAGTCGAGCTCGGCGATCGCGTCGGTGATCACCTTGGCGACCTCGGCCGGGTGCGTCTGCATGACCAGGTGCGGAGCGTCGAGCTCGACCACCGATCGCAGCCCGGCCCGCGTGTAGCCGAAGCGCTCCACATCGGGATTGATCGTGTGATCGGCGCTCGAGACGATGCCCCATGCCGGGGTCGTCTTCCACGCGGCGACAGGAGCGGTCTCTCCGAACGCGAGCGCGGCCAGCGGCCGCTGCGAGACGGCCAGCACCTGTGCGGTCTCGGCCGGAACTCCGTGCGCGAACACGTCGGGGAAGGCGTCGACCTCGACCGACACGTCGGTGCCGGGCTCGCCGCCGTCGATCGGGAACGGGGTGTAGACGAGATGCTGCGCCAGGTCGGAATCGGGAAAGCCACCCTGCAGCTGCCCCAGGCTCTCGCCCTCGTCGAGCGCGTACCCCGAGACATAGACCAGACCGACGACGTTGTCGGCGGCCCCCGCGACGGTGATCACCGCGCCTCCGTACGAGTGTCCCGCGAGAATCACGGCGCCCTCGATCTGCTCCACGACCGAGCGGATGTAGGCGGAGTCGCCGATCAGGCTGCGGTTCGGCACCGCGGGGACGCGCACCGTGTACCCCTGATCGAGCAGCAGGCGCGTGACCGGCGCCCAGCTCGCGGAGTCGGCGAACGCGCCGTGGACGAGGACGATGGTGGGTGAGTCGGACATGGACGGGCTCCTTCGGTCGGGCAGCGCCACTGCGATGGGTTCGACGCTAAGCGGGCCGGCACGCCGAAGGCAGAGGCAGCTGTCGAGACTGCGATTCGACAGATGTCGCACGGATGCCTCGGGCCGATCGGCACGGGTGGTATCGCCCCTTCTCGGGCGGTGCCAGAGTGGGGGTGGCGATGATCGATCGCCTCGACCACAGAGAGCGAGCACGCGTGCACGGCGATCGCAGGCGAATCGGGTTCCTGCTGTTCGACGGGGTCAAGGCGCTCGACTTCGTGGGGCCGGCAGAGGTCTTCTCCGAAGCGAACCTCAGCACCGGCAACTACGACATCCGGTTCTACTCGCCGTCGGGCGACGATGTGACCGCGTTCATGGGGCTGCGCGTCGGAGTGCACGGTGCCGCGGCAGATAGCGGTCCGCTCGACACGGTCATCATTCCCGGAAGCGAGTTGGCGCCCGGAGTGTTCGACGATCCGGGCATCCTGCCGGCGATCCAGACTCTCGTCCGCAACGCCCGGCGCGTCGCGGCCGTCTGCAGTGGGGCGTTCGGGCTGGCTGCGACAGGCCTGCTGGATGGCCGCACCGCCACCACCCACTGGAAGTTCGCGGACGAACTCGCCCGCCGGTACCCGCTCGTCACGGTCGACGCCGAGCGGATCTTCACCGAGCAGGAGCACGTCTACACCTCGGCCGGAGTCGCGGCGGGCATCGACCTGGCGCTGTACCTGGTCGAGAACGACCTCGGCGCCGAAACCGCGCGCAGCGTCGCCCAGCATCTGCTCGTGTACATGCGTCGGGGCGGCGGCCAGTCTCAGTTCTCTGCGGCGTTGAAGATGCGCAGCCCACGAACGAGCGTCGCCCGATCGGTCGCAGAGTACATCAATGACAATCCCACCATCCCGATCACGGTGGCTGGCCTGGCCGAACGGATGAATGTCAGCACGCGGCATCTGACGCGCGTCGTGCGAGATGAGCTGGGGGTCACGCCGGCGGGATACGTGGCGTCGTTGCGGCTCGAGATCGCGCTGAATCAGCTCGAGTCGGGGATGTCGGTCGCCGAGGCCGGGCTCGCGGCCGGATTCAGCTCACCGTCGGCACTGCGCCGAGCTTTCGTCGCGCGCTACCGCGTCACGCCGTCGGCGTATCAGCACCGCTTCCGGAGCGCCTCGGCGAGCGGGCCGTAGTCCGTGCGATCAGCGGCGCGCGCACGGCGCGCTGCTTCTATGGGGACGTGAGTGCGCTCGCCAGCCCCACGGCCGGCACGTCGAGCGGTGCGTCGGCCTCGCCGCGAGAACGGCGGACGAGGTCGCTCAAGGCCGCGACGCCGGGCGTGTTCGGCTCGGCGAAGAACATGTTCAGGGTGCAGCCGGAGGCGCGCGGCACGGCAAGGGCCTCACTGCGCAGCCCGACCCATCCGTGCTTCTCGATGTAGACCATCGGCCACGCGCTCGAGTGTGGACGCACCTCGCACTTCCGCCAGATCGGAGCGAAGCGCGGATCGGTACGGCGGAGGGTCTCGACGATGTCGCGCAGTCGCGGACTCCGCGGGTCGGCGTGGTAGCGCAGCGACGCGACGAGGGTCTCGGCGGTGCGCTGCCAGTGCGCCTCGGAATGGGGCTCGGGGTAGTGCGAGAACACCGACAGCACGAGGTTCAGTCCAGGCTGAAGCCTGGCGGAGGCGAGCAGTCGACCCGGGGCGTTCACCGCGATGATGTCCATCGTGCCGTTGGACACGTACGCCGGAGTGTCGGGGTGCAGGTCAAGCAGTGAGAGCACACCCTCGGGGACCACATCGACGAGAGGCGGCGCGTCGCGGCCGGCGGAGAGGCCGGCGACACGGCGGAGGTGCTGGTCGGCGTAGGCATCCAGCTGGAGCGCCCGGCTCAGCGCCGAGAGGACCTGCTCGGACGGCTGATGGCCGCGCCCCTGCTCGAGTCGCAGGTAGTAGTCGGCGCTGATGCCCGCCCGCTCGGCGACCTCGCCGCGACGGAGGCCCGCGACCCGTCGCCGCGACACGGTGGGAATGCCCGACAGCTCCGGCGCGAGCGACTCGCGGCGGTCGCGGAGGTATTGCGCCAGCGGGGAGTGCGGCATGTTCATGCGATCCCTCTCCGCGCGACGATCCGTAACAGTGGCTCCCATTGTCGATCGCGGCTCCACCGCGGAGGGCCGCGAAATCGGACACGAATGCGTGACATCTGGACGCGCCGACAGCTCACGCCGACGCGAGGCCCTCGCGCTCCACGACGGCGTCGCGTTCCCAGAGCCGCGACAGCTTGATCGCGAGGTGGAGGGTACTGCGCTGCAGCCCGTCCGACAGTGCGTCGCGGACGCTGGCGGGAAGGTGATCCAAGCGGTAGTACAGCGTCGTGCGATGCACGTGCAGACGCTCGCAGGCGGCCGGGGCCCTTCCCGCGGCATCGAGATACGCCTCGACCGTCTCGAGCTGGACGCGGTCACCGTCGAACAGGTCGGCCGCAGCCGGACAGGTCGACGAGATGAGTGCGGGCGACCTCGGGAGCGCACGAAGCAGCAGCCATCCGCCGAGCTCTTCGGCGCGAACGGATGCCACATCGTTCGGCAGCAGCGCCCGTACGGCGACGGCGCTCACCGCGCTCGTGATCGCGTCGCCGATGTCGAGCGCATCCGGTCGGCAGAGCGCGACGGCGAACGCCCGCACGACCGTGCCGCTCTCATCCGCCTCATGATCCAAGACGTCGGCCAACTGCTCGGCGTGCGGAAGGAGAGGCGCGACGAACATCGCCGCGCCATCCTTGAGCCCGATGAACCGGACTCTGCCGTGGGTCGCCGAGGTCACCCGAGCCCCGAATGACAGGGCGGTGGGGACATCCGACAGATCATCGACGAGAACCGCCCAGACCTCGATGTCCGCGGCGACGCCGGTGACCCAGTGTCGCGCGCGCACCTCCCACAGGGCATCCTGACGAACCTGCGGGCGTTGATCGAGCAACGCGGCGAGCACGCGCTCGCGGCGACCGAAGAGGTCGCTGTCGATCCCGCCGCTCTGCTCGACGCCGATTCTCGTCGCGTTCATCGTGAGCCCCTTGGATGGGATGCCTGTCTGATGCTCACACGCTAGAACGATCGTCGGTTCCCAGCGTGGCCCTCTCGCACCCACCCGGTGCGCCCGGCGCGCAGGTGAGCCGGGCTCAGCGCAGCGGCCTGCGGCCCGGCGCGATCACGGTGAGCGCTCTCGGCAGCACGCGCGCGTCGAGGCGATCGATCAGTTCGCCCAGTTCGCCATCGCGTGCGATGCGGTAGGGGCCGTCCGGCAGTTCGAAGTGATACTCGGCGTCGGAGAACTGCCGATAGCGGCGATTTCGGTCGATGCGGCCGGTGAACAGGTCGATGATCACGCGTGCGCGCGAGACGCGACGGCTGACGCCGAGCACACGCAGGTCGAGGCGACCGTCGTCGACGACGGCGCGGTGCATCGGCGCGAAGCCGCGCGGTTCGTAGCGCCCGTTGCCGAGGAAGAGCAGGCTGAACCGCGCGTCGATCATCTCGCCGTCGAGGTCGGCGACACGCAGCCGCACGGCTTTGGCCTGACCGAGGGTCCGGATGGCGGCGACCGCGGCGGCGAGCGGCTTGCCGATGCGGTGCTCGTACCGCTCGCGGATGGCCACGAAGTCGGTATAGGCGCCGACGCTGGCTGTGTTCACGAAGATCTTGCCGCACACCTCACCCACGTCGACCTTAGCCTCGGTGCCCGCCCGCACGGCATCGAGCGCCGTGGTGAGGGGGAACATCCCGAGATCCTTCGCGAAGTGGTTGAACGTCCCCGCCGGAAGCACCGCCAGTGGGATGCCGTTCGCCATCGCGGCCGCCGCGGCACGCTGCACCGTGCCGTCACCGCCGGCCACCGCCAGCAGGCGGCACGAGCGGCCGGCGTCGTCGATCGCATCGCCGTAGCCGTTCTCGCCGCCGAGTTCGACGATGCGGATGCCGGGGAGCGCGGCCTGCACCGCCGGGATGATCTTGCCGGCGCGGCCCGAGCCTGAGCGGGGGTTGATCACGAGAGCGATCCCCTCGCCATCGGGGTGGGGAGTGCCCGCGTGGACGGTCAGGTCGTCGAAGGTCGGATCGATGCGTTCGACCGGCGCGAACCTCGCCGTCAACCAGGCGACGGCCTCGCCCAACGCGAACCCGGCCACGACGTCGGAAGGATAGTGGGCGCCTGTCGCCACGCGCGAGAAGCCCACGAGACCGGCCAGCGCGCGCAGGGGCACGGCGAGCAGGGGCCATTCCGCCGAGGCGCCTGCCGCGAAGGCCATGGCGCTGGCGGAATGTCCGCTCGGAAACGATGTCGACCCGGGGATCCGGTGCGCGCGCCGCTGCAGCGGTACCGACGCGATCGACGGGCGCGGCCTGCGGTGCAGTCGCTTGGAGACCTGGTTCGCGATGAGACTCGTGATCCCGATCGAGACGAGTCCCCGCACCGCAGCGCGGCGACCTCGTGGTCGCCCGGTGAGCGCGAGAATGCCGGCGACGGCGAACCACAGCACCGACTTGTCGGCGACGCGTGTGAGGGGCGGCATGGTGGCATCCAGCAGCGGGCTCGGGGTGTTCGCCACCGCATCGAAGACTCCGATGTCGAGGGCATCGACCTGTCGCCGCACCGATCGCCAGCGGCGCCGCTCGACGCGCGGTCGTCGCGAAGATGCGGTGCGCCGGTTCGCCATGCGTTCTCCTGATCAGGCCATCGCGTTGCCGATGTAGCTGTATTTCACGAAGACCTCAGAGGCCCATCCTGCCTCGTCGAGCACGCCCTGCACAGCCGACAGCATGTACCTGGCATCCCAGCCGAGGTAGAGGTAGCGCCCGTCCGCGATCTGTTCCCAGTGCCCGTTCCAGGCCATCTCGGGGTACACCGGCCCGCCGCGCCGCGCGCTGTAGTCGATGACGGCCTGGCGCGAGGCGTCCGACTCGTTCCAGAGCCTCGTGAAGATCCGCGCGAACAGGTAGCGGACGTCGGGCACCTCCCAGTGCTCGCCGCGGAACTCGACGTAGTCGAACTCGCGCTGCCATCCGGCCGGCCATCCGCGACGTCTGCGGGCGTCGAGGATCGGGGTGAGGTCGTCGTCGTCGATGCTCACGACGGCGGGGCGCGCCCACACCTGCAGGAACGCGTCGGTGAGCCGCGCGGTGCGCGCCGTGATCGCTCCGGTCGACCACTCGAGCGCCTGAGCGATGTCGGTCGTGAGCCCTATGCCGCTGCGTGCATATGCCGCGCGCTTGGCGGGGAAGGATGCCTCGAACACCCGATCGGCCAGCGGCTGCTCGAGCAGCGTGAGGTTGCCGAGCGTCTGAGAGAGGGCGCGGAAGCTGTTCTGCTCGTCGTCGGAGAGGTCGGCCCAGCGCCGCACGCCGTCCGGTGACCAGTCGTCGCCGGGAGCGAGCGGTACGACATGCTCGACGTCGAGTTCGTCTGCAGCGTCGACGTCGGCACCGGCGAGACGCCCGAGCACGTAGGCGGCGTGGGGGAGTTCGCCGTACTTCAGACCCACGCGCGTGCGCTCGTCGGAGGGTGTGATGCGGGCGATGGCGCCGACGAGCTCGTCGCGTCCGACGGCGGCCGCCCGGCACAGCCTCGCGACGAGCCGATCGGTCGGAGTCCCGACGATCGTTCGGCGCAGCAGCAGCGACTGCAGCTGCTCGAGCGAGGTGATGAGGTCGGTGAGGCCCAGCTCTCCGTGGGCGTGGTCGCGGTAGAGCCGCAGGACGAGCGGGTACGGCGCTCGCCCGAACGTGTTCACGTAGCCGAGTTGGCGGCCGATCTCGGCATCCGGCGCCTGGCGGGGGTCGAGCAGGGTCCCGTAGATCTCCGCGAGTTCGCGCCACTGGCGCGCGTGCTCGCGGAGGGTGTCGACGCCCAGTCGGGGGAACTCGTGGCGGAATGCGTCATAGACGCCCCGCTCGCCCGCAACGGAGACTTCACGCCCCGTGAGCATCACGAGGTAGTGCCGCCAGAACGAGCCGATCTGTTCGCCGGTGGCGCGCTCGATCGGCAGCCAGTAGTCGTTCTCGATCTCGCTCTGCTGCGCGTGCGAAAGCCCCATCAGCACGTAATTGTGGATGAGTTCGTGATCGCGCAGAGGCTCGCCCGTCGAGTTGAGGCTCTCGAAGGTCTGCTGCGCGTTGGCGCCGGGCCCCAGCGTGATCGACACGTGCTCGAGTCGCTGCAGACCGCGCCAGATGCCCGCGGCTTCATCGGGGCGGATCTGACTGCGGAAGAACGCGTAGTTGTCGTCGAAGCGCGACTCGCGTGTCTCGCCGCCGGCGTCTTCCCCCGACGCGCGACGGTCGAGCACGACGCTCTCGAACACGCTGGCCCAGGCGTGGTGGGGGCGCAGCTTCGTGCGGGTGGGGTCGTCGGCGCGCACGAGGACGCGCTCGAGCTCACGAGCGAGCTCCGGGTCGTCGCTGCGCAGAGTGTGGTGCAGGGCAGCCACCAGCAGCATGAGCGTCGTGATGCGCTGCTGCCCGTCGATCAGCACGAGGTGCGCGTCATCGTCCGCCGAGGTCGACGCGGTCGAAAGGATCGACCCGATGAAGTGCGTGTCGCCGGCATCCGCCGCCGATACGGCGCGGATGTCACTGAGCAGCTGCTCGCACCCGCCGATGTCCCAGCGGTACTGCCGCTGGTACACCGGCACGACGATCGTGGTGTCGGATGCCGAGAGCCAGCCGATCGTGTTGACGGCGGTCGCTTCGACGTGGGTGGCAGTGCTCATACGCGGAAAAACGCTCCTCAGAAACCTGAATTCAGTCTATGAGAGCGGCAGAGACGCCTCGGTAGGCTTGCTCTGTCGGGCCTGTAAAAACTTCGCTTGTCCGGCAGAAAGGGCATGATCCGTCATGGCATACATCAAGAGCGCAGCGCTCGAAGAGACCGGCTACGTCGTCCTCGACAGCTACGGCAAGGAAATGGACCCCAGGGAATGGCTCGACATCGAGTACGTCGACTGGAAGTCCTCCGGCGACACTCGCTTCGCGCCCCTCGCCTCGGCAAAGGGTGAGATCGAGTGCAACGGCTTCTGGAATCACAAGCCGCCGCGCACCGACAAGGACGGCGTCTGGATCGACGCGCAGACTGCACTCGCACCGACCCTCACGGCGCGCGCGCAGGAGCCGGGGGCGAACGTCGGCCGTTGCCGCATCATCGAGCTGCAGCCGAACACCTACGCCGACTGCCTCTACAACCTGCACCAGGATGACAACAACCGCCTGAACCCGGATGGCACGGGCTGGGTGGTGCGCGGCTTCTTCAACCTCACCGACGACAAGACGAGCTACTTCGTGCTGCGCGAGAACCGCACCGACCCGAGCGAAGAGACGCGCATCGCCCTGCCCGCGGGCGCACAGCTCATCGTCGACACGCAGCGCCTCTGGCACGCCGCGACCCACCCCGGCACCGAGCCCCGCTACTGCCTGATCACCTCGTGGGAGTCGGGCCCCGAGCTCGATGCCTACATCGCCAAGTACAACGGCGTGAACAAGGTCGAGAGCTACCCCGTCGACCAGGAGACGCTGGACGCCGGCCAGGCCGAGCAGGCTCGCCGCATCGCGGCACGCGCCGCGGCCCTCGCCGCGCGCGGCCAGAAGGAAGTGAACGCGATGAGCGAGGCCTGAGCCTCACCTCACGCGATCGACGAAGGGGCGGATCCTGCCGTGTGGCGGGGTTCGCCCCTTTGTCATGGCGGTGATCTGTGAAGTCTTGTGTACGTCTGTGTTTGTGTTGTATTGTGTGGATGTCTCAAGGAGGAACACGTGTACGCGACGGAGCGGCAGGAGCTCATCGAACACCTCGTCACGGCCGAGCGCCGCGTCGCGGTCGTCGACCTCGCCCGTCGTTTCGGTGTGACGACAGAGACCGTCCGCCGCGACCTCGACCAGCTCGAGAGCGCCGGTGTCATCCGACGTGTACACGGGGGAGCGGTCGCGCACACCCGCGCCAGCACGACCGAACCGTCGCTCGCGGAGCGCACCGGACGCGCAAGCGACGCGAAGCGCGCGATCGCCCGCCGCGCACTCGATGCCGTCCCGCTCGACTTCGACGGATCGGTCTACATCGACGCCGGCACGACGACCGCCGCCATCGCAGAGGAACTCTCGCGGCGGCCCGCGGGCATTCGTCCCCTCGAGGTCGTCACTCACTCGATGACCGTCGCTCACCTTCTCGCGGGGGTACCCGGGCTCAACCTCACGGCGATCGGCGGCCGCGTGCGCGGCCTCACCGCCGCAGCGGTCGGTGCGCAGACGGTGGATGCCATCTCGCACCTGCGTCCCGATGTCGCCTTCATCGGCACCAACGGCCTTTCGGCAGAGTTCGGCCTCAGCACTCCCGACACCGATGAGGCCGCCGTGAAGCGGGCGATCCTCTCGGCGGCGCGCCGCACGTTGGTCGTCGCCGACGCCGACAAGTTCGACGCCGAGCTGCTGGTCTCGTTCGGCGGTCTCGACACGATCGATGTGCTCGTGAGCGATGCCGCGCCGCGTGGCGCGCTGGCCGACGCGCTCAGCGTCGCAGATGCGGAGGTCTGGACAGCATGATCGTCACCCTGACGGCTAACCCGTCGCTCGATCGCACGGTGGGGCTCGCGGAGCCGCTTCGCACCGGTGAGGTGCAGACCGCCCTCACCGTGCGTGAAGACGCCGGCGGCAAGGGCATCAACGTCACGCGAGTGCTGCTCGGCTCGGGCGAAGAGAGTCGCGCCGTCCTGCCCCTGGACCCCGATGACCCCTTCGGCGTCGTGCTGCGTGCGGCGGGAGTCCCGTTCACTCCCGTCGCCGTGCACGGCGCGGCGCGCGCGAACCTGACGATCGCCGACCCCGCCGGTGTCACCACCAAGGTCAACCTGCCGGGAGTCGAGCGCACGAGCGCCGACGGCGCCGCCCTCATCGACGCGGTCGTCGCGGCATCGCGCGGCGCGCGGTGGCTCGTTCTCGCGGGCTCGCTGCCGCCCGGGCTTCCGGACACGTTCTACGTCGACGTGATCGCGGCGGTGCGCTCATCGCAGGATGCCCCGCGCATCGCGGTCGACACCTCGGGCCCCGCGCTGCGCGCCGTGGTCGAGGCCGGCACCCCCGACCTCATCAAGCCCAACGACGAGGAGCTCGTCGAACTCACCGGCGTCGACCTCGACCCGGGCGTCCCGCTGGCCGAGGCCGTGACCGCGGTCGCGGCTCGGCTCGTGCCCGCGCGCGTCGGTGCGGCGTTCGTCACCCTCGGGGGAGCGGGTGCCGTGCTCATCACCGCCGACGGCGCGTGGTTCGGAACCCCGCCGCCCACGCGTGTGCGCAGCACGGTCGGCGCGGGCGACAGCTCGCTCGCCGGGTTCCTGCTCGCCGAGGCATCCGGCGCGTCGCCGGAAGAGTGCGTACGCACCGGCATCCGCTACGGCTCGGCCGCCGCGGCGCTGGCCGGCACGCAGGCGCCGACGCCCCACGACCTTCTCCCCGGCGACGTGCCGGTGCGAGCCCTCGCCCTGAAGTAACTCCCGAACCGCGACAGACCACTGGAGGTCACCGTGTCAGAAATCATCACGCCGGCGCTCGTCAGCCTTGACGTACCGCTCGGCTCCGACAAGAGAGCCGTCATCGAGGCCCTCGCCGCGCGGGTCGCCGCGAGCGGTCGTGCGAGCGACGCCGCAGCCCTGGCGGCGGATGCCTGGAAGCGCGAGCAGACCGACGAGACCGGCCTGCCCGGCGGCATCGCGATCCCGCACGCGAAGAGCCCGGCGGTGAAGGAGGCGACGCTCGCGTTCGCGCGCCTGAAGCCGGGTGTCGACTTCGGTGCGCCCGACGGCCCCGCCGACCTCGTCTTCCTGATCGCCGCTCCCGACACGGCCGCCGAAGAGCACCTCGCCGTGCTCTCGCGCCTCGCCCGTGCCTTCATGCGCGAGAACTTCACCGACGGCCTGCGCGCCGCCACGAGCGCCCAGGACGTCGTCGACCTCGTGACGCACGCGGTGTCGGACGCTCCGGCGCCTGCCGCGCCCGCCGCCGCCAGCGCCGCGTCGGTCGCGACCACCCTCATGGTCGACGGTCGCCCCGCGCGCATCGTCGCGGTCACGGCGTGTGCCACGGGCATCGCGCACACGTTCATGGCCGCGGATGCGCTGACAGCCGCGGGCCAGAAGGCGGGCATCGACCTGATCGTGGAGCCGCAGGGCTCGTCGGGCTACAAGGCGCTGCCGCGCGAGGTGATCGACGCCGCCGATGCTGTCATCTTCGCCGTCGACGTCGACGTCCGCGACGAGGCGCGCTTCGCCGGCAAGCCGGTCGTGCGCGTGCCCGTGAAGCGTGGCATTGAGGCGCCGGCTCAGCTCATCGATCAGGCCGTCGCCGCAGTGCGCAGCCCGTCGGCGCCGCGCGTGAGCAGCAGCGCCGGCGGCACGGCATCCACCTCGAGCGCGGCGCCCACCTCGGTCGGCGGCTCCGTCAAGCGGGCCCTGCTGACCGGTGTCAGCTACATGATCCCCTTCGTCGCCGGTGGCGGTCTGCTCATCGCGCTCGGGTTCCTCCTGGGCGGCTACGAGATCGCCTTCAACGCCGACAAGATCCTGGGCGCCTCGACGATCTGGAACCTCGGCGACACCTCGCTGATCGTGTATCTCGGCGCCGTGCTGTTCAAGATCGGTGCTCTCTCGTTCGGCTTCCTCGTACCGGCCCTCGCGGGTTACATCGCGTACGGACTCGCTGACCGCCCCGGCATCGCACCCGGTTTCGTCGCCGGTGCCGTCGCGTCGTTCATGGGTGCGGGTTTCCTCGGCGGTATCGTCGGCGGTCTGCTCGCCGGTCTCGCCGCGTGGTGGATCAACACGTGGGACGTGCCGCGCTGGCTGCGTGGCCTCATGCCCGTCGTGATCATTCCGCTGCTGGCATCCATCTTCGCCTCCGGGCTGCTGCTGCTGGTTCTGGGTGGGCCGATCGCATGGCTGACGAAGGTTCTGAACGAGTGGCTCTCGGGGCTCTCGGGCGCGGGCGTCATCCTTCTCGGCATCATCCTCGGCCTCATGATGTGCTTCGACCTCGGTGGACCGGTCAACAAGGTCGCGTACGGCTTCGCCACGGCGAACCTCGCCGCGGGCATCGCCGGCGACACCCGGTACCTCGAGATCATGGCTGCCGTCATGGCTGCGGGCATGGTGCCGCCGCTCGCGATGGCCCTGGCATCCACGGTCCTCGACCGGAAGCTCTTCACCGAACCCGAGCGCGAGAACGGCAAGGCAGCCTGGCTGCTCGGCGCCGCCTTCATCTCGGAGGGTGCGATCCCCTTCGCGGCGGCGGATGTCTTCCGTGTCATCCCCGCGATGATGCTCGGCGGTGCGGTCACCGGTGCACTCTCGATGGTGTTCGGCGTCACGAGCAAGGCTCCGCACGGCGGCGTGTTCGTCTTCTTCGCGATCGACAACTTCTGGGTGTGGCTGCTCTCGATCGCCGCGGGCACCGTCGTCGCGGCGTTCTCGGTGGTCGCGCTGAAGCGCTTCGCACACCGCCGCGGGGTTTCTCCCGTCGATGAGACGGTTCCCGAGGCCGCTCTCACGGCATAGTCTCGAACCACCAACGCCCTACCCATCAAGGAGGATCCCATGGCAGAACGTCAGGCCACCGTCGCCAGCAGCTCGGGACTGCACGCCCGCCCCGCGAAGCTCTTCGTCCAGGCGGTCCAGCAGACCGGCGTGCCCGTGACGATCGCCGTCGAGGGCGGCCCCGATCTCAACGCGGGCAGCATCCTGACCCTCATGGGGCTCGGCGCCACGCAGGGCACGGTCGTGACCTTGAAGGCCGAGGGCGAGGGCGCCGACGCGGCGCTCGACACCCTGGTGACCTTCATCGAGACGGATCACGACGCCTGAGGCTGAGCCTTTCGCACGAGAACGGATGCCGCGGTCCCCGATGTCGGGGGCCGCGGCATCCGCCGTTCGGCCGGTCCTTCGCGTCGCGCTACAGCTCGACCGACTCGCCCGGCTCGAGGGCCACGAACTCGCCGCCGCCCTGCGCCGTCGCCCAGGCGAGGCGCGCCCGGTGCATGTCGAGGCCGATGCGCGAGAGTGTCATGTCGTGCGTCGGGAACGCCCGCCGCGGCTTCGCGGCGAGCACGAAGTCCATGGCGTCGCCGATCTTCAGCCACGGTGCGCCGACGGGCGCGGCGAGCATGCGGATGTCGGCATGCTTCGGCAGCGCGTACGAGTCGCCGGGGTAGTAGAACTCGTCGTTGACGAGCACGCCGACGTTGTCGACCACCGGGATGGTCTCGTGGATCACGTTGTGCGTGCCGCCGTGGAAGGTCATCGTGAAGGGGCCCGCCGTCACGGTGTCGCCCGGCGCGACCACGATGACGTCGGCGCCCGCCGCCGCGACACCGGCGGGCCCGTAGACCGGGACATCGGCCGAGTATCTACGGATCCGCTCGAGGTGTTCGGGGGTCCAGTGGTCGGGGTGCTCGTGGGTGATGACCACGGCGGCGAGCCCGTGCAGGCCCTCGAGCGGCAGCGTGAACCCGCCCGGATCGATCAGCAGGAGCTTTCCTTCGAGTTCGAGTCGCAGGCAGGCATGTTCGTGCTTCGTGATCCGCATGCGGCCAGTCAACGCCCGTCTCGGCGGCGAGGCAACCCGCTCGCGCAGGCGTCGCCTCGATTTGGCCGAGGCCGCGTGGCATGGCATAATCGAACGGTTGCCTGATCGGCTGGTCGGGGAGCAAAACGTGCGGCCCCATCGTATAGCGGCCTAGTACGCCGCCCTCTCACGGCGGTAACGCGGGTTCGAATCCCGCTGGGGTCACCACACGAAAATGCCCGGTCCGACAGGACCGGGCATTTTGTCATTCGGTGACCGTCTTCGTCATTCGGTCTCTGGTTTCCGCCGTTTCACCGCGCGGCGGATGCCCCAGACGATCCCCACGATCACGGCGGCGACGAGCGCCCACGGCAGCAGGAAGCCGATGGCGACGACGATCCCGTTGAGGCTCGCGACGAGGCCGTTCCAGCCGGCCGCAAGTCCGTCGCCGAACCCGGCGGGGTCCGCCGACACGGCCTCGGCGGGCTCGCTCAGGTTCACGGTCAGCGTCGACATGCCGACCTGGCTCTCGAGGTACGTCAGCTGCTGGCGCAGCGAGTCGAGCTCCGACTGTCGATCGGCGAGAGCCGACTCGGCCGCGATCAGGTCTGCCGTTGTCGCGGATTGCCCCATCAACTCGGTGAGACGGGCGACGGATGCCTCGAGCGCGCTCACCCGTGCACGCAGGTCGACCGCTTCGGTCGTGACATCGCGACGATCGACCTGCGACGCCGTGACCTCGCCGATGGTCGACAGCCCTGCCAGGGTGTCGGTGAGCTTGTCGGCCGGGACACGCACCGAGATCCATGCGGTGTTGCCCGGGGCCGTGCTCGGCACGTCCTGCACGGGCACGGGCGCGACTCCGCCCATCGTGTCGATCGGCACCGGAGCGGTGCCGCCGACGCTCATCGACTCGACGTAGCCGCCTGCCGCCGTGGCAGCATCCGTGATGGCCTGCACCGCGGTATGCGCGTCGGAGACGACCACCGACGCACTCGCTGTCGCCACGATCTCGCGGTCGGCCGCGTCGCCGACCGCGGACGGCTGCGAATCGGTCGCTCCCTTCGACCCTTCGGTGGAGCCGGCGGCGCCTCCGACGATCCCGCTCGAGGCGTCCTGCAGTGGCTGATCGGCCACCCCGACGATCGTCGCGGGCTCTCCGATCGTGCTCGACGATCCCGCCCCGGTGACCGCGCCGAGCTGCGGCGCGATGATCGCGGCCACCGCGACGAACGCAGCGGCCCCGGCCAGCCCCATCCAGATGCGCCCGCGGCGCTCCGCGCGGGTCCGCGCGCGCTCGAGGTCGCTGACCGTCTTGGCATCCGGCCCGCGCCGTTCCTCGTCGATCTGCGCGAAGATCGCCGTCTCGATCTCGTCGAGCCTGCGGTCACTGATCTCGGGCAGTGTGATGTTCTCTGCGTTCATGTCCCCTCCGTTTCCATAGAGCTCCGCAGCTGTGTGCGGATGCGGGACAGACGATTGCGGACCACCCCGTGCGAGACGCCGAGCTCGTCGGCGGCGGCCTGATAGGCGAAGCCCTCGGCCGCACACAGCCGGAAGATCTGCTGATCAAGCGCACTGAGCGTGCCGACCTCGGCGATCACCCGCTCGACCAGCACCGCGTCGATCACCTGCTTCTCCACATCGACCGTCGCCGGCAACGCCTCGTCGAGGGATGCCGCGGTGTGCGCGCGTTCGCGTTGCTGACGGCGGATGCGATTCGCGCTCTGGAAGCGACAGATCGTCACCAGCCAGGGCAGCAGCGACTCTCCGGCCAGCTCCAGGTCGGGCAGCTTCCGCCACGCGGCCACGAAGGTCTCCTGCAACACGTCCTCGGCATCGTGCACGGTGCCCACGAGCGAGTGCGCGAGCCAGTAGACCGGCCGTGCGTAGGCGCGATACAGCGCGCGGAACGCCGCATCGTCGCCGCGGCCAGCCGCAGTCACGAGGCCGGCGTCGCTCTGCTGCGTGGCCGCGTCGCTTCGCTCCGTCGTGTCGATGGTGTCCTCCTCGCCTGTTCCCACCCTGTCAGTGTCGGGCGGCGCACGTTCGTCTCAGACGAATTCGACCGAGGCATCCTCACGGCGCTTCTCACGGCGGGAAGCCTGTATCCTTGTGCGAGCGAGAGGGAGTATCCCGCATCGCGCATCCCGTCAATACGGGTTCCGTCGTCGGGGCCCCGGGAGCGCGCCGCCGAGACCACCGAGTGATGGCCTGGCGGGGGAGAGACTTTCGACGTCACGCGTCCCCTCTGAAAGGCCCCGCATGGAGCTTCCCGTCTGGTTCGAAGTCGGCTCACTGATCGTCCTCACGCTGATCCTCGTCGGCGATCTGCTGCTGATCCTCAAGCGCCCGCACATCCCCTCGACGAAGGAATCGACCCTCTGGGTCGTGTTCTACGTCTGCCTCGCGCTGATCTTCGCCGGACTTCTCGGGATGTTCGCCGGCTCCGAGTTCGCCGGGCAGTTCATCGCCGGGTGGCTCACCGAGTACAGCCTGTCGATCGACAACCTGTTCGTGTTCGTCCTGATCATGAATCAGTTCGCCGTACCGCGCCGCTATCAGCAGGAAGTCCTGATGGTGGGCATCATCATCGCGTTGGTGCTGCGTGGCCTGTTCATCCTCGCGGGTGCCGCGATCATCGAGCAGTTCAGCTGGGTGTTCTTCATCTTCGGCGCGTTCCTGATCTGGACGGCCTTCCGCCAGGCTTTCCCCGGCGGCGACCACGACGCCGACGTCAAGCAGGAATCCTTCATCGTGCGGATGCTGCGCCGCACGGTCGACATCAGCGACCACTACGACGGTGCGAAGATCCGCACGGTCGTGAACGGCAAGAAGATCTTCACGCCGATGATCATCGTGTTCGCGGCGATCGGCATGACCGACCTGCTGTTCGCTATCGACTCCATTCCGGCCATCTTCGGCATCACCCAGAACGCCTTCATCGTCTTCACGGCGAACCTGTTCGCGCTGATGGGCCTCCGCCAGCTCTACTTCCTGCTCGGCGATCTGCTCGACCGCCTGCGCTACCTGCACTACGGCATCGCCTTCATCCTCGCCTTCATCGGCGTGAAGCTGTTCTTCCACGCGATGCACGTCAACGAGCTGCCCTTCATCAACGGCGGTGAGCACATCGAGTGGGCTCCCGAGATCTCGACCTGGACGTCGCTGGGAGTCATCGTCGCGTCGATGGCGGTCGCGACCATCGCGAGCCTCATCGCGTCGGCGCGCGACCGCCGAGCGGCGCCGGCGGGGGATGCCCCTTCGACGCCCCTCGAGGCCGCCGAAGCGGTCGCCGACGAGAAGGGCACGCCGCCGACGGTCGAAGGTCGCTGAGGCGTGGGCCCGGATGCCTCGGCGCCGGGCCCCCGTCACCCGGTGATAGTCTGGGCCCGTGCGGG
>JASCPF010000150.1 GCA_029959325.1 Microbacteriaceae bacterium PS02068
CCCCGTGAAGTTCGACCCGGCTTGGGCGATCCTCGACGGGCATCGCCTCGACGGAACGTCGGCTGATCAGGGCCGTTACTACCATGGGCTGATGCGGAACACCGACGGCACCGACACGGGTATCGAGGTGAAGAGCGGGTCCGCGTCGCGCAACGCCGCACAACGCGAGTTCGATCGCGCCGCGAGCCCGGCGACGCCAGCGTTCGCAACCCTCAACGGAGAACGCACTAGCATCGCACGAGTGGTTCTGCAGGAAGTCCCATGACCCCCGTCACACACGTCGCTGAGATGAACGGCTACAGCCGCGGGCCATTCGACGACGACATCCGCCCGTATCCCGATCAGTTCTGCTATTCGCTGAACCAGATGGATGGCACCTCGTTTTGGG
>JASCPF010000151.1 GCA_029959325.1 Microbacteriaceae bacterium PS02068
GAACGCTGGTGTCTCCGCACTTAAGGCGCGATCGAACTCCCGCTGTGCGGCGTTGCGTGACGCGGAGCCGCTCTTCACCTCGATGCCCGTGTAGGTGCCGTCGGGGTTCCGCATCAGCCCATCGTAGCAACGCCCTTGATCTGTCGACGCGCCGTCGAGGCGATGCCCGTCGAGGCGATGCCCGTCGATGGTCGCCCAAGCCGAGTCGAACTTCACGGGGCTAGCCGAGCGGGAGTTGGCGGTGGGGGTAGGTGGTGGGGATGGTGTCGGTGAGGAAGTAGGCGTAGAAGATGTCGGCTGCTTCGTCGGCGGTGAATACTTCGTTCGGGTAGACGCGGGTGCTGCGGCGTCCGTCGT
>JASCPF010000152.1 GCA_029959325.1 Microbacteriaceae bacterium PS02068
GAACGCTGGTGTCTCCGCACTTAAGGCGCGATCGAACTCCCGCTGTGCGGCGTTGCGTGACGCGGAGCCGCTCTTCACCTCGATGCCCGTGTAGGTGCCGTCGGGGTTCCGCATCAGCCCATCGTAGTAACGCCCTTGATCTGTCGACGCGCCGTCGAGGCGATGCCCGTCGAGGCGATGCCCGTCGATGGTCGCCCAAGCCGAGTCGAACTTCACGGGGCTAGCCGAGGGGGAGTTGGCGGTGGGGGTAGGTGGTGGGGATGGTGTCGGTGAGGAAGTAGGCGTAGAAGATGTCGGCTGCTTCGTCGGCGGTGAATACTTCGTTCGGGTAGACGCGGGTGCTGCGGCGTCCGTCGT
>JASCPF010000153.1 GCA_029959325.1 Microbacteriaceae bacterium PS02068
TCGACCCGGCAGGAACGGGATGGGGCGATCTCGGTCAAAGGATTGTTCGACCCCGCCCGCGGTGCGGTGTTGCTGAGTCTGATCGACGCGATGGTGACTGCGGAACTGCACGCGCAGCGTGATGCGGAGTCGAAGGGGAACGGGTTGCCGCCGCGTCCGATCCCGATGATGCAAGCCGACGCACTCCTCGCGGTGTTGGAGCATTACGTGGGGTGTGGTCACACCGACCGCTCCCTGCCCGGCGCGACGGTCATCGTGCGGGTCACGCTGGAGGATCTGCAGGCGGGGACCGGGGTCGGCACGATCGACGGTGTCGATCAGCCGGTCTGCATCGGCAC
>JASCPF010000154.1 GCA_029959325.1 Microbacteriaceae bacterium PS02068
GGCATGATGTCGACGAGTTTCTGCAGGTTCTGTGAACGGTTCGCCGTCCACGCGCCGAGCGTTGCGGGGCCGGTCTGTCCCCGCATCGCGTTGCTGACATCGCCGTTCATCTTCCGGTCGATCGCCTGAATGACCTCTTCCAGCTCGGATCCGAACGAGCGCACGAGACCAGCGCCCTTATGGACCTCGTCTTCATCGATATCGGGCCACTCGAAGCCGAGCTTCTCCATCACCCACACCAACTCGTTCGGCAACATCATGCCCACGGCGACACCTCCTGCCCCGACCCTAAGCCACCCCACCCAGACGCTCGATGGGGAGAACTACCCATGGTGAC
>JASCPF010000155.1 GCA_029959325.1 Microbacteriaceae bacterium PS02068
CCGACGCGGGGCGGGGCGGCGCCCGGCAGTCGCTTGCCGTGGCGCAGATCGCGCGCCTCGTCGGCCGAGACGGGGAAGGCCCCGAGCACGGCGACCGCGACCGACGCGGCGCTGAGCAGGGAGACGCCGGGCGTGAGTTCTGTGACGGCGCCCTCGACGTCGAAGGGTCCGATGCGCGTACGGCGCAGGGCGGTGAGATGCCCGCCGACGCCGAGACCTGCGCCCAGGTCTCGGGCGAGCGCCCGGATGTACGTCCCGCTCGAGCAGTCGACGACGACGTCCAGGTCGATCACCCCGCCCGCCCCGGTCTCCCCGGTCCCCGAGCTTGTCGAGGGG
>JASCPF010000156.1 GCA_029959325.1 Microbacteriaceae bacterium PS02068
ACCGGGCAGGCCCAGAGCGAGCCGCAGGTCGCGAGCCCCGCATAGCCGACCTTTTCGCCCTCTTTGCGGACACCGACAGAGCCGGCGCCGGTGACGCTGACACGGCCACATTTCCGGCAGCGGGCGAGGCTGGAGAAGGTCCAGAGGAAGTCTCGGGCCTCCCATCGGTCGAGGCGCTGGGATGAAGAGGGGCCACTGTATTTCGCGTTGTTGTCTAGAGCGGCTTCGCCGCCCGGGGGGAAACCCCCCAGACCCCCGGACGCCGCGGGTCCTCCGGACCCACGCCCACGGGTGTGCGTAGCATCAATCACGA
>JASCPF010000157.1 GCA_029959325.1 Microbacteriaceae bacterium PS02068
GGGCTGCCGCGCACGCCCGGCGGCGATGCGTGGCCGCCCTCGGGCACGGCGGAATCGTCGGCGCTTTCCGCGGGCTCGGCGGGCGCGACCCCGCACGACGCGAGGACGATTCCGGCCGCCGCGGCCGCGCCAGCCGAATCGTCGGCGCAAGCTGCGGCCTCACACCCCACGACCCCGCAGGACGGGACGACGATTTCGGAGTCTGGCGGCGGCGTGTCCGGCGGCGCAGCGTCCGGCGGCGCCGAGCTGCGTCGTGGGCTGCCGCGCGACCCGGGTGGCGAGCCGTGGCCGCCGGCCGGCGTCGCCC
>JASCPF010000158.1 GCA_029959325.1 Microbacteriaceae bacterium PS02068
GGATGGTGTCGGTGAGGAAGTAGGCGTAGAAGATGTCGGCGGCTTCGTCGGCGGTGAATACTTCGTTCGGGTAGACGCGGGTGCTGCGGCGTCCGTCGTCCCACGGGATCACCTCGGACGGATCACCAGCTTGATCCCCGCCGGGCTTGCCGATGACGTACTGGTGGGCGACGCCGCTGGCATCCACCACACGCAACTCCACCGTGAGCGCCTCCGCCGAACCCGCGCACTGGATGTAGTTCTCGGACAACGGAATGTCCTCCAGCAAGTCCGCGCCGTCCGGAGCGCGCCACAAGCCGAGCGCC
>JASCPF010000159.1 GCA_029959325.1 Microbacteriaceae bacterium PS02068
GTCGGGCCCTCGGCGCAGTTGAGGCACCGCGCCAGAATGCGCGCCGACGTGGTCTTTCCGCACCCGCGCGGGCCTCTGAACAGGTAGGCGTGACCGACGCGGTCGCCGCGCAGCGCCGTCATCAGCGGATCGGTGACCTGGGCCTGCCCGATCATCTCGCCGAAGCTCTCGGGCCGGTAGCGGCGATACAGGGCGGGGGTCACCCGAACAGCCTACGGCGTGCGCCCGACATCGCGTCCGGCGGGCGGGTGGGCGCCGCGCCGCGCCGGGAACACATGCACGCGGCGAGCCGTTGCACCCGGAG
>JASCPF010000015.1 GCA_029959325.1 Microbacteriaceae bacterium PS02068
TCGCTCGTCACTGCCCATTCCTCCATCATCGCGGGCCAAGCAGCGGACGCCAGGAGCACGACATGTCCAGATGGACACACCGTGGACATTTCCCCTGCGAAACGGACATTTCCAACCGGAACCTACAGCTCGCCAGGGACACGGTCGCTGCCGAGAAGGCTGAGAAGGAGATCCCGCGGGAGGAGCGGGGAAAAGCTGCGCTCACCGAGTTGTTCGAAGCCCTCAAGGGCGACGAGACGCCAATCATTGTCTCAAACGTCGTCGACCGCATCGACGAGGTTGTCCGCGCCGTTCGTTTCGAGGGCTGGCAGTCGACGATCGCCGGTGACCAGGAAGTGCGCAAGGCACTGCGGCAGACGCTGTACGTCCAATTCAAGATTCGAGACAACGACGTATTCGAGAAGGCGCTGGGGTACATCCGTGAGTACTACTAAAGCGGCATTCCAGGTGACGCGGTGCGGGAGCGTTGAATAGATGCCCAATCTCGTTGAGAACCGTTACCGGGACCATCTCGCGGAGCACCTGGACCTAATCGAGCAGGGGTTGTCGCTCGTGGACTCCGAACTTCTGTTACCAAATGCAGCCGGTGCGAAGGGTTTCGTTGACCTGGTAGCGCGAGATAAGTACGGGACGCTGGTTCTAATCGAGATTAAGCGGAGCGATTCTGCCGCCCGCAGCGCGATGCATGAGCTGTTTAAGTACGTAGCTCTCGTCCGAGAGAACTACGGGCTGGCGAAGCATCAAGTGCGCTGCGTATTGCTTTCGACGACGTGGCATGAGCTGCTCGTCCCGTTCTCGGAGTTGCATGGTGCGGGGGCGTTCGAACTGTCGGGGAAGAAACTGATCGTCGGCCCAACCGACCTGCCGACTGGCGTTGAGGCAGTCGAGCCCCTCATCGCTCAAGCGTCGCTGTCGCTGTGTCCGAAGCACGAGATTCTGCTCTATGCCACTTCCGAGGCCCGATCGCAAGAGATGAGTCGAGTAGTCGCGTCGCTGGAGCAACAGCAGGTGACGGACTACTTCCTGATTGTTTTCGATCACGATCGTTCGGATACTCGCGTGATCTACCCATATGCCCTTTACGTGGTCCTAGCGGAATTGTCTGCTGCGCAACGCGCTGCCGTCCAACAGCGTCAGCTGGAAGAATGGCATGCCGAGTATCTCGCTGATGGCGGTGATCCCGCCACCTGGGAGGTCGATGACTCGGACCTGCTTGATCCAACTGACTGGGGCCATGAAGAAGAGGTTCTAACAAGGATCAACGAACTCTGCGAGCCCTCCGAGATTTCGATCGGCGACCCGGACAAGCTCCGCAGCCTCCATGAGTCTTGGCGACTCGACAAAATAGTGCGGTCGGGAAGGTTCAGCTCGCAGCTCATTTGGCCCGACGATCAGCTGCTGATGGCGGCGCTCGCCGTGGGCGACAAGTACACGACGCTCTTCGTAAGTCAAGTGAGCACGTCCAATCCAACCGCCTGTGCTCGGTTGCTTGAGAACGTCAGTTACTCGCTTCAAGGCGCCAAGGGGTGGCAGAAGCAGGTCCCAAAACTTCTGAATCAGCTAATCTCGGACCCGGACGTCGACTCCGTGTCCATCCAGCTCTATAGTCCATGCGACCTACTCTTTGGGTTGTCAGCGCTCGCTTCTGGGCGGACCGATGCACTTCCCGCGCTCGAGATCATTGCGGAATCAGCCTCTTCCGGCATCCGACACTATTCGGGTGCATTGGTGTGGGACGGGGTCACGAAGCTCGATGCGGCGGAGGCAATCGAGCGAGTCGTGCCGCGGGGAGCATTCTGGTACTTGATGTCTAGACACGCCGGAGCGCAATGGGAGGACGAGAGCAGGTACTGCCAGCTCCATGGGTTGAGATACGCCCTCTACGAGGCTGAATACGCCGATGACCCTCGGGATGCGAAGTTCTGGCGCTTGCGCATCAAGGCGGCATCGGTGGTTCGTGCAGAGGTATCTCCGAGTCAAGTCGCGGCAGAATCGGCCGTCTCGTTCGCAGCCGCGAATGAGGAGTACCTCGATCACCTCGCGGATGAGCTGTTCCGCAAGCTCACTATCGGATCTGGTCTGTGACCACTCACATGAGTGACTGGAGACGCGGGCGACGCGACGACTGACGATGAACAACCGACGATGAACAAGAGACGATGCACGCAGGCATCAGTGATGGGCGGCGACCGAAATCTACAACGCCCTCCGCTTGGCGACATCCGCTGAAAATACCTGGACAGCGGCTATTTTGCCGACCTAACCTGACGCCATGCGCGGAGGGTTGGAGCGGTGGAAGCGGGGCGTCGATTCACGCGGGGTGCGACAAGCGATCGCATACGCGCTTGAGGGAACCTGCGATGCCCACAGGCCTTCGATCTCCGGTGTCGACGCGCTGGAGAAGTACGCCGAGGCATCCGACGCGAGCGTCACGAGGTTCATCGTCGACCGCGGCGAGATCTCCCGCGACGAGCTCACCGCGGGCGGGCTGCGCGTCTGGATCACCGGACATGATCCGATCACGGGGGAGGAGCGCGGCCGCTCGCGCTTGAGCCCGGATGCGGATCTGCTCCTCGACGGGACGATTAATCACCCCAAGACGTACAGCGTCGCAGCGCTCCTCCACCCCGAGCTTGCGGCCGAGTTCGAAGCGCTGCAAGACCGACTCCGCGACCGCATTTTGCTCACCTGGCAGTCCGAGCTCAACGCGCGTCGCGGGCACAACGGAGTCATCCGTGAAGACATCTCGCGCATCGAGGTGGTCGAGTTGCAGCACCGCCGCTCACGTGCGCTCGACCCGCACATCCATCGGCACCTCTGGCTGAACATCAAGGTGCTCGGCACCGACGGCCGGTGGACGAACCTCGACTCCCGCGTCGCGATGAAGCTCCACACCGTCATCAACGCCGAAGGCGAGCTCGCCGCCCGCACCGACCCCGCGTGGGTCGCCGCTCTCGCTCGCCACGGATACACGTTGAACGAGGTGGGGGAGATCGCCGAACTTGCCGGCTCGGTGCGGCCGCTTTCGCGCCGGTCCGCCCAAATCGAGCGCAATCGCGCCCGGCTCATCGCTGAGTGGTCGACGGCGAATAGGGGAGCGGCGCCGAGCGTCGAGGCGCTGCAGCAGATCGACCGACGCTCGTGGGCGACCGCCCGACCGAACAAGCCCGCCCACCTTGACGAGGGGTCGTGGGAGGCGACCGTCCGCGGCGAGATCGTGGCCATCGACCCGTCGCTGCTCGCCGTGCGCGCGGCTGTCGACGTGACGCGTGTGCAGGTCGACGACCTCGACCTGGACCTGCTCGCGGCGATCGCCGTCGTCGATGCGGACGAACGGTCAACCTCATCTGGCGGACGCTTCAGCGTCTTCGACCTTCGCGCGGGCGCGACCCGAGCGCTCTCTCGCAGCGGGATCATCGCCGAGCGTGCGGATCTCGACGCCACCATCGCGGCGATCACGCGTCGCGCGCACGCTACAACCCTGCAGCTCGTCGGCGGCGACGTGCCGCTTCACGTCAAGGCGTTCATGGCGAACGCGACCGCAATCGAGAAGATCCGTGTCGGCGCTCGGTTCGACGCGCTCGCAAGTCCGGGGCGGTCGCTCTTGCCGGCGGAGCTTCATCGCCTCGCGCGCGGGGATGTCGACCTCGACGAGTCGCAGCGGGCTGCGGCATCCGCCATTGCAGGATCGCACGGACTCGTCACCGTCCTCGGGCCCGCCGGCGCCGGCAAGACGACGATGCTGCGCGTCGCGTTCGATGCGCTCCGCGCGCAGCGCCGACAGATGCTCGTCGTGGCGCCGACGCGCAAAGCCGCATCGGTTGCGGCGCGAGAGGTCGGCGCCGCGGCATCCAGCCTGCACGCGCTCCTCGCGGACTACGGGTACCGATGGGCGCGCGATGCAGCTGGCGCGACGCGGTGGACTCGGCTGGGCGTCGGGGAGGTCGACTCGACCACGGGTCTGATCTACGCGGGGCCGGCCCGGTATCCATTGCGAGCAGGCGATCGCATCGTCGTCGATGAGGCGGGCATGGTCGACCTTGAGACCGCGAACGCGCTGACGGAGCTCGCGGTTGAGCAACGCGTCGGGGTGGCGATGGTCGGCGACACACACCAGGCGCTGCCGGTCGGTCATGCGGGCGCGATGGCGTCGGCGATCCGCCACCCGACGGCTCGCGTCGAGCTCGACACGGTGCACCGCTTCTGCGATCCCGAGTACGCGGCGCTGACGTTGCGGCTGCGGGATGTGGGGGATTCCGCGGATGCCATCGTGGTCGCCGGCGATCTCGCCGAGCGCGGCCACCTCGAGCGCGTGGATCATCACGATGCCGCCCGTGAGCGGATGGTCGACGAGTACTTCGCCTGGCACGCGCGCGGCGTGCGCGCCGCGTTGGTGTCCAGCACCAACGCTGAGGCGGATGCGATCAACGATGCCATCCAGCAGCGGCGCGTTGACGCCGGCGAGCTCGACGCGCGCATCGTCGCGTGGGGGATGGGGGAGCAGCGGATCCTCGTCGGCGACACTGTGCAGAGCCGGCGCAACGACGCGCGCACGGGTGTCGACAATCGTGCGCAGTGGGTCGTGCGGGGAATCCGCGAGGAGGGGATCGACCTCGCGGCGGTGAGCGACAGTGGTGAGCTGCATCGGGTGTCGCACGCCTACGCGCTGGAGCACCTGCAGCTCGCGTACACGTCGACGGTGCACGGCGTGCAGGGCGAGACGGCGGATGCCTCGATCGTCGGTCCCGACGTGGATGCCGCGGGGCTGTACGTCGGGCTTACCCGTGGACGGGTGCACAACGTCGCGATCGTGGTGGCGCGGACGGACGAGGCCGCGCGGGAGTGTGCCGCGCTCTGCATGATGCGTGGGTCGCCGGAGCTGACGATGCAAGATGCCGTGCGCGCGGCAGAGATGGAGCGGCGCCGCGCGGCGCGAAACCGAGAGACCGCGATGGCGGCCGGACCGGTGACTCGGGCGAAGCCGGCGGCGCGCGGAATGGGGACGTAGCGACGACCGCGTAGGGGACGCTCAGTGAGAAAGCTCGCGGGCGGGCATTACGACCGGGTCCACCGGGGCTCGTTGAGGCGGTGCAAAAGTTGGCGAGCCTGTCGCGGTACGCGACCGACATTCGGGCGGTCGTTGGGCGCACCACGCGCAAACCGCCCGGCCGAAGTTATTCCTGCGAGTCAAACTCGTGCCAGCCCGACCACCTCCCGGCGGAGAGCCACTGGTGCTGAGTCTTACCATCTCTGGTGACCCAAACCTCGTTGTGATGCTCGCCAAGGCTGGCGACAGTGATCTGACCCGCAACCCCAGGCTCCCACTCGGTCCATCCGGTCCATTCCTCATCGGCACTCCACCAGTTATGGAAGAATCGTCCATCCGCGCTGCCGACGAATAGGTCGAACCACGAGCCATGGGACCCTATGGCAACCTGCGCCGCCTGAATTCCATCGGGCAGCTCCAAATCGATCCATGAGCTCCACGGCCATTCTAGGAACCAGCGATAGCGGATCCGCCCTGCGTGTACTTCGAACACGCATAGCCGGTCATTAGGAATACCGGCTGCGGCACGAGAGCCCATCCGCAAGCCGCTAAGGTGTGCTGCATCGAGAAGTGCAGGTTCAGCTGCCGAAACGAATCCGCGGATCTCAGTGCGAATCGCGCTTGTTGCCGGCCCAAGAGCTGCCCGCAAATTGCCGTCGGACCGTTGGGCGTTGTACTCACCCAGCGACACTCCGGCCAAGTCTGACGGCAGTTTCACCGACAGTGCACCCTCGATTCGAGGCTTCACGATGAGAGATCGCTCGATGCCCAAATAGCCGACGAACATACCGAGCTCGAAGATCACATTGTCGCGTGGTGCAAGCGACTCAGTGTTGCGAGAGAGCACCATGTCATCAGGGCCCAGGACGAAAACGCCGAAATCGGACGTGTGCAACGTGGCCTGCAGGTTGGCGACCGTATCGCGCGACACCCGCATCACCCCTTGCGTCCAGACCGTGACCTCTGCATCGTGGTCCAGGTTCTCCTGCACCGCGTAAGCGATGTCCAGGCTCTCCCTCGATGAACCGACAAAGATCCGCGGCTTCTGTGCCATTCATCCCCACTTCCACTCGGTGACACTCAGCGTAGTGTCAAGCAACGCGAGCCCCGGAAGATGAACCGAATCGGCCTGACTTTCGTTCCTATTGGGAGCCTTGTCCGCGCTCCCTGTGGAGGGGGTGATTGTTCCAGCGCCACCCCCATCGAGCGTCACCAGCTCGATCTGTTCGATGGTCCGCTGGGGGCCTCGTTGCACGTGGTCGCCCCTCCACCGGGCACTGCGCGTTTGGGGATCGTTGTATCCGGCACGAACTGAATCACGTCGATCGGGCTATACCATCTGGTCGTGACCGACTTCGTTTCTGCAACCGCAGATATCCGCGGCGACTACCGGTACAGCTTGACGCGGGTCTGGGATGCGTCGCAGCCGACAATCACGTTCGTGTTGCTGAACCCCAGCACCGCCGACGCGGTTGATCTCGATCCGACGCTGCGACGATGCGTGAACTTCGCCAAGCGCGATGGGTTCGGAAGCATGGTGATTCTCAACCTCTACGCGTACCGCACGCCGAGCCCCGAGGTGATGCTCGCGGCATCCGATCCGGTCGGTCCTGAGAACGACCGTGCGCTGGCCAACGCCACTGGGACGGTGGTTGCCGGATGGGGAACGAGCGCGAGCCCCACGCGAGTTGCTCACGTGCTCGAATTGCTACCACCGCTCAAGGCGCTCAACATCACGAAGAACGGCCACCCGCAACACCCGCTCTACGTCAGGGGCGACTCACCTCTCGTCGACTGGCCTTCACCAAATTCGCCTCGACGCTCCACGCCGGCGTCAACGGATGCCCCCTCAATTGGGTAACGCCCGCGCGCGGATCCACTGCGACCGTTGACGTTCCGCTAACGCGCACCGCCCGTATATGGATCCTCAAACGGGCAGCTCGCGTTGATGGGTCTCTGCGGGCGGATTGCGGGCACGTTGCCGGCGAGGAGCGAGAGGTCGCTGCGGGTGTGCAGGATAGAGCAGTGCCCTCGACGCCGATCATCGCGATGATTCCCGACAGCCCCGATGCGAGATTGCTCGTTGAGCTCAGCTCCTATGCCGACGATCTGTCCGATGCTGGTAACGCGATGGACCTCGCTATCGACGCCGGAAGCCAATCACCATTGTGGTCGCCGTTGACGAGCTACGCCGTCGTTGCCTACATGCGAGCATTCGGCCCCTCCAACGTGCGGAGCGGGCTGCTGCATCACATCTCGATGCCAGAAGCGATCGCCGACACGCACCGCATGATTCACGTGTACCGGAACACGACCGTCGCCCACTCGCAGTCCCAGCTATCGATGTCGCTTCCGATCGCGCTGCTCTCCGACGATCAGCGCGTCGAGAAGGTCATGCCGTTCGCGGTGCGCCACGATCTGCCTCCGAGCGTCGCGACGCGCATCGCCCAGGCTATCGATGCGGTGAGCGAGCTCGTGGAGACGCTCATCAAGCCCCTCGTCGATCGGCTCGCGGACGAACACGCGCAAACAAGTCCGGCGACGATCGCTTCCTGGCCGATCCCCGACTTCAACCACGGCGATGCGGGACAGTTCACCGGCGACTCGCGCCGACGCCACAGCCCGCGATTCACGTTCTACTGGGACGACGAACCCGAAGCGATCGACTAGCGGCCGGCTGTCACGGCGAGATGAGGATCCCTCTGCGGATATTGCGCGGATGAGGGACGACAGCGTGCCATCTGAGACATCATCCGAATGGCTCGCATCCGCAATCGACGTGTCTTCGCCGGAGTGAGCGTCGCTGGTGCGGCAGACTCATCTCTCGTCGGCCCGATCTGGGGGGCGAGGGCGAAGGAGCCGCAATGAGCACGAGCCGTACGACTGAGACACGGGGGGGCGTGAGGGATGCTCGACTTCACGACGATCGATTTTGAAACCGCCAACTCGTATCGGGGTTCTCCGTGCTCTGTGGGCTTGGTTCGTGTGCGAAACGGGCAGATCGTCGAGAGCCAGCATTGGCTGATCCGGCCGCCGGAGGGCGCTGACTGGTTCGATGGCTGGAACATCGCGATCCACGGGATTACCGCCGAGATGGTGGAGGACGCCCCCAGGTGGAAGGACATCCTTCCGGCCATCGTGGACTTCATCGGCGACGACGTGGTCCTCGCGCACAACGCCGGCTTCGACCTCGGCGTGATCCGGTACGCCTGCGCACTGGACAACATCGAGTGGCCGGAGATGAGATTTCTCTGCACGCTGGTCATGGCTCGCCGCGCCATGGCCCTCCCCACCTACAGGTTGCCGTTCCTCGCCGAGACGATGGGCATCCCATTCGATAGCCACCACGATGCGCTCGCTGACGCGACCGTGGTCGTGGACGTCACCACGCGATTGGCGGAGCAGCAGCAATCCACAGATCTGCTCGAGTTGGCGGGGTCACTCGGCGTCGCCATCGGGCGCATGGGCTCCGGGCTCTACCGGGGCAGCGTCGCCGTCTCGAGCAGCGGCCACGGTGCGCGCAACTTCACCCCGATCGAGGTGAACACGGACGCCGACCCCAGCGGATACCTCTATGGACGAGTCGTCGTGTTCACCGGCACTCTCATGTCGATGACCCGAGACACCGCCCGCCAGGAGTGCGCCAAGGTCGGCGCGACTCCGGAACAGACCACCACCAAGCGCACCAACGTGCTCGTCGTGGGCGACATCAATCCCGCCGTGCTCCGACCCGGCTCCAACGTCACAGGCAAAGCCCGCAAAGCGTTCGAGCTGCAGGACAAGGGCCAAGAGATCGAAGTCATGACGGAGGACGACTTCCTCCGCTGCCTCGACGGCAACACGC
Organism: Microbacteriaceae bacterium PS02068; assembly: GCA_029959325.1. Taxonomy (GTDB): domain Bacteria; phylum Actinomycetota; class Actinomycetes; order Actinomycetales; family Microbacteriaceae; genus Microbacterium. The sequence goes on from JASCPF010000015.1 coordinate 8,892, forward strand.
TGGCAGGCGCCCACGTACTACTCGCCGAATCGGAACCCTCGGCCTAGACCGACCACTGGATCCCCGAACGGGCGGTAGGCGACAGCGGTACCGACGCGTGCAATCGGGATCCTTCGCCGAGCGAGTCGAGGCGCTCCGCGAGCTGGAGCTCACGGAGCGCTACAGCGATGAGCGAAATCGGCAGCACGGGCCGCCGTACAGTCAGATCGGCCCGCGCCGCGTCGTGGCGTCGGCGCGCTCGGCGATGTCCCGAACGAGCACTGTGCGTCCGAGCGATGCGCTGAGTGTCAGGGCTTCGGCGGTGGCAATGGAGGCGCGTGCCGCGGTGCCGTCGGTCAGCGTCGCGAGTTCCGCGCGTGCCGGATCGCCGCGAAGCAGGGAGGTGAAGTAGGCGACCTCACGCTGCATCGCGGTGCGAAGCCACTGCGGCGGACGGACGGTGAGGTCACCATAGGTGACACCACCGCCGGATCCGGTGGCGTGGTTCTCGGCTGTGCGCTCGGCGTCCACAGCTGCGCTCTCGTGCAGCGGGAACTGCTCGACCCCCTCCTCGGTCACGAGCGTGACTCCGACGTCCTCCATGTCGATGACGAGTGACCCTCGGGTGCCCTGGACCGTCACCCGGTGTTCGGGGCGGCGAAAGACGGATCCCCATTCGACGGTCGCGTACCGGTTTCCGGGCATCGTCAGTGTTGCGAGCAGCACTGTGTCCTCGTCGCCGACGCGGGTGCCGGCCTGCGGTGCGGAGCCACTGATCATCGTCGCCGTTTCGGCGTTGCCCATGAGGTGCTGCAGAACATCGAGCTCGTGGATGTGATGGAACAGGTGTCCGCCCGATGACTCTCGTGCTTTCTTCCACCCGGGCGCGGCGGTGCCGTCCTCCCAGCCCGTGCGCACCGCGCGGCCGATTACGAGATCGCCGATGGCGCCGTCCGAGATGAGTGCCGCCGCCCGGCGGACACCGTCCATGAAGTGCATGACGTGTCCCGCGAGGAAGGGCACGCCGGCCCGCTCGCATGCGCTGACCATGGCGTCGCAATCCGAGTAGGACAAAGCGATCGGCTTCTCGCAGAACACGGCCACTCCGCGTTCCGCGGCGGCAAGGGCGTAGTCGCGGTGGGCGTTGTTCGGCGAGGCGATGATGACGGCGTCGACCTCGGACAGTAGTTCCTCTGGCGTGGAAGCGACGTCGCATCCGGCTTCGTCGGCAAGTGCGTCGGCGTCGGCGGGGGAGTACACGCCGACGAGCTGCGCACCCGGGATGTCCTTGAGGATGCGGGCGAACTCGCGGCCGAAGTAGCCTGCGCCGATGAGGCCGTAGCGCACCACCGCGCTCATCGGGTGGCCGCCTGGAGCGAGCGCTGGATCGGACGGTAGTGCTCGATCACCGCCTGCCGGTAGGCCGCGACATCGCCGCGGAGCGCCGCGGCGAGCATGTCACCGTGCGCGGACGCGGTGTCCTGGATGTCGGCGGGTACGGCGATGCCCAGTTGCGGCACGACGGCCGTATGGACATCCCAGAACGCGCCCACCAGCTGCTCGGCGAGCTGATTGCCGGTGGCGGCGAACAGTTTCGTGTGGAAGGCGCGATCCGCCTCGAGGAACATCTCATTGCGCGAGGCCTTGTCGATCATCTCGTCGACGAGGGTCTGCAGCTCTTCGGCCGCCTCCTGGTCGCGCGCGCCCGCGACGACCTCGTCGGCGAGTGCGAGATCCAGCGCGAGGCGGACTTCGACCACTTCGCGGAGCGCGTCGAGCGAGCCGTCGGGGGAGAGGACGCCGCGGAAGACCAGCGCCTGGACCATCGGATCGAGTGACATCGCTCCGACGTACGTGCCGTGCCCATGACGCACGTCGACGATGTCGAGAGTCGACAGCGACCGGATCGCCTCGCGCACCGACGACCGCGACACGTCGAGCGTCTCGCACAGCTCTGCTTCGGTGGGCAATGGATCACCGGGTTTTAGACCGCGCGTGAGGATCAAGTCCTTGATCTGGTCGGCAGTCGTCGACCGGCGCATCCGCGATCCGCGCTTGTCGGCAGTTGACATGGGGTCTCCATCCAGATCGATCTCTCGGAAGATTACAAGTTCGTTTCGCTGGTTGTGCGTATCCCGAACCCATGTTTATATTACGTCAGACATCAGACGTCCGACAAGGTGTCTATCCTCATACAGGGTGTCCATCCTCACCAACCAGGAGCACATATGAACCGAATCCTCGTCCGCGGCCGTGCGGGCCGCCTCGCGATCGCTGTGGCCGGCACCGTTGCCGCCGCAGTGGTCCTCGCCGGCTGCGGGGGCGCATCGACCGCGCCGTCGTCCTCGGCGGCCGCTGCGGAAGTCGACCCCGACGGCATCATCGAAGCCGGGATCTCCTATGCGCTCAGCGGCAGCTTCGACCCGATGATCGCCTCCGGCGCGGTCACCGTCGCGGCCGACTGGCACATCTTCGAAGGTCTCGTCGATCTCGACCCGGTGACGAAGGAACCGTACGCCGCGCTGGCGGCGGACATGCCGACGCAGATCGACGACACCACCTACGACGTCGACATCCGCGAAGGGGCGACCTTCCAGAACGGCGACCCCGTCACCGCGGACGATGTCGTGTTCAGCTACGACCGCGTGCTCGACCCGGGCAGCGGCTCGCTGTTCACGACCTACATCAGCTTCATCGACTCGGTCACGGCCGTCGATGACGACACCGTCGAGATCGAGACGAAGTTCCCCTTCTCGCTGCTCAACGAGCGACTGGGGATCGTGAAGATCGTCCCGAAGTCGCTCGTCGAGGCGGATGCCGAAGACTTCGGCGCCAACCCCGTCGGATCGGGCCCTTACTCCCTGGTTTCCGCCGTTCCCGAGGACAAGCTCGTCTTCGAGGCATACGCCGACTACAACGGTCCGCGTCCCGCCCAGGCGGCGGGAATGAACTGGAATCTTCTCGCCGATTCCGCGGCCCGCGTGACGGCCATGACGTCGGGCACGATCCAGGCGATGGAGGACGTGCCCTACATCGACGTCGACACGCTCGCGTCTACCGTGGATGTCGAGAGCGTCCAGTCCTTCGGCCAGCTCTTCATGATGTTCAACACCCACGCGGCCCCGTTCGATGACGTGCGCGTACGGCAGGCGTTCTTCTACGCCATGGACATGGACAAGATCATCCAGACCGGCATGCTCGGCAACGCCACCGCTGCGACCTCGTTCCTGCCCGACACCTACCCGAACTACCACGAGGCTTCGACGGTGTACACCCACGACGCCGACAAGGCGAAGGAGCTGCTGGCGGATGCCGGCGCCTCCGACCTGTCTATCACTCTGCTGACGACCGACACAGGCTGGGTGAAGGAGGTCGCGCCGCTCATCAAGGAGTCGCTGGATGCCGTCGGGGTGAACGTCACGCTCGACATCGGCCAGTCCGCCGCACAGTACGCGAAGGTCGACTCCGGCGACTACACCGTGATGGTGGCGCCGGGTGACCCGTCGGTCTTCGGCAACGACCCCGACCTGCTGATGAACTGGTGGTACGGGGCCAATGTGTGGACGCAGACCCGCACCAACTGGGCGGACAGCGCCGAGTACGCGCAGCTGCGCACTTTGCTCGACTCCGCCGTGCAGGAGGAGGGCGACGCGCAGCAGGACACGTGGAACGAGGCGTTCGATCTCCTTGCCGAGCAGGCCGTGCTGTACCCGCTGTTCCACCGCAAGCTGCCGACCGCATGGAGCGCGCAGGAGCTTGTCGGATTCGCGCCGGTGCCCACGACGGGACTGTCCTTCCTCGACGTCGGCGTCGCTGCCGGCTGAACCACGCGGAGGGTGCGCCTGCGGGCGCACTCTCCGCACCCCGCCCACTTTCCAGGAAGGAGCGGTCCGTGTCGAACACGCTCCGCCTCGTCGGCCGCAGGCTTCTGCAGCTGCCGCTGATGATCCTGGGCATCACGTTTCTTGTCTTCTTCGTGATGTCCTTCTCGCCGGTCGACCCCGCTCGCACTGCTCTCGGCGAGACGGCGTCGACCGAGGCCCTCGAGGCGTACCGCGAGTCGCACGGACTGAATTCCCCGCTGCTCGTGCGCTACGTCGCCTTCCTGCTCGGGCTGTTCCGGGGTGACCTCGGCACGTACTCCGCCCGAAGCCTCCCGGTCGTCGACGAAGTCGCCCGTGCGTTCCCGATCACTCTCTCTCTGACCTTCCTCGGCCTCGCCATCGCCGTCGTCGTCGCCTTCCTCCTCGGCGTCACGGCCGCCGTCTACCGCGACCGCTGGCCCGATCAGGTCATCCGCCTGTTCGGCGTGGCGGCGCTGTCGACGCCGTCGTTCTGGCTGGCCATCCTGCTCATCCAGCTCTTCGCTTTGCAGCTGCGTGTCCTGCCGGCATCCGGCCCCTTGCCCGATCCCGCCACCGACTTCGGCGGATGGCTCGCTCGAATGGCGCTGCCGGCCCTGGCGCTGGCGGTGCCGGTGATCGGTCAACTGTCACGCGTCGTACGCGCCTCGATGGTGGAAGAACTCGACCGCGACTACGTGCGCACAGCGCTCGGAGCTGGGATCCCCCGACCGGTCGTCGTCGGTCGCAACGTGCTGCGCAATGCCCTGATCACCCCCGTGACGGTCCTCGGACTGCGTGTGGGCTATCTCCTCGGCGGCGCGGTCGTCATCGAGGTCATCTTCGCGATCCCGGGCATGGGAACGCTGATCCTCAACGGCGTCACCAACAACGAACCCAACCTCGTGCAGGGAGTCACGTTGGCCGTCGCGCTCGCCTTCGTCGTGATCAACATCGTCGTCGACCTGCTGTATGTGCTCATCAATCCACGAATCCGGGCGGTGTGACCTCCATGCGACGCAATCTCACCGAGCGGCTCTCCATCCCCGCTCTGCACTTCGGCCGGCTCTCTACGGGGTCGATCATTTGCCTCTCGATCCTCGCGGTGATCGCGCTGGCGGCGGTCTTCGCGCCTCTCGTTGCGCCGTTCGACCCGCTCGCTTCCGGCCCGCCCGTCCAGCCGCCGAGCGCCGAGCACTTGTTCGGCACCGACCGGCAGGGTCGCGACATCTTCTCGCGCCTCGTCTACGGCGGCAGGTACTCTCTCACGATCGGTCTGGGCGCGACCATCAGCGCGCTGATCGTGGCGTCCGTCCTAGGAACCATCGCGGCAACCGCACCGAGGTGGATCTCGGAGACGCTGATGCGGATCATGGACGTCGTGATGTCCTTCCCCGGCATCGCGCTGGCCGCTGTCTTCGTCGCCGTATTCGGAAAGTCGTTGCCGGTGCTGATCTTCACGATCGCGTTCCTCTACGTGCCGCAACTGACCCGCATCGTGCGGGCGAACATCCTCGATCAGTACGGCGATGATTACGTCTCCGCCGTCAGGGTGATGGGCGCCTCGACCCCCCGCATCATCGTCAAGCACGTCGCCCGCAACACGATGGCACCTGTCCTGGTGTTCGCGACCGTTCTGGTGGCCGACGCGATTGTCTTCGAAGCGTCGCTGTCCTTCCTGCAGGCCGGCGTGCCCGACCCCGAGCCGTCGTGGGGCAACGTGATCGCGGCCGGCCGCAACCTGCTCATGAGCGGCGCCTGGTGGGCGACGTTCTTCCCCGGTCTGCTGATCATGCTCACCGTGCTGTGTCTTAATATCCTGTCCGAGGGCATGACCGACGCGATGGTCGCACCCAAGGCCCGCAGGCTCAGCGCGGATGCCGCGTCGACGGAGGAGTCCACCAGCGCCCTGGAGGCCGCGCAGGCGCCCACCGGGTTCGACGCATCGGCGGCCGCCGTCGCCGACGGCAGGGCCTATGAGAAGCCGGCGCCCGTCGTGACCACCACAACGCCGATCCTCGAAGCGTCGACAGCCGCCGTCCCGCTGGATGAGCGCCTGGCCGAACTGCGCCGGGTCGAGCTCGCACGGAACGACCGGCTCGTCTACGCGGGCGACTCGACCCCGCTTCTCGAGGTCGAGGATCTGTCGATCTCGTTCCCGCGGCACGGCGACGTCAACGTCGTCGATCACGTGAACTTCACCGTGCGCCCGGGGGAGACGATGGCGTTGGTCGGCGAGTCCGGCTGCGGCAAGTCGATCACCTCGCTCGCGATCATGGGGCTGCTCGACCCCCGCGCGCAGGTCACGGGCCGCATCATGTTCGACGGCCGCAACCTGCTGGAGATGTCGCTCAAGGAGCGGGGCGCGTTGCGCGGCCACGACATCGCGATGATCTATCAGGATGCGCTGAGCTCGCTCAACCCGGCCATGCTGATCCGCTCGCAGCTGAAGCAGCTCACCTCGCGCGGAGGCACGCGCAGCGCCGAGGAGCTGATGGAGCTCGTCGGGCTCGACCCGAAGCGAACGCTTGCGTCCTATCCGCACGAGCTGTCCGGCGGTCAGCGGCAGCGAGTGCTCATCGCGATGGCCCTCACGCGTGACCCCCGCCTGGTGATCGCCGATGAGCCCACCACGGCGCTCGACGTCACGGTGCAGGCGCAGGTGATCGATCTGCTGAATAGACTGCGCGAGGAGCTCGGGTTCGCGATGGTGTTCGTGTCGCACGATCTGGCACTCGTGGCCGAGCTCGCGCACCGCATCACCGTCATGTACGCCGGGCAGGTGGTCGAACAGGGCACGACTCGAGAGCTGCTCACCCAGCCCGTGCATGAGTACACACGCGGCCTTCTCGGTGCGGTGCTGTCGATCGAGTCGGGCTCGGACCGCCTGCACCAGGTTCCGGGCACTGTTCCGTCTCCCCGCGACTTCCCCGTGGGCGACAGATTCGCGCCGCGGTCGTCGGACCCGCAGCGCAACGGTGGAGTCGCACCGGTGCGTCGCCGGATCGCTGAGACGGATCACTTCTACGCGGGGCATCCCGATGATGCGCCGGTGCTGCCGATCGGAGGTGCACGATGAACGAGTCGCGGGACGAGCCGATCATCGAACTGCAGGATGTCCACGTGCGGTTCAAGACGCGGACTTCCGGGTTGTTCCACAAGAGCTACGTCGACGCATTGGCGGGAGTATCGCTCACTGTCACGCGCGGCCAGACGCTCGGGATCGTGGGCGAGTCCGGGTCGGGCAAGTCGACCGCGGCCAAGGTCCTGGTCGGACTGGAGCAGCCGACCGCCGGGCGCGTGGTGTTCGCCGGCGAGCCGGTCACGACCTTCAACCGTGACATCCGCCGCAGGCTCGGCCGGATCCTCGCGGTCGTCTTCCAGGACCCGGCGACGGCCCTCAACGCCCGCATGACCATCAGGGACGCGCTGCTCGATCCCATGCAAGTCCACCGGATCGGCTCGCCCGCGGATCGGGCGCGCCGCGTACGCGAGCTGATCGGACTCGTCGGCCTGCCGACGTCCGCGCTCGATGCTCTGCCCGGACAGTTGTCCGGGGGTCAGCGGCAGCGCGTGGCGATCGCCAGGGCGCTGGCACTGGACCCTCAGATCATCGTGGCGGACGAACCGACGTCGGCTCTCGATGTCTCGGTGCGTGCGCAGATCCTCAATCTGCTGACGGACCTCAAGAACGAACTCGGCCTCGGCATGGTGTTCATCTCGCACGACATCCAGACGGTGCGCTACCTGTCCGATGAGATCGCCGTGATGAACAAGGGGCGGGTCGTCGAGCACGGCGATGCGGCCCGCGTGTTCGAGGCGCCTTCAGATCCCTACACCCGCTCGCTGCTCGGTGCGGCGCCTTCCCTGCTGACCGCATCCACCCTCTCCTGAACGACAAGAACTGGAAGTCACCATGTCGCACACGTCCTCCCCTCGCTTCTCCGGCGTCGTCCCGCCGGTCGCCACGCCCCTCCATTCCGATGGCACGATCGATCACGATTCGCTGCGCAAGCTGATCTCGCACCTGATCGACGCCGGCGTCAACGGCCTGTTCGCGCTCGGGTCCACCGGTGAGACCGCCTACCTGACCAACGCGCAGCGCGTCGAGGTCGTCAGCACCATCGTGTCCGCGGCCGATGGGCGCGTCCCCGTCATCGCTGGGGCGATCGAGCTCACATCGGCCCGCGTCGCCGAGCTGGCTCGCGAGCTCGAGGCGGCGGGAGTCGACGCGATCGTCGCGACCGCACCGCTCTACACGCTCAACTCCATGTCCGAGATCGCCGCCCACTTCCGTTCGATCGCCGACGCGATCAGTGTGCCGCTGTGGGCATATGACGTGCCCGTGCGCGTGCACACAAAACTGAGTGCAGCGCTCCTGCTGCAGCTCGCTGAGGAGGGCGTCATCGCCGGAGTCAAGGACTCCTCGGGCGATGACGTCTCCTTCCGGCGCCTGGTGGCGGCGAACGAGGCCGCCGGTCACCCTTTGCAGCTGCTCACGGGCCACGAGGTCGTCGTCGATGCGATGGGCCTCGCCGGCGCTGACGGCGTCGTGCCTGGTCTGGCGAACGTCGATCCCGCGGGCTACGTGCGGCTCTGGGATGCCGTCGCCAAGCGCGACTGGGAAGCCGCTCGCACCGAGCAGGAGCGCCTCAACAGCCTTTTCGAGATCGTCTTCCAGCCGAAGGGGCTCTCACCGGACGCGACCGGCGTGGGCGCGTTCAAGGCCGCCATGACGATCCGGGGCCTGATCGCCACAGGCACGATGGCTCGCACGGTGGAGCCGCTCGACGGGGACACGATCGAGCGGATCACTGGCATCCTCGCCGAGCTGGATCTGTCGCCGGCAGCATCCTGATGTCCGACGTCGTCCTCGCCGCGGACATCGGCGGCACCAAGACGGCGGTCGCTCTGACCGGTCCGGGCGCACGGATCGTCGCCTCCGCCAGCGCCCCGACCCCGGGCGGAGACGGGCCGCAGGCGATCGTCGCGGTCCTCGCAGATCTCGCCGCCCGACTTCTGCGACAAGCAGACGTGACGAGAGTGATCGGCGTCGGCATCGGCACGGCCGGCGCCGTCGACACCGCATCCGAGATCATCACCTCTTCAACGGAGACGCTGGCGGGCTGGGCTGGCACTCCGGTCAGCGCGCTGGTGCGCGAAGCGCTCGGCGAGTGTCTGTCACCTGAGGCGCCCGTCCTGGTCCAGAACGACGTGGACGCGCACGCGTGGGGAGAATTCCGCTTCGGCGCCGCCACGGGTGCCACGCGCGCGCTCGTCGTCGCCGTCGGAACGGGGATCGGAGCCGGAATGATCGCCGATGGTCACGCCCTGCGGGGCATGCGGAATCCCGCGGGCGACATCGCTCATCTGCCCGCGCACGGCGCGGAAGGGCTGCCGTGCACCTGCGGCGCGAAGGGGCACCTCGAGGCGATCGGCTCGGGTCTCGGCATCCGCAAGCGCTACGTGGCACTCGGAGGCGACCCCGCGGTGCGCGACAGCCGTGCGATCGCGGAGCGCGCGCGGGCCGGGGACGCCGCGGCCGAGCGGGCGATCGCCGACTCCGCCGCTGCGGTCGCCGGCGCCATCACCGACGCGGTGAGCCTCGTCCATCCCGACGTCATCGTCGTCACCGGGGGTGTTCCGGACATCGGAGAGGCCTGGTGGGGCCCTCTGCGGCACGCCGTCGAGGGAACGAGTGCGGCCTCGCTGCCGATCGTGCCGGGGCGTCTGGGATCTGCGGCGCCTCTGCGTGGAGCCGCGGATCCCGTGTGGGCGCAGCTCCTCCCGTCGCACGAGCGCGATCCGGCGGCGCGGCCCCGGCAACAGGAATCGCGCAGAGAGGTCGGAGCACAATGGTGACGCCATCGAACCGGGTCGTCCCGGACTTGCTCGCCGGTGGGCTCGTCGTCTCGTGCCAGGCCTATCCCGATGAGCCGATGCGAGACCCGCGCACCATGGCGCAGATCGCGCGCGCAGCCGTGCGGGGCGGTGCCGTCGGCATCCGCGTGCAGGGAATCGCGGATATCCACGCCGTGGCCAGCCTCGAGGTGCCGGTCATCGGGCTGTGGAAGGACGGAGACCGCGACGTCTTCATCACCCCCACCCTCGAGCACGCGCTCGCCGTCGCCGCGGCCGGGGCGGACATCGTCGCCCTCGACGGTACGAGACGCCCTCGACCCGATGGCCTGACGCTCGCCGAGACGATCGCCCGCTTGCGTGCCACCCATGACGTGCTGATCATGGCCGATTGCGGCTCACTCGACGACGCGATCGCTGCAGAGGCTGCGGGTGCCGACATCATCGGCACGACCCTCAGTGGATACACCGGGGAGCGGCCCAAGACTGCGGGACCGGACCTCGAGCTGATCGCTCACATCCGGGGCCGCTGCACGTCGCCGGTCATGGCGGAAGGTCGCATTCATTCGCCGGCGGACGCCGTCGCCGCACGCGACGCGGGGGCTTTCGCCGTCTGCGTGGGGACAGCTATCACACACCCGACAACCATCACCTCGTGGTTCGTCGCGGCTCTGGAGGAGCACTGATGGAAGTCATCATCGCGCAGGCCGACGTCATCGGCGAGCTGGTCGCCGACGAGATCGCGGGTCTCCTGACGCGCGCGCCCACAGCGGTTCTGGGCCTCGCGACGGGCTCGAGCCCGCTCCTCATCTACCGCAGCCTGATCGAGCGTCACCGACGCGGCGAGCTCAGTTTCGCGCGCGCACGTGCGTTCACCCTGGACGAGTACGTCGGACTGCCCGACGGGCATCCGTGCAGCTATCGCCGCGTCATCGACGACGAGTTCGTTTCTCATGTCGACTTCGCACCCGGCGCCGTCTGCGCGCCGGACGGCGCGGCCGCCGATCCGGTGGTCGCGGGCGACGCCTACGACCGTGCCCTGGTGGCGTCCGGCGGCGTGGACCTGCAGATCCTCGGCATCGGCGCGGTCGGACACATTGCCTTCAACGAGCCCGGATCGTCGTTCGCGTCGCGCACGCGCGTGAAGACACTGACGGATCAGACGCGCCGTGACAACGCACGCTTCTTCGGCGGAGACGTCGACGCGGTCCCGCGGCACTGTCTCACTCAGGGACTCGGCACGATCATGGAAGCCCGGCGCATCTTCGTGGTCGCGATCGGGGCAGGCAAAGCAGAAGCCGTCAGCCACCTCGTCGAAGGATCAGTCTCGGCCCGGTGGCCGGCGACAATACTCCAGCACCACCCGCACGTGACCGTGCTGGTGGACGATGCTGCGGCATCCCGTCTGCACCTGGTCGACTACTACCGCGACGTGCGTGCGCACAGGTATCTCGTCTCATGAGCCGCGCCCCGTCCCCCCCTGCACTGGTGGTGAGCGCTTACGCCGCATCACCGGCGCATGCCCTGTGGGATCCGGAGCTGGAGGGCGAGCTGCTGCCCGCACTTGCCGCGCTGCCCGGCGTAGTGGGCCTCGAAGTGCCGTGGCTGGGCGCGCCGCACCCGCATGACGATGAGTGGTTCTACCGGAACGTACCGCCGGGTATCGGGCTGTGGGTCACGCCCCTGCCCTGGGTCATGCAGCGATGCGCGCGCCTACCCGGATACGGATTGGCGTCCCGCGACGAAGACGGACGACGCGCCGCATTGTCCGACTTGCACGAAGTCTCGCGCGACATCGCACGACTGCACGAGCGCTGTGCCGTCCACGTCGCAGCTGTCCTTCTCCACACCGCTCCGCGCGGTGGAGGCGATCAGGATGCGTTGCGCCGCTCCCTCGACGAGGTCGCGGTGTGGGATTTGCAGGGCACGCAGCTCATCCTCGAACACTGCGACGCGGCCGTCCCGGGTCAGGCGTGGGAGAAGGGGTTCCTCTCCACTGAGGCTGAGCTGGCAGCGAGCGCCGACAGCACGATCCGGATGGCGCTGAACTGGGGACGGTCGCTGGTCGAACTGCGTGACCCCGACGCGGTGACCGAGCAGATCGCGCGTGTGGCAGCGTCGGGGCGACTCTCGGGATTGACCTTTTCGGGAGCAGCTGCGGTGGCCAGCTCCTACGGCTCAGCGTGGGAAGACCGTCATCTCCCGCTCGCCAGCACTGATCCCGACGCCCATTCCCTCTTGAGCGATGCCCGCGTGGAGGCGGCGCTGCGCGCGGCGGGGGAGCTCGACACGCTGGGGCTCAAGGTCAGTCGGCGGCCCGCGGACCAGACGGCCGCCGACGTCGTGCGGACGGTGGCCGCGAACCTTGACGCCGTGCGTGCGGCGTGGACGCGCGCCCGCTCGACGGGTCTCCCTGCCTGACCATCCTCACTCTCTGCGTTCGAACCAGGCAAACCCGCTCCCGGTCGCGCCTTCGCTGCGCGCCGCTCTCGATGAGCTGGCCTCGACGCTGCCCGCGCGCATCACGTCGCGGGCGGATCTCGACAGATACCGAGCCGTCTCAAGTGCACGCGGCACCGATTCCCAGGAGGTGAGCGCATGGCTCGGTCTGGATGCCGCAGAGCTCTCGATCGACGGAGCGCCGTCCGTGACTCCGTTCGTCGGCGCAAGCAGTGTCGCCCGTGTCGTCTTTCTCCACGGCGGGGGTCTCGTCTCCGGGAACAGGTTCGATGGGGTCGATCTGGTCGCCCGGCACGCCGCGGAACTGGCCCTGGAGATCTGGACGGTCGAGTATCCACTCGCTCCGGAGCACACTCTGCCCGAGATGGTGGGCGCTGTCTGCGCGGTCGTCTCCGCTGCCGGCGCAGACGGCCTGGCCGTCCTGCTCGCCGGACTGTGTTCGGACGTCGATGAAAGTCGTCACGATCTTCAAAATCCGCGTAATTCCGGGAAATCTGTCGCTACACATTGCCATGCAAAATGCTCAAAACGTGTTCGGAACCCTCCGTTTGAAGGAGAACGAGGACTAGCGAGAACGCCCCCCACCGTCAGCCGACGCTGGGCGAACTTCCTCTCGACTGAACCTGGTGGGATTCGCTCCAGCGATCGTTGGCAGATTCACCGCCCAGCACCGACAACTAGGATGGACGCACAGTCCGATCGTCACCCGTCAGAAGCATCCGAATGCCGCAGAACATCAACCAGAGCGTGTCAGTCGATCGCGGGCGATTCGGCGTGATGGGTGGTCTTGGCTCCTTCCTCCTCTTCTTATTCGGCCTCTTGCTGTTCTTCGGGTACAACCAGACCACGGAGTCGTCCGGGATGCTTTGGTGGGGCGAGACTCACGACGTTCCGATGAGCGAGCGGGTCGGCTATCTGCAGGGTGCCATCGCCTGCTGGGCGGCTGCGGTCATCCTCGGCGGGATCACCATCTGGCTCACTGCTATTCGTCGGAGCCGAGGCGACCGGCTGAAGCGCTACGTGCCGATCCTCAAGGGAGTCGAGTCGATCCCGGTCCAGCAGGTCGCAAGCATCGCAAACGTCGAACCCGCGAGGGTCTATCGGGACATCCAGCGAATGATTGACTCTGGGATGCTCGAGGACTTCTACCTTGACTATCAGGCGGGTCGGATCGTCAGCAAAAAGTACACGCCCGAGCATTCCCACAAGACTGTTGCAACTTGCCCTGGATGCGGCGCCCGCTCGGAAGTAATCGTTGGCATCACTACGCCATGCGGGTATTGCGGTCAGCCGCTACCGGTGTGAGGGGTGAGCGGCTCGGAAGCCGAGCTAGAGGCCCATCACCTGCTTCTTCTTCGTCTGGAACTCTTCCTCCGTGAGGATCCCCGCGTCGACGAGTTCCTTGAGCTTCTTCACTGCTTCGATCTGCTCGTCGATGGACGCCGCTTGTGCTGGCTGTGACGGCGTCGCGCGCTCGGCGGTCGGAGCAACGGTCGCAGCCGTAAAGGGGTTCAGCCCGTTGACCACCCCCAGTCCGACGGCGAGGCCGGCGGCATCTCCGAATCCATGATCTTGAATACCCTCGGCGATCTTCTGCTGCGCTCGTATGTTCGAAGCCTGCTGAGATATGCCTTCAAAGGCCGAGACGCTGAGCCTGTTCGATGCAAACTGGCGAACCAACTCCCGGGAATTCGGGGAGAACTCGATGCTCTCAATACCAACGCGAACCAGGTCGAGTCCGTACCGGGTGATCCACGAGCCGAGGACGCCGCTGTCGTCCGCCATCGCCTGCGCGATTTCACCCGCGTGCGCTGGCATCTCTGGCAGTCGACGAGTGCGTGAGAGTGCGTTCACAGCAGTGATGAAGGCTTGCAGGAACTCGGCCGAGATCTGTTCTTGGGCCCCTTGGCTGTCGAAGGTGTACCGCCGGCTGTTGGCAGGCAGGAAGTTCCGTACGAACGTTCCGGGATCCAAGACTTGCAGCGAGAAGGATCCGAACGCGATGAGCTCGAGATCGGCGCTGTAGAACAGATCGTGGTAGGACATGGGGGATCGCGTACCGAACTTCAGACCGCGGAGCTCACGCAGGTTGACGAACGAGACCCATTTCTGGTCGGGCGTCTGGCCCCCGAAGGTGAAGCGCTCCGCCGCCTGCCGAAACACCGACTCGACTATCCCGTCCCCCGCAAACACGCTGGCTTGACCGAACACGTACTCGTAGCCGCCCGGATCGGTCACGATTTCCTCGACACCGCCCTCGCCGAAGAGCAAGGCAGCGGTGTTCTCCGGAACGAGGATCTTCGAGCCATTCGAGATGACATCTGCCGACCCGCGACGGTTGACTCCGCGCCCAGCGTTACTCTGCCGGAAGAGTCCAGGTGCGACGACGGTCCGTTCGTCGAATGGACCCGCCGTGATGACGTCCTTCCACTGATCCGCGAACGTTCCCCCGATTGCGCCGCTAAAAGCCTGGATTAAGCCCACTGCTGGCTCCTCGTCTCGTCTCGTCTCGTGTAAAAAGTGGAATCATGTTGGCGGGCGCATTAGCATTTGAGCGCTACCGTCATGTTCGCACAGCGGCACTGGTGATCCCCGTAGGGCACCGCCGCTGATATCAGCGCGGTGGTCAAAGCCGGTCGGATTTGGGCCCCCTCGCGGTGGTCGTTCATGTTGGTCCGCCGACGACAGCGTTCCCGAGGAGTCGACAAGATCGTCATACGTCGACGCCCCGAAGGTCGGGCCCACCGGCTTCCGCGAGCCCGTCGAGAACGCTGATCGGCTCGTCCGTATCATCGCCGGCGTCAGAGTCGATGACGCGAAGCTCGATCGCTTCCTCCATCAAATGAGGGTACTTTTCGAGGAGGAAGCGACGACGGTAGGCGAGGTCCGCCGCGTCGAGGATGCCCTCAAGCGTGGCCCAGTTGAACGTGCCCCCGAGCAGGATTCCGACTGCGGGCACGAACTTGCCCAGACTCTTCTTCGTGAGTCGCACACCAAACGCCTTCGCGAACTGATTACTCACCTGCGACACCACGCTCTTGTTGAGAACGTCCCAGGCCTTGCCGCGCACAAGCGCCTGAGTCAAGCGCGAGACGTCTGCGAACGCCGCCGTCTTCGCGGTCGCCGAGACGGCGGTGCCAGCGTTCACCACTGAGAGCGCGAAGATCTTCTCGCTCGGATCTTCCGGGTCGTAGCCGTAGAGCAGCGCGACATGCCCGATCGCGCGAGTCGCGAGCGCGAGAATCGCCGTCGCGTCGGCTGCGACGGCACCGAGGACTACTCCCGTCGATGGAGCGGCTGCGGCACCAGCTGATGCGACCGTAACGATCTGGCCACCGGAGATGACAAGTCCAGTGCCCGCGCCCGTCAATGCGGCCAGGCCTGGATAGTACATCTGAGTCCCGCGACGCCCCACTCTGTCAACTTGCCTGAGGTCAAGCCGTCGAACATCGGGGAGATCCTCAACCGCGTGCCCCTTCTTCTGGTGAAGCGCGACGATGCGCTTCGCCGACAGGCCAACGCGCGAGGCCCGAGCGGCGGACCTTTTCGCAGAATCGAGAGCGATCCCTGCCCACTCGCCGGCAGCAGCGGGAATCTTCTCACCCGCAGCCCCCGCAGCTGCGCCGACAGCTCGGGCGCCCCTCGCTGCCACGGTCCTGCCGCGACCCACAGCCTTATCGGCGTTCGGGTGGTCGGCGACGTAGGCGCTTGCGCGGGCACCAAGAGCGCGAG
Organism: Microbacteriaceae bacterium PS02068; assembly: GCA_029959325.1. Lineage (GTDB taxonomy): Bacteria > Actinomycetota > Actinomycetes > Actinomycetales > Microbacteriaceae > Microbacterium. The sequence continues at coordinate 24,764 of JASCPF010000015.1, forward strand.
CGGCTCGGACGACCTTGTCGTTGGTGTCTCTCAGCGCCGCAGACAGCGGCTTCCCGTTGGGCTGCTGGAGCTTTACCCACGCGTCGAGCTCATACTTAGAGGGTTCGGACATTTGATCAGAGTATCCGCAGGATCGGACGCTGGTTCCGCCCGCCACGGCGCCCCATGTCGGGGGAGCCACAGTACCCATGCGGAGTCGTGGACTTCGTTGACGATGCAACCGGCGAGGTGCTCAACAGCGGCTCCTACGAGGACATGTGCAAGAACCTCCAGCAGTGCGTCGGCTGGCTCGCTCATGCCCTGCCATGCATTGATCAATGCCCCAACCCGCTGATCTGCTCGCGGTTCTCATCGACGCCGACAACGTCTCGGCGTCCAAGATCGACGCGGTGCTCTCGGAGGTCACGCGCTTTGGCACAGCATCCGTCAAGCGCATCTACGGCGACTGGACGAACACGCAGCTCAGCACCTGGAAGCAGGCGGCGAGTGAGCACGTCATCCAGCCGGTGCAGCAGTTCGCGAATACCGTCGGCAAGAATGCGACCGACAGCGCGCTGATCATCGATGCGATGGATCTGCTCTACACGCGCCGCTTCAGCGGGTTCTGCATCGTGTCGTCGGACAGTGACTTCACGCGCCTCGTGACCCGCATCCGCGAAGAGGGCGTCACGGTCCACGGGTTCGGAGAGCGAAAGACTCCGGTCGCCTTCCGCAATGCCTGCGACACGTTCACCTACCTCGACGTGCTGGAGGAGCCGCAGGCTGAGCCCGCCGCGGTTGCCCCCTCGCGCAAGAGCACGCCGGAGCTCCGGCAAGACACCAAGCTCGTCGCTGGGCTGCGTGGATGCGTCACCACGGCTTCCGGCGAAGACGGCTGGGCCAACCTCGCCGCGGTCGGCTCGCTCGTGCGCAAGCAGCGGTCCGATTTCGACTCGCGCAACTGGGGCTACGCCAAGCTCTCTGACTTCGTGAAGGCGATCGGGCTGTTCGACATCGAGCCGCGTCCGGGCGGCGGCATGCAGATTCGGAACAAGGCGAAGTAGACCGCGGGTTGGCTCTACCCGCCGAGGAGACGACCGTAGTAGTCGAGCGCTATCGGGACCGTGACGCCGAGGATCGCGACCAGCAGGGCAGCGCCCCAAAGCATCCGAACTCGTTTCGCGCGCACGACCTCGCGATGCAACGCATCGAATCGGGACACGTCCGGCTCGTGATGCGGTTCGCTCGTCCACGTCGCGGGATTGCGAACGAGCGCAGTGAGCGCGGCGGTTTCTGCTTGATCGAGCCGAGCCTTCTGTTTCTTCAGCCACCGGCTGAGCTGTGCTGCTTCCAGCACCGCGACGTCCGCGGGCTGCTCTTGGATTGTGATCTGCCTGGCGCCGACAATGGCGATGACGCCGCTGACGGGTACGTCTGTTCCCACTGCAGCGGACAGAAGCTTCTGTGTCCTCGTCGCCTCGTACCGGCTGTTGCGCAGATGGTCCGTCGCCTGACCGTTGACAAGTAGCTGGCGGCTGCCCACCCACACCCGCGCGTCCTCATGGAACTTGGTGTTGATCGTGAACACGCCCGCCTCGCCCACGACGACGTGGTCGATATCGCTGCCGCGCGTTCCGATCGGCACCGCGTGCAAGACGGTCCATCCGTCGCTGAGCGAGTCAAGGCGGCCGGCGACCTCGAGTTCGCCGAGCGCGCCGACGTACCAGGGGCGTGACTCGTCCGACAACGGCGACCTTCCAAAGGTTCGCGCGAGGGCGCCGCGCGGCGCGACGTTCGCTTGAACTCGCAAGCATTCGGCCATGACGGATGCCGCAGCGACAGTCCCGAACGTCGACGGGACCGACGCAGGGGAGTCGAGCGGTAGCTGAGGGGGGAGTTCAGATGTCATCGGGCTGAGTCTAGGGAGGGTGCGAGTCGCGTTGCGCCAATGCCGACGTGAGCGTTAGGCGCCCCCGCGTTGTACAACGAGCTGAGCGGGTCTTGCGGGCCGGCATCGCCGGACGAAAGCCGCGAGACTCAAGGACCTCGGCGATCGCACGCATACCGACCGGCTCGCGAGCACCAGCCACCCAGCGCCTCAGGCGCTGCTTTGCTGCTTCGCGGCGGCGTGGCTGCGGCGACCTCTCCAACGATGTCGGCGGCCTCGAGTATGTTCCGAAGATGCCTGAGGAGCAACGCCTGTTCTGGTCCGCCATCGTGCAGATCGTGCCCGTCCTGCTGCTTGCGCTCGTCGTCGAGGCCCGGGCAGTCCGTGTTGACCGGGAGGGACTAGTACGCGACCTCCAAACGCTTCGTGCGAAGCGCGACATGTCGCGGCTGTCAGCAAAGCTGTCGTTTGCCGCGGTCGCGTCTTGGCGGTCGATGTTCGGCGGCTTCACTGCCGCATACGTGAACCTAGTCGTAGCCGTGGCTCTGGTCGCATGCGAGATGCTCAGCCTCTGGACCATTGCACAAGGCGAACCGACGCCGAAGACCGCGATCGGGCTCGCCATGATCGCGGTGGCGCTCGGCGTAGTGCACGTCGGGCTCTATCCTGTCGCGCTGCGGATGATCGTTGCGTTCCAAGACAGTACCAAGCCGCTGATCGAGGACGCTCAGACGCACCGAGGAGTACCCGCCCGCCCCGTCGAGTGAAGACGCTCGCATCTGGACCGGGTGCGGGCGGCCGGGAGAGTGCTTCGTACGTCACTGACGGGCCGTCGGATTGAGCATGGAGAGTCGGGTCGCCGATGACGCCATGAAGTACACGACACTGGCGGTTCCGGGCGTAGCTGGCGAGAGCGGCATGATGGGTGTGTGAAGAAGGCAAACCCAGACCTACGAATCGATGAGTTTGTCGCCCGTACAGCGGACTCGCTCAACGACTGGAGAGCTATCGACGCCGCAATCGTGGCGACGGGACCGGGGAATCTGCGACTGCGGCGGCGCGCGGCTACCGACTCCTTCCTTGCGCTCGCCATCTCCTGGGAAGCGTTCATGTCCAGCTGGTTCGTCGCGGCTGTGAATCGTGAGCCGCGGAAGGCCATCCGCTACCTGACTGTCGCTCTTCAGGACCATGCGGTGACTGACCTGCGAATACCTCCATCGATCTTGTCTCCAACTCTTTTGGCCTCCAGTCACCTCACTCGCCTAGACGTTGTCACGCTTCTCGACCCGAACGGTAGGAACTTCGTGATGGCTGACCACGCCGACTTCATGCGCAAAAGCAAGAAGTGGCTCTACCATCCCTACGGCACGAGGACACGCGCTATCTCTGAGCTGGACTTCTCGGCCGCGTATGCCGCGCGCAAAATTCGAAACCTGTTCGCGCATGAGTCAGCGTCCGGTTCAGCCGAGGCCTGGACTCTCGTCACGAACCCAGCATCGGTGTTGCCCACCCCTCTTCGAGTAGTCGGCCGAACCAAGAAGTTCAACATCAGCGGCTGGCGCGGATACATTCTTGAGCCAGTCGCGAAGGTTCCGCGGGTTGAAGTGTTCCACAACGAGCTCTCTGCACTAGCGGCGAGGCTGAGGAAGTAGAGTCCCGGCGATCTACACGGTCAGGGACCGGCTTTCGGGCGCCACCCTCCTCGGCCGCAGATGCTTCACGGCTATGGTTCAAGCGTGGAGATCGCGAGCGTTATCGTCAACCTGGGTGTCTTCGTCGCGACCGTGATCGCCGCGATCATCGCTTGGCGATCGGTTGTCGATGCCCGTGAGGCACGTGACGAGGCGAGGTCCGCCGAAGAGGCGGCGGCCGCAGCGGCCATCCGCTCCGCTACGGCTAGCGAGCGATCGGCTGAGGCGTTGGAGCGGCAGGTCGAGCTCGCCGAAGATGCGGCTCGAACACCTAGCTGGACAATTTCGGAAGCCCACGCGGCGGGACGTCGCTGGAAGTTCACCAACACGTCCCGCCACCAGATCACCGACGTCAGTGTTGACTTCAATCCGAGAGGGGTGGTCACTGTCGAACGCGCGATTCCAGATCCGGTTGCCATCGGGCAGTCCTTTTTCGTCGCGTACAACACGTACGCGACTATCCAGGTGCAAGTGGGGCTCCAGTGGCGCAACTCTAGCGGCATCCAAGAGACGGAGCGGTTCTCGATTCACTGATGCGGGAACAGGGGTGCGCACCCGATGGTGACCGATGTCGACGGTCCACGCACGATAAGTCGTGGTGGTCCATGTTCGATCCCGTCAGCAGCTCACGCCAGGTGCGATTAGAGACCACTCCGCGGTCGATCGGTAGCTGAATCCCGACGAACTCGTCGAGCGACAGGTGCTCCGCTGTGCGAGTCATTCCTGATTCCGTGCCGCCTCTGGCTGATCGTGAAGACGTGAGAGGTCTCAGGCGTCGCTACGCGACCCCACGGCGACGCTCCGTCACCGGCATCCATGGGGAGTCGATCCCGGGCGCAACGATTAGCTACCAGTGCACTCGTCGGAGTGAGGCGTAGCGCACCGATAGCCTCGACGGTATGAGGAGCTTCGAAGGCGTCGCCGAGGGACGTACAACTAGCGTCTACCAGGATGCGATTCGATTGCTCCTCCTCATCTCCGAAGCTGCCGAGCCGCTTCCCGATCCGCTGCCAGCGGGTGCGCCCGAAGAAGCAGTCGCTGTGTTGCGCTCGCAAGTCCTACTGCAGAAGCTCGACTTCTGGCTACGGAATCCTGACTATCTCGCTGACGAACTGATTACACGATTCGAAGCGGAGGGCGAGGAGCGAGACCTCGAGCTTGCACGTCAGATCCTCGAGACTGACGAGCCGGAAGTCCGCTCTTATCAGATGCTCCGCTATCTGTTCGGCGCGTATGAGCCGCTCGACGAAGCGCTCTCCGTGCTCAGGACTCCGGGACTGATCATTCGCCGTCGGCATGGCGCGCCCGGCCACACCGCTCAGCACGACTACTACCTCACGGCAGCCGGCCGCGACGCCGCGCGTCAGATTATGGAGTCCGTTCCCGAGATGACCTACTACGTGGAACGGACCCGGCTTGTCGCCGATCTCGCAGGCGGCCGGAGAGGTAGCGAGCTACGGGACATTCAGTACCTGCAGCCCGAATACGCCGACGCGGAAATCGGAACACTCATCGCGGGGATCGCTGACCGAACCCGAACGCGCTTGCGCGAATTGCTTATCGCACGCGAAGAAGGGGGAACCCAATGACGGAGAGCACACACCTGATCCATCGCATCGCAGCAACCGCGCAGTGCAGCGAAGACACCACCCGCCAAATCCTGAACGACCATGGGTTGACCCTCACAAGCGCGAGCCGACAGCACCGGAGCATCAGAATTGATCGACTCCGGATTCGCGGGACGAAGGCCGGCGACATCGAACCGGGCGACTTCGACCGCACGTTCGATTTCCCGATCGGCGTGACCGTCATCTCAGCCGGCAACCTCCGCGGCAAGACGACCATCCTGGAGCTTCTGACCCTCCTCATCAGAGGCGAGCGGCGGGACCTGCAGGCGGATGTGACGTCATGGATGACGTCTGCGGCGCTGGACATGCATCTCAACGGTCAGCCGATCGGTCTACGGTTGCGATTCGCGGAGTCTCGTATCATCGACGGCCGCATACTTGCAGGAACACCGAGCGAACTTGCACTTAGCGACGACGAGGTCGCCTCCGGTGTCACCGAGCTGGTGCGCGCGGCGAGCGATGACGAATGGGCCGATCTCATCGGCGCGTTCATGATGAGCCAGCTCGGGCTAGACGAGATCCAGGTGTTCAACCGAGCACGAAACGACGACGAAGCCGGAACCATCAAGTCCCACGGCTGGTCGGCGTACTACGGAGTGATCTATCCACCATCTGGCGCGGATAGGGTTCTTCTCGGCTCGACCTCGGCCGACTTCTTGCCGGTGAGGTTAATGCAAGTTTTCCTGGACGTGCCGGATGCAATACGCGCCATGCGCGTGTCCGCGTTGTCCAAACGGCTCGAAAGTGAGCACAAGGCCGAGCAGCGACGACGGCGAGACGCAAACGACTCGATCAGTCGTCAGCTCGAGACGGCGCAGACACGCCAGAATGTCGCCCAGCAGCGACTTGCGGCCATGCAGGACGCGTCTCCCGTCGAGAGCCTCCAGGACCTGATCTCGCTTGCGTCCACAGCGTCGCAGCGGGTGGCCTCCGCGCGACAGGCAGCCGATGCGGCTAGAACGGCCTACGGCGACGCGTTGCAGGCGCGCATTGCCGATGAGAAGTCACTCAACGGATTGCGTGAATCCGCCGCCGCAAGCACTCTCTTCCATGGCCTTGATCCAAGGCACTGCCCGAGGTGTGAAGCGCCTATCAGCACCCACCGCAAGCAGCACGAGCATGAGTCACACCAGTGCGCGGTGTGCGACGCCCCCCTCGCCGCAGACGACGATGACTACGCTGAACGCGAGCAGCAGGCAGTCGACGCGCTTGCAGCGACGCGCGCGGCAGAGAAGGCGCTGATCGCGGCCCGTGACATCGCTGCGCGGCAACTATCCGATGAACAGGCCGAGCTCGACCGCCTCGACGGGCGAATCGGACAGGCACAGGCGGCGCGACGGGCGACGCAGCGACTGGACGCCGAGCACGAACTCGCGGCTGCTGAAGCCGTTGTGGACGCCCTCAAGCAGTTGGAACCGGGGCCTACCGAGCCACCGTTGGCGCATGCGGTCCTGGCCGCTGCCGAGAACATCCTGCACGACGAGATCAAGCAGTTCAGCACGGACCTCTATCAGGAGCTGGGGCTTGCCACCCGGGACCTTGGGGTCGCTTTCGGTATAGGGGAACTCGAAGGAGTTCGGATCAAGGCGAACGGCACGATGGATGTCACCAAGGGCGGCGGCGCGACATCGAGCTTCTCATCGCAGAGCCCGGGCGAACGCCTGCGCCTTCGGTATGCTTTGGTCGTTGCCCTCCTCCGGCTCGCCCGCGAGCGCGGGATCGCCGGCCACCCGGGCCTGCTACTGCTTGACAGTCTGAAAGCTGAGGAGGTGCAGGACGATCACGCACGGATTCTGCTGGAAGGCCTCGTCACGGCTGCCGCCGATGAGCCAGGTCTCCAGATTCTCGTGACCACCGCCGACCGCTCCCTCGCTGCTCAGGTGTCGGGAGTAGCGGCGACAATCGAGCCCAGGCCAAGCAGGAGCGGGATCTTCTAGCCGACCGGAGACCATCCACAGATCGGAACCACTCATGTCAGTTGCAGAGCGGATCGGACAGTCAGTCGCGTCGAGCGGTGCCGTCGATCTCACGGCGGCCGGGTCCATCGAGGAGATCACGGCGGAAGCACCCTCCCTCGGTGAGAGTGCGTACGCGCCTCTCGTTGCCGACGCCTTCGTCAGCGTCCTACAATCGCAGGGTCGTAGCGAGGAGTGGCTGGTAGCACTGCGGCGCTTCGTCGCAGGCTTTGACGCGCAACGCAGCTACCTCTCACTGCGTGAGTCGGCCGACGCTCTCCTCCAAGCCGGAATGCTGGACACCATCGGCGACACAGTGCATGACGCGCTTTTTCCTCGCCGCGATCTCATCGTTGCTCACCCGCTATTGGCGGGATTGCGGCTAAACATCGTCCTCGAAGTCGTGGTCCTCACCGGACACTCTCCCTACCGTGTGCTTGATGCACTCACCCAGCCTCTGGAGGACCTGCCGCAGGAGTTCGACGATCCACTCGCCCACGCGATCGGCGTCGCAGTTGACCTCTGGAGGGCGGAAGCCGAGCAGATCCGCTTCGCGTCCACCCTCGACGCTCTCGCAGGTCGTGGCTCAGAAGACGCTATATACGAACGCGCATTGCAACAGTTGCGTCGTGCGCTCGAGGAACAGGACCGGCTCGGACTCATCGCTTTGATTGGCGACGCAGCCGATCGCTTCGAGGCCCTCGCCTCACAGGTTGAAGACAGGACCGATGCGCAGGCGCTCGCGTCTGTCTGCCGTGCGATCATCGCGTTCGATGACGCGGACCGCGCGACACTTGAGAGCGCCGCGCACATGGCGCATGACACCGCCGCGCGGCGCGCGCTCCACCTTCACGGGCTTCACAGCCGGAGCGCAGCCCTTGCCCGCCAGGCGTCCGAGCTCGCGTGGACATCGCTAGCGTCGCACCTCGAAAGCGCGCATCAACACCTGTCCGAGGATACGTTCCTGGACACGTGGGCGGCCGTCGAGGCCATTACCAAGGTGTACGAGGCGGACCGTCGGGTCAGCGACCTCAACACAGTCCGTGTCGTAATCGAACCGCGTATAGTCAACGGCCTCGCCACCCGGCATGCGATGGCACACCAGCTGAAGCGGGCTGTTGACGTTGACAGGGCACGAGATGCCCCAATCCTCCCGAGTGAGATCTACGAGCTGCTGGATCTCGTCCAACAAGCCGGGTCAACGCCGCGAGAGTGCGAGGACGACGCAGAGGAGGATTCCCAGAGAGGCCCCTTTCTGCACGCGCTTCTCGGGTCCGATGCTGAACTGCTCAGCGGACTCTCCGACGACAAACGCGCAGCCCTGGAGGAAGCCGCGCGTCGGGCCTTCGTAGGCACCTTCGCTGGCGACCGTCCCACCAACGACCTCGTCGCCCGTCTCACGGCGGGGCTGATGTCTGAACTGTCGGAGCACCCCGCATTCACGGGCACCGTCAGGTCGAACTTCTCCCTGCTCTTGCTGAACACCGTGCGATTCCTTGTCTACGTTGGAGATACGAGGCAGACGTACACCTTGCCAATCGACGCCGAGCATCCGGCTCCTCTTGAAGCCGCGTTGCAGAAGCACTTCGCCGAGTTCTTGAGCGCAACGGAGTTGGCGGGTCGCGTCGGCATCGAGTACCCGAACATCGCGAATGGTCGAGCCGATGTGATTGTGACGTTCGACGGTGCGCAACGATACGTGACCGAGGTCAAGCGCGAACTCTCAGATGCTGGTCGCTCAAGCGTCGAGTCGGGTTATCTAGCCCAAGCCCTGGAGTACCAGTCGACCAGCGAGCCATTCGGGCAACTGCTCGTGCTCGACCTCACCGACCACTACAACGGCACTCCGCATCTCAACGACTCCATATGGGTCACTCATCGACGCGACCCTTCCCAACAGATCACGTCAAGCGCGGTCACCGCCATCGTGCGTGGGAACAGACCTTCCCCGAGCGCCATGAGATAGCCGTACTGCGCGACCGGAGGGACGCGCCGACCGCAGCCGGACTCGCGGAACTCGATCCAACCACATACTGAAGCCGGCCCTGCGCCCTCGGGGGCACCGCCGGAGGACGCAGCCTCGGTGAGACGACTCGTACCGCCACGCATTGGGACTGCTGCACGATTCGGCGACGACGCGATCCGGCCTGCACGTAGTGGTCCGCTCTACGCGCACCGCCCGTAGGGGGATCCTCACCGTTGCACTGCTCCCTAGAGTGTCAACGTGAGCTCAGATCTGAAGCGTCTTGGGAAGCCGGCTGTCCGGAAGGTTGCCATCGCGCGATTGGCGCATGCTATGCAGCTCGGCCAAGCTCTCCACGACGACATGCACAGATGGTGGGCTGAAGCGGACCCAAAGACGGAGTGGGTCGTGAGCGATGACCGACGGTCGGCTGACTTCGTCATCGACGTACCCATGCCTCCGGTCGATCAGTGGCAGATGCGCGCGAATGACGTCGTCCAAAACCTCCGAGGCGCTCTTGACGCGCTGACCCGCCATGCGGCCGTCGAGTTCGTCGGCCCGGCTAAGAAGATCGACATCGGCTTTCCCGCCTCCATGACCGAAGAGAGCTGGGGGCACTGGAAGGGACACAAGCACCTGACGGGGGATGTGGCCGACCGATTCCGTTCGATTCAGCCGTTCGAGACTCGTCGGTTGGAGCTGCACGGGTTGCGGGAGGTGAGCAACCTTGAGAAGCACGAGTTCAATGTCAGCGCGTCCTGTCAGCCCGCCGAGCTCTCCATCGACCACTCGACGACCGTCGATGGGATATGGACGGAGGCAGACGAGCAAGCCACGACTGCGGCCGTGCTCGATTCGATGATTCGCGGGGGTCGGCAGAGCCTTCTACGGATCACGTACCCGCGACCGATAATCGAGTTCACCGCCGAGCCGGGCGAGTACTCCGTCTCTATCTGGCTGACCCTTCCGCGGTTTGCGCCGCCGGAGGGATGGGAAAAGGTTGCCGCCGACGACCCCACGGATCCGTCCAGCCCGACGACAGATATCAAGCTCCTTGAGGCGCTTGACCGGTGGCGCCACGAGGTGGCGTGGGCAATCGCATACGTCACCGGCCAGTATCCGAGTGCCACGGTGCCGCCGGCGGATGCCCTCAGCCTGCAGTAGAGGGCGCTCGCGCGACCGTCGTCCGGCGCCCCTGGTTGGATAGCTCAGCGTGTCGTGATTGCGCTCGCATGGGTACCGCCGTCGCTCCAAGGTAGTGATCGATCCGTCAGGCGTTGATCCCGAACGCGCGCAGCAGGGGAACGCGGGGAATCATCCGACGCGGTCCGAGCTGGATCGTGGGGATGGTTCCGCTCTCGATGCCGAGCTTGATCGTTCGGTAGTCGACGCCGACGAGCTTGGCGGCATCCTTCATGGTCAGGGCGAGTGAGTTGCTTGAATGGGTCATGTCCTTCTCCTTGGTGAGCAATGCATGTCATTGCTTGCCCACACCGTACTCTTGTCGTGAGCAATCCGCGACATGTATTGCTCACGAGTTCGAGATCATGACAAGCTCGGGGTATGAGTGACATCCACGTCGAAGTGATCCACAGTGAGCGGATCGATGTCGGCGACGGTGTGAGAATCCCCACCGCCTGGGAAGTCGTGGCCACCAATCAGCCCGACGTCGCAGGAACGATCCGCCTCCACGTCGTGTTCGACGAGCAGCTGCGGCGTGCCGCGGCCACATCCGTCAGCCTTGAGCGGCCGGGGGAGGGCGACGAGGTCACGGCCGCGGCGCTCCGGGATATCCGCGTGCAGTACCTGGTCGCGGTTTCTTCCATGCGTCTGATCACCGTGGCTCGTGAGGGCGGCGAGCCCGAGCAACTGGGTCACTACCTCGCGGCGTTGAAGACGCGCACCGATCGATCGTACGAGGAAACGATGCGGGAGGCGGTGACAATCTACCGCCTCGCTTCGACGGCCAACTTGGCCCCGCTCAAGCTCGTGTCCGAGCACTTGGGCGTGAGTGTCAGCACCGCGACCCGCATGATGGCCCGCGCCCGAGAAGCCGGCCTCGCCGAGGATCTGATCACACGCGACACGTACAACCGCATGCGCGCCGAGCGCGAGCAGACGGGTCCGTACCAGGTGCCGGGCTCACCGTCGGGTCCATCGATCGGCCGCTGAGCTCGCGCGACGACATTCAGCCGCACATCTGCACAATGACGCGCGTGCGGCCACATTCTGAGCAAAATGCTCAAACTGGCCGAAGTTATTCACAGGCGAATTTGCTTTTGCCCGCATTCGTTTTCGGCATACGCCTGAGCGCCATGCCAGCGTTGGTGATTCTTGCCCGCTCTTTGCCCGCATTCCATTTCCAACTAGCTGTTTTCGGACGTTGCCAGATGTGGTCCTGCTCCTCAAAATCCGCGTAATTCCGCGGAATCTGTCGCTTTGAGTCGAAATGCAAAATGCTCAAAACGTGTTCGAATCCCTCTAGGGTATTCCCCCTGTTTCGCGTCCCTGCCGCGCAGCGAGCGACCCGAGCCGCGTCAACTCGTTCGCGTCGATACCGGGCCACCCGTGCAGCCTGCGCGTGAACGACAACGGAAGCGCGGACCCGCCCCAGACCGCACCCGCGAGCGATCCCGCGATTGCCGCCACAGTGTCGGTGTCGCCGCCGCCGCGAACCGCGCGCTCGAGCGCGTCGCGCAGCGACGTGGCATCCACGATGGCCGCGAGCGCAGCCTGGAATGCCCGCACCACCCATCCGTTGCCCGACTGGAAGTCGCGGGGGTGGGCGCCGGCGGATGCCTCATCGATCAGGCGCTCCCAGCGTTCGCGCCGTTCGGCGGGCAGCCACTGCACCTGGCCGCGCACGTCGAGCTCGCCCGTGAGGATCGCGTGCCGGATCGCCAGGCACCACAGCGCGCACGCGTCGACGTTGTCGACCTCCCAGTGGGTCAGCTGCGCGATCCTGCCGGCCGCGGCGGCGAGATCCTCGGGGGAGCGGTCGAGGTAGCCGAGCGAGACCGGGCCTGTGCGCATGAGGGATCCGTTCCCGCCGCTACGGCCTGCGCGATGGTGTGCCGACTCGGCGGCGGCGCGCGAGGCATCCTCATCTGCGTCGTCGTCGAGGCTGCTCAGGACGGAGCGGGTCTGCGCGCCGACGTCCTTCGCGGTGCGCGCCCACTCCCTCCACGAAGCGACGATCTCGATCATCGACGCGGGGTCTTCGAGGGTGCCACCCCGCGCGAGCACGGTCAGGATCGGCATTGCCATGCTGGTGTCGTCGGTCCACTCGCCGACGGCGTGGCCGAAGCATCCGACGCCGAACTCGGGCGTGACGCTGTCGGGCAGCGCCGGGCCGAATTCATACTGCGAGCCGAGGGCATCGCCGGCGGCGGACGCCATGACGGCGCCGACGGCGCGATCGAGCTGCTGGGTGGAGAGGTGCATCAGTTGCCTGCCTTCTGCAGTGAGGAATCGAATCCCTCGTCTTGATTTAGCGCGTATGTGATCTAAAACAGTATGCGCCGAGAGTCGGACTTTGCGCAAGAGTGCGCTAAATTGGCGCCATGCAGACCCGACGTGACAGTTCCGCACGGCGACTCGAGGACCATCCGCGCCCGTCTGTCGCCGTCGACACAGCGGTCCTCACGGTCGTGGATGATGCGTTGTCGGTGCTTCTGGTCGGCGCGAAGGACGACGGCGCGGGGTGGCGGCTGCCGGGAACGTTCCTGCACGAGGGGGAGCGGCTGCGCGACGCCGTGATGCGGTCGCTGCGCGACAAGGCCGGCATCGAGGGGCTGCGGCCGCGGCAGCTGCACGTGTTCGACGCGCTCGAGCGCGACGATCGGGGGTGGGTGCTCTCGGTCGCGCACGTCGACGTCGTGCGGTCCGGGCGGCTGCAGGCATCCGACGACCTTCGGTTGACGCCCATCAGCGACCTGCCCAAGCTGACGTACGACCATCGCGAGATCGTCGAGTTCGCCGTCGATGCCCTGCGCGCTGACTATCGCGGTGCGCCCGACCCGGCGGAGCTGCTGGAGTCACCCTTCACGATCCGTCAGCTCAGGCTGCTGCACGAGGCCGTGCGGGGGGAGTCGCTCGTGCCCGATACGTTCCGCCGCGCGATGCTGCCGCTGCTGCGCGGCACGGGCCACATGCGCGCCGAGGGCAAGGGACGACCGGCGGAGCTGTTCGAGCGGGCGTGATCGGCGTACGCGGGTCGCTTGAGTGGCTGGTCAGGTGAGCTTCTCGAACACCATCGTCGCTTGGACGCGGTCGCCGCCGCCGAAACCCGTGCTGCCCGACGATGCCGTCGTGATCGTGTGCAGTCGGTAGCCGAGGGATGCCTGCGCGTTGATGACCTTCTCGAGTCCGACAAGGTTGCCCGAGCCGGTACCGAAGAATTTCTCCTTCAGCACGACCTGCAGAACCACGTAGCTCATGCCGGCGGGCGCGGGTCGAGGCTGAGCACCCGACACCGCGTCGGCCTGGGCGCGGTTGATCATGCCCGACACGCCCGGCTCGGGCGGAGCGGGCGGCTGGACCGCATCGGTCCACGCGGCGCCGTCCCACCAGCGCTTCGTTCCTGAGCCGTCGTCGTACCAGCCGGCCTGCGTGTCGGTCATCCTTGCTCCAAGACCGGCGGTCGAGTTGCGGAGGGGGTAGGGGCGCACCCAATAGAGTGACCCCGGCGACCCACGGTGGGCGTCAGTTTGGAACTGGGGACCAGGTGACGGACGACACTCTGACGACGCTCAATGAAGACCCGACCGCGGAGCTCGACCATCAGGAACGCTCCGTACCACCCACCCGCAACTGGGTCCGAACGCACGTGACAGCTGGCGTACTACTCGTCCTTGCTCTGCTGTCCATATTCGTGCTTGCTCGAGTCGCGATTGACCCTGGTCTGTTGGGGGGCGTGCGAGACTCCCTCAATGACCAGCAGGCAACTGTAGGCGGACTCGCAGCCGGTGCCACGGCGTTGTCCGCGGCGCTCAGCCTGGTTCCGGGAGAGTCGTTGGCTCCCCTAGCAAATCAACTCGCGGACGTCAGCGGATGGTTCGTTGTAATTATCGCCGCCATCATCTTGCAGAAGATCCTCATCACGGTCGCGGGGCCGATCGCTTTCGGGCTCATCGTGCCGCTCGCATGCGCACTGGGAATCGTCGCTGCCTACTCACGGCGTCCAGGTTTTCGCGCAATGGGTATCCGGTTCGCAGCCTTCGGGCTCGTCCTCTGTTTCGCCGTTCCCGCTTCGATTGTGATCAGTAACGCGCTCACAAACACGTATGCAGACTTGTCCAGCGCGGCTGCGGCTGCGGACGACGCTGCGGATAAGGCTTCGGCTGCGGCGTCCGCGAAGACGGCCGAGGCAGAGGATGCGGCGAAGGCCGAGGGTGACAACGATGACAGTCTCCTCGACACTATCGGCGACTGGATATCGGGAGCTGCTGACAAAGTCGGCGACGCACTTGGGAGCGCGCTCACCTCCCTCAACGAGATCAAAGACGATGCCGTAGATGCACTCAATTCCTACATGGAGAAGTTCGCGCTACTGATCGTCACCACGTGCGTGATGCCTCTACTTGTGATGCTCCTGCTGGGTTGGGTGATCAAGCTACTCTTCTCGGTCGATCTCGCCGTCGGACGACTTGGAATGACGTTGCAAGCGCAGGCGACTCGTGGAACACGCGTGGTCAACAAGACCGCATCCGAGCGGGTCCGCCGAAATGGCACGCGCTGAGATACGAACTGCGGCTGGCAACGGTGTGGGCCACGGGGCGCGAATGCGCCACTGTCCGGCTGTCTCGCGTCGGGTGACAGGATGGCCGTGTGCAGGCCTCCCTCATATACACGACCGAGCCGCTGGCAACGCGAGCCCTGGCAGCCGAGATTCGTCACGATCACGCGCGTTTCGTCGCACTGCTTTCCGAGATCGTCGGAGCCGATCTACTCGGGCGATTCATCGATGTTAGGGCGGAGCAAGGTGATCAGAAGATCGACGTCGCACTCACCTTTGCCGATCCTGACTACGTCGTCGGCATCGAGGCGAAGTTCGACCACACGCTCACGGAGGATCAGGTCGATCGCGAACTGACTGTGGCGAACCATCTCGTCGTGCTGCTGCTCGACAGAGATCACGCTCCTGAGTGGTTGCCTCTGAAAGGTCGTGTCAGCCTCATGACTTGGGAGGACGCGCTTGCCTGCTTTCCTGGATCTCGTCTCACACTCGACGAGATCAAGGCCGCACGCTCGGGCAAGAGCGCGGTCGAGGTGCGCCTGCGGCAACTGATCGGCCCTGCCAAGCAGCGACTCGGCGCCGCGTGGCGCATTGACAGCCGTCGAGGAGGGTCGGGGATGCCTGCGATCAACTTCTACTCGCCCGAGATCGATGGCGAGCAGCTCCGTGCCGTGCTCCAAGTCGCGCAGCGCACCATGCCGCCTGCCGGTCAGCCCGTGCCGATGAGATTCAGTGTGGGAATCAGCGTTCGAGCAGACACCAGCAGCTACCCGCGCGATCCCCGGTCGACGCCGCCGTGGGTGGAATCGGTGCGGCGCTTGCAGTCGAACGTCATCGGCGACCGGGTCCACGAGCTTCATCTCAGCACTCGTCGGCCCAGCTCAGGTCACGCCAACTCGGAGACGCCCCACGGCAGAGCGCACGGGCGCAAGCTCGCGATCGTGGACCATCACTTCGAGGCCAGCGAGAGATGGTTGACAACCGGCTACATCGACTGGATCGTCGGCCCGGCATCTGAACGGATGCCACTAGAGCAGGTCGACGAGTTGGCGGAGTCGCTCGTGACGATCCTCGAAGAGTGGTACCGCGCTGAGGTGGCAGCACGAGTGACTTCGAGCTGAGGCGCTCTTTCGCATAAGGGCAGTGTCGGGACGGTGTCGCCGGTCGTGCATAGGCTCGGTGGAGAGCCATTCGAGCTGAATGTGACTACCTAGGGAGTTCCGTGAACAGTCGTCTTGTCATCGCGTCGGTTGTCGCCGCTGCAACCCTCGCCTTCGGGGGCTGCACGGCCGGCACGGCAGAGAAGCCCGCAGGAGCTTCATCTTCAGCTCCAGCGATCGAAGTCGAGGAGGCTGTTGCGACCGTTGACGTCCGCCTCGCGCGCTCGCTGCTCGATCAGAAGAATGCGCTCACGGATGAGCAGATCGTCGGTGCTGCCCGCGAGAAGGGAATCACGGCTAGGGTCGACGGCGACACCGTGATCTACACGATGACGCGAGCGCAGCAGGCCGACATGCTCGCGCAGATGCGTTCGTCGGCGCATGCGGCGGCTGATGAAATGATCGCGGATGACACGAACTCTGTGACCGCGGTCGAGTTCAACGACGATATGACGTTGTTCAAGATTTCCGTTGACAAGGCCCGGTACGGTGCACTTCAAAGTCTGCTCGCCTTGGGCTTCTACATTCAAGGAGCGATGTTCCAACAATTCAACGGGGTGGGCGCCGACGACATCGACGTTGTCGTGAACTTCGTTGATGGTGCAACCGGCGAGGTGCTCAACACTGGCTCCTACCAGGAGATGCGCAAGAACCTCCAGCAGTGACGTTGTCGGCTCCGTCTGTCGCCCTGCCATGCTTGAGCAATGGCCCACCCGACTGACCTGCTCGCGGTCCTCATCGACGCCGACAACGCCTCGGCCTCGAAGATCGACGCCGTGCTCTCAGAGGTCGCCCGCTTCGGCACGGCATCCGTCAAGCGGATCTACGGCGATTGGACCAACACGCAACTGAGCACCTGGAAGCAGGCGGCGAGCGAGCACGTCATCCAGCCTGTGCAGCAGTTTGCGAACACCGTCGGCAAGAACGCGACCGACATCGCGCTGATCATCGATGCCATGGATCTGCTCTACACGCGGCGATTCAGCGGGTTCTGCATCGTCTCGTCAGACAGCGACTTCACGCGGCTCGCGACGCGCATCCGAGAGGAGGGTGTCACGGTGCACGGGTTCGGGGAGCGAAAGACTCCCGTCGCGTTCCGCAACGCCTGTGACACGTTCACTTACCTTGATGTGCTGAGTGAGCCACAGGCCGAGCCGGTCGCGGCAACGCCTACGCGGAAGTCGCCGCCGGAACTCCGCAACAACGCCAAACTCGTGGGTGGCCTTCGCGCATGCATCACAACCGCATCCGGTGAAGACGGCTGGGCGAACCTCTCCGCCGTCGGATCGCTCATGCGCAAGCAGCAGCCCGACTTCGACTCGCGCAACTGGGGTTACGCGAAGCTCTCCGACCTCGTGAAGGCGATCGGATTGTTCGTCATCGAACCGCGGCCCGGCGGCGGTCTGCAGATTCGGAACAAGGCGAAGTAGAGCGCGCTGGCGTGCAGTGCTCCGGTACCAAGGTCGGGCAGTCGATGAAATCCGTGAGGGGTACCGTCGCTACGCGATCGGCAGCCATCTGATCTTCTTCATCGACAACGGCGGCGGCGTCGATGTCATCCGCATCCTCCACCAGCGGATGGAGCCGACGCGGCATCTTTAGTGCTCGCGCTGAGTGGCGCGACGACACGCCGCAGCTCGTCTTGCCCGCCGGTCGCCGTGCACGCGAAGGTTGCCATGTTGAACGAACGCATCCACGCCTGCATCGGCGCGTCCTTCGTCAGCGCGCGTCGAGCACCGAATCGAGCAGCCCGGGGAAGCGGGCGTCGAGGTCGGCGCGACGCAGCGTGAGGGTGCGGTGGCGGCCGTTCGGCTCATTGCGGATGACGCCCGCCTCGCGCAGCACCTTCATGAGGTGAGACTTCGTCGACTTGGGAATCGACGGGTCGAGGGCGGTGCAGTTCGCGGCATCCATCGGCCCGTCGCGCAGCTGACGCACCATCTCGAGGCGGTCCGGATCGCTCAGCGCGAAGAGCACCGAGCTGAGCGCGATGTCGTCGCGGTCGGGGTGCGTCAGTTCGCCGGGCGCGGTCATGGTTCGATAATAGTTGAACTTTCCGCGCAGTGCGGGTAACGTCTCATCGTTCGAAGATTGTGGAACTGAGGGGATGCCAATGAACGCGCAGCTAGTCGAGGCGCCCGCCACCGCAGCGGTGAGCCTCGAGCTGCCACGGCGGAGTTTCGGGTTCGCGCTCGCCGCGGCCGCGAGCACGTTGATGCTGACGGGCGCGAGCGCGCCGTCGCCGTTCTATCCCGCTCTCGAGGAACGCCTGGGAATCGGGGCGATCGGTGTCACGATCGCGTTCGCCGTCTATGCGGTGGCGCTGCTGGTGGCACTCCTCATCGTCGGCTCGCTCTCGGATCACCTCGGACGCCGCCCCGTGATCGCGGCCGGCTTCACCCTGCTCGCCGTGAGCGTGGCGCTCATCTGGCACGTCGATTCGGGCGGGGCGCTCTACGTCGCCCGCACGATCCAGGGGCTCGCGAGCGGTGCACTCATCTCCACACTCTCGGCGACGATCACCGACTTCGCCCCGCCCCGCAAGCCACGGCTCGCGACGCTCGTGAACACACTGGCCCCGATGGCCGGGCTCGCGCTCGGCACGATCGTCGCGGGCGTGCTGCTGCAGACGGTCGCTGACGCGGTCACCTGGACCTTCGCGCCGCTCACGGCCGCTTACCTCGCGATCGCCGCGCTCATCTGGCTCGTTCCCGAAACCTCGCCGCGGATCGCTGGCTGGGCGCGGGCACTTCGCCCCCGCGCCGCCGTGCCGGTCGCCGCCCGGCGTCTGTTCGGCATCAGCGTGCCGATCGTCCTCGGCGGCTGGGCGACGGGCGGGCTCTTCCTCTCGCTCGGCCCCACCATCATGCGCGCCGAACTCGGCGTCGACGGACAGCTCGCCGGTGCCCTGCTGATCGGGTTGCTGCCGGCATCCGGAGCCGTCGCGGCATCGGTCCTCTACCGCCGCCCACCCGTCGTCGCCACGGTCTACGGCGCGTCCGCACTGTCCGCGGGGACGTTGCTGCTATTGGTCGCCCTCGTCACCGCGTCGCTGCCGATCGCCGTCGCCGCGATCATCGTCGCCGGCACAGGATTCGGCACCGCGTTCATGGGCACGATCGGCTCGCTGCTGCCGCTCGTCGCCGTGCATGAACGCGCCGAGTTGTTCTCGTCGCTCTACATCGTCGCCTACCTGTCGTTCGGAGTGCCGGCCGTGATCGCCGGAATCCTCACCACGACGCTCGGCCTGCACGTGACGGTGCTGATCTACGGCGCCATCGTGACGGTCGCGGCGGGCGGGGCCGCCATCCTGCGCGCAACAAGCGCCCGCGTCGCACGCTGACTGCCCGCGCCTGGCAGGCATCCGGATGCCTCACGACAGAGCGCACCGAAGTTTGCGATGTCGGGAGTTCGCTCTAGATTAGAAAAGTCTCATCTGCGCACTTCACGAGCTATCCGCGCAGGGACGCACCCCCCGTCACCACACCTCTGGAGCACCATGTCAGATCAGCAGCAGGCGAGCGCGCCGAATCCCCCCGCATACGACCCCCAGCCCCCGATGTTCGCGCCGCCGGTGAACAAGCCCGCGAAGAACACGCTGGGTCTCATCGCACTCATCGTGGCGGCCGTCGGCTTCATCTTCGGGTGCATCCCCGGAGCACTCGTCATCGGTTGGATCCTCCTCCCCATCGCCTTCATCCTGGGCATCGTCTCGGTGTGCCTGCGGGGCAAGGTCAAGTGGCAGGGAATCACGGCAATCGTTCTGTCGGTCGTCGGCACCATCGTCGCGTTCATCGTGTTCTTCGTTGTCGCCGCGACGGCCTTCAGCAATGCGGTCGATGACGCGACCGGAGGCAAGACCACTGTCACTGAGCAGCAGGCCCCGGACGACGACGCCGCCTCTGAGGATGCGCCCGCTTCTGAGGTCGGCACCCGCGAAACCCCCATTCCGCTGGGAACCGCGTTCTCGAACGACGACTGGACCGTCGTCATCAACTCCGTGACCCAGAACGCCGGCGAGCAGATCAACGCCGCGAACGGGTACCCGCAGGATGCAGACCCGGGCACCGAGTTCCTTCTGATCAACTACACGGTCACGTACACCGGAGACGACGCAGACGGACAGTATCCGGCCATGGTTCAGATCGAGTACGTCACCGCCGCCGGCGTCACCGTCAACCTCTTCGACAAGTTCGTCATCGCGCCCGACGCGATCAACTCGACGAGTGTCCTCTACAGCGGAGCCACGGTCACCGGCAACACGGCCATCCAGGTCCCGAGCCCTGTCGACGGCGTGCTCGCCGTGACGCCCGGCGTCCTCGCCGACAAGGTGTTCGTCGCCGTTCAGTAGTTCGCACGTGCTGCGAGGGTCGGGAGTGTCCCGGCCCTCGCAGACGCGTTTGAGGAGCGCCGGTCTGTGTGCTCCCGTCCCGGGCTGACGGTGATCGGTTCGGGCTCGCATCTGTTCGCCGCGACGGCAATTGCCTCGCACGCCCTGGAAGACACCAATGAGCAACATCGAACCTACTGAGCATGACGAACTGATCACTGGGGTACCGGACATGACGCCCACCCCGCCGCCGGTGCCCACGCAATCGGCTGAAGATGCGGCGGCATCCACGCCCCTCGAAAAGCCGACGGAGAAGCGCGGCCGGAAGATCTGGCCACCCCGCCGAGCAACTCTGATCGCGGCAGGCGTCGGCGTGTTGGTGGGTCTTTTCGCTGCAGGCGTTCCCGGCCTCCTGACGGTCAGTGAGGCGAACTCTGCCACGCAGGCGGCAGAGAGCGAGCGCGACACGATCGCCAGTCAGATCAAGAACACCAGAGACACGCTGGCCACCACCCAAGAACAGCGCGATCGTGCGGTCAGCGACCTTGCTGATGTGAAGGCCCTGGTCGGCGACCTCGAGGCACGTGAGAAGGCAGTCGCGGAACGCGAAGCAGCCGTCAAGGCGACGGAAGAGACGATCGCCGCGAACAGCTTCAGCGGCGGACTCCACGTCGTCGGGCAGACAGTCGCGCCTGGCGTCTACCGGACCGACGGTGTGACCAACTGCTACTACGCGTGGAAGTCCGGCACAGGCTCGGACGCCGACATCATCGACAACAACATCGTTTCGGGATCCGCGACCGTGACCCTCAACGCGGGGGACATCTTCGAATCGAGCCGTTGCGGAACCTGGACGAAGGTCGGGTGACCGCGAGCTCGTCGTAGCGCGGATGAACGAGGAGCGAGAGGAAGACCGTGCCGGGCATCTGGGATCGTTGGGGAGCGTTGACGCGCTCGATGATCAGTACACGTGTCGCGGTGGCTCGAGAGCGCACTTTCTGGGAGCAACTTGATTTCACCAATCGATCCACCTTGAAGGTCAAGGCGGCTGTCGGTGAAACCAGGTATCCCATTCGACTCGTCGACCACGTCATCGCCCTCGAAGACGAGGGGACGCTCATGGCGGCCACGCTGGTGCTCTCATACGCACTGGCTGAGGCGGCCGCGGTCGATCGCCTCGGCATCGACTCGAGGATCGTTGCGGGAATCGAGGACTGGGGCGGGAGGCTGCTGCGCGCTGCGGGCAAAGACTGGCAATGTGTGGTCGGCGGGCGCGCCGGGGCTATCGAGGTGGGTGTCGTACGCAATGTCATCGTTCACGGGCAGAACGTCATCGACGAGAAGAACTTCACGAGGCTTGAAAAGGGCGGCAGTCAGGCGTTCGCGCTAGGTGACCCCGTTGAGCTCACCTACGACCGCGTCGTCGCGTATCGCGCGCGACTCAAGAGTCTGCTTACGGCTGGTGGCTTGAGTGCGGACGGGGCGCAGGTATCGGCTGAAAAGTGACTCGGTGCTGAGCTCTGCCGGCACCGCGATTCCCCGAGCGACGAGCGCGCGCCGCGCATGTGCGGTTCGCAATGGTTTACTAACACTTATTGTGCTATCTGTGGATATCATCAGTCTGTGGCCACATTTGCAGGCGCTCTCATCCCCATTGATGCAGTCAGCTACGAGACCTTCGAGTGGAAGCCGCGCGCACCCGAAATGCACTCGCGGGCCGAGGTCGAGCGGCAGACGGGACCATATGACGCTGCGGTAACGCCACCGATCGCGACGTGGTCGCCGGTCATCTCGAGCGATGACGCGGCAAACATCGAAGATGCGACTCGGCAGCTGGTCACGTTCGACCGGCACGCGCAGCGGATGCTGGGCATCGGCAATCCTGCACTCGGGCCGATGGCAGCGATCCTTCTGCGCGTCGAGTCTGCGTCGAGCTCTCAGATCGAGCAGCTGACCACCTCGGCCCGGCAGCTTGCCCTCGCTGAAATCGACGAGGGCGATCGGGTCAACGCGCGCACGGTCGTGGGCAACGTCCGTGCGATGGAAGCCGCGTTGCGACTGGCCGACGATGTTGACGAGCGCTCGATCCTCTCGATGCACAAGGCGCTGATGCTTCACCATGACGGCTTTCCTCCCGAAGAGGCGGGACGATTCCGCGCCGAGCAGGTCTGGATCGGGCCGGGGGACGCCGGCCCCCGGCTCGCCGACTTCATTGCTCCCCACCACAACCGCGTGCCCGGTGCGATCAGAGATCTCGTCCAGTTCGTCAGGCGCCAGGATATCCCCGTGCTTGTGCAGGTCGCTGTTGCGCACGCACAGTTCGAGACGATCCACCCGTTCACGGACGGCAATGGCCGAACAGGCCGGGCGCTCGCGCAGTCGGTTTTGCGAAACAAGGGCCTCGTCGGTTCAACAGCAGTGCCTATCTCGGCGGGCCTGCTGGTCGACGTGGACCGTTATTTCGATGCACTCGGTTCATTTCGCGCTGGGGATGCCGGTCCGATCATCCGCGACTTCGCAGCCGCGAGCAGGATCGCCGCGACGACGGGTTCGCGGCTCGTTGACCAACTCGTCGAGCAGCTCGATGAGTCGCGCGCGAAGATGGCGGGCATCCGCTCGGACGCTGCCGCGTGGAAGATCCTGCCCCACCTAGTTGGCCAGCCAGCGGTGAACGTCCGGTATCTCACGAACACGCTGGGCCTCAGCGAGATGACCGCGCTACGCGCGCTCGATTCGCTCGCCGAACGAGAGGTGCTCGTCGAGACCACGGGTAAGAGCCGTGGACGTGTCTGGCAGCATCGCGGCATTTTCGACGCGCTGGACTCCTAAGCAACGGCGATTCGGCGGATGGCGGTCCGCTGATCCGTCGAGCGCTCGCCGCGGTGCTCTTCGTTGGGACCCTCGCCGGGCGTACTCTCGCGAAACCGCTCAACTGCACCGCTTTCTCGCCGTTTGTGGTGCGGATGAGCGGTTTCGCGTTGTCGCGCTACGCCCGCTTGCGGTGGGCTGACTGCGCGCCAGCGCGTGTCTCTATCGGTTCGGACTTCGCGTGCGCCCGCAGGTGCTCAGCCGATCGGCACCGCATACCCCGACACCACGATGCCGCCCGAGGGCGGGATGTCGACCGTGAGCTGTCCGGGCCGCCCGACGTGCTGACGATGCGACGAGGGGATGCCTCAGGCTCGAGCGATCGCAGATAGGCACCGACGGACGCTGCGGCAGAACCGGTCGCGGGGTCTTCGGTGATGCGTCCGACGGGGAACAGGTTGCGCGCGGCGAACCGGTCGGGGGCCAGGCGGTGGATCACCGTGATCGTCGCCGGCCAGCCGCGGTCGTCCATCAGGGCACGCACCGCGGCGGGGTCGAATGAGAACCCGTCGAACGCGGCGCGATCTTCCACGGCGATGACGGGGTGCGGGTTACCCGCGTTCGCGAGCCGGGGCGGCAGCGTGGCCTCCAGCACTTCGGGTGCCAGGCCCAGAAGCTGCAGGATCGCTGCCAGATCCGCCGCCGGAAGAGCGCTCACTGACGGCTCGACGCTCGTGAACGCCGCGCGTACGCCGTCGTCATCGCGGGTCACCGAGATGTCGACAGCGCCGACTGGCGTGGCGAACCGGATGGCGCCGTCGGCATCCGCTCGTCCGCGCTCTGCCAGGGCCACGGCGGTCGCGACCGTCGCGTGACCGCAGAACGGCACCTCGGCGATGGGGGAGAAGTACCGGATCGCAAGGGCCCCGTCCGGCGCCGTTCCTGTCACGAACGCCGTCTCGGCGTAGTCGACCTCGGCCGCGATGCGCTGCATCTCGCGCTCGTCGAGCGATCCCGCGTCGAGCACGACGCCTGCGGGGTTGCCTCCGCTCGGCTGGGTCGTGAACGCGGCGTATCGCAGGATCTCGGGCGCGGGCATGCCCTCAGCATAGGGAGGCGACGACGGAGGCCTAGCGGGCCACCCGAGCACGCGTGGATTTGTTCGCCCGTGCACCGGCGCGCACGTCTCTGAGCGCCTCTTCGAGGTCGGTGTGCGCGAAGGCGAATCCGCGCGCGGTGAGCGTGCCGGGCAGCACCCATCGGCTCTTGAGGATCAGCTCTGACTCGGTGCGCAGCGCCCACATGCCGAGTTCGAGCATCCAGCGGAGGGTAGGTACGCCGATCGGCATACGGACCACGCGGCGCAGGGTGCGCATGAGCGTGCGGTTGTCGCTGGGATTCGGCGACGCCACGTTGATCGGGCCGTGCAGGGTCTCGTCGTCGCGGATCACCCGGACGGCCGCCACCACGTCGTCGATGTGCACCCAGCTGAACTTCTGCCGCCCGCCCGTGCGGTAGCTCGGCGCTCGATCTGAACCGGTCGGATGCTCGCCGATGCCGCGATAGCGACGGTGCGGCGGGCACCACCCGTCGTGCTGCGCGCCGCCCAATCCCGCGCGCGCGACCGAGAAGAGCATCCGGGTGGCGGGGCCCTCGCCGAGCACGATCGCCATCCTCAGCGCCACGCGCCGCGTCGTGGGCAGGGCTCCCTCGAACAGTGCGCGCTCCCACGAAGTCGCGACGTCGACCGAGAACCCCGACCCGATCTCGCCGTCGTGCTCGGTGTTCGGCCGATCCATCGCGTGCCGGTAGATCGTCGCGGTCGACGCATTGATCCACAGCCGCGGGGGATGCTCGGCGCCCGCGATCGCCTCGCGCAGCGCGCGTGTCGTCTCCACGCGCGACGCCAGGATCTCGTCACGGTTGCGGTCGGTGTAGCGGCAGTCGACCGACTTCCCGGCCAGATTCACGACCAGATCAGCTCCGTCGACGGCGCGACGGATACCTGCGTGATCGGCCCAACGAATCGGTCCCGAACGGCCGATGTGCCGCAGCTCATATCCATCGGCGACCAGGGCGGCAATGATGGCTCGGCCGACGAATCCGCTGCCGCCCGCGATGACGGCGATCGGGGGGCGCGTGTCGTTCATGCCTTGAGAGTACTTCAATTCTGAACATGTTCAGTAACGTGACACTGACGCAGGATGCCTGGCCAGCGAGTTCCCCGTACGAGCGGGTGCTCGGCGGCGAGTTCGCGTCGCTGCACCCGCAGCTGCGCACCTATTTCGGGCAGATCCCGTTCGCGCACGAGGGACACGGCGAGGGCACGTTCCGTGAAGCGGGGCTTCGCCTTCGCACGCTCCGGCCGCTCTTTGCCATCGCGGCGCGACTCGGCATGGCCTTTCCCGAATGGGGCGCCGACGTCCCCTTCGGCGTGCGCAACATCCCTGACGCCGATGGGGCGGTGCACGCCACCCGTACCTTCCGGTTCGCGCGAGCAATCCGCGTCATGAGTGACCGCGTGAGCGTGGCAGACGGCATGCTCGTCGACCGCCTCGGCCATCGCGGCATGCTCGACGTCGAGCTCCTTGCGCGCGTCCAGCACGGCGCCCTGCAGCTGCGGTCGCGCCGGCTGGCGCTGCGGCTGGGGGCGCTACGGCTGCCGCTGCCACGCCTCCTCGGGGTGGAACTGACCGAGGAGGTCGTGGCGGGAGGTGCGCAGCGTGTGGCGGTCCGGGTGTCGGTTCCCGTGCTCGGCGAGATCTACGGCTACCGCGGCACCTTCACGTACTCGATCAGGCATGTGGGGGTGCCCGCCGACGTCAGTGCGCGATGACCGGCTCCGCCGTGGCATCCACCGACGCGTCCTGCGACAGTGACAGCCCCTGCCCGCGCCGGCGGAACAGCAGCGCCGAGACCACGGCGCCGACGGCGAAGAACCCGGCGCCCCACCAGTAGGCGGTGGCGTAGCTGGCGAGGGCGGCGTCTGCCGCCACCTCGGGCGTGGTCGGCAGGTGCGCGGCCAGGTAGTCGGCCATCGCCGTCGCGGCGAGCGTGTTCAGCAGCGACGTGCCGATCGAGCCGCCGACCTGCTGGCTCGTGTTCACCATCGCCGAGGCGACGCCCGCGAACTGACGGTCGACCCCGAGGGTGGCGGTCTGCATCGACGCCGGCATGATGGTGCCCATCGCGAAACCCATCACCATGAGCGCGGGCATGACGTGCGCGACATAGGTGCTCGAGGCATCCAGTCTCGTCAGCAAGATCATCGCGACGACGCCCAGTGTCATGCCGATCGGCACGAGCACCTTCGGGCCGAAGCGGGGGACGAAGATGTTCGTCCCGAGCTGCGCCGCGAGCACGAGCATCGCGATCATCGGCAGGAACGCGAGCCCGGTCTGAATCGGCGTGTACCCGAGCGTCAACTGCAGGTAATAAGTGACGAACAGGAATATTCCGAACATGCCGGCACCCGCGATCATGACCGAGAGGTACGCAGCGGCGCGGTTGCGATCGAGCACGATCTGCAGGGGCAGCAGCGGGTGCGACGCGCGCGTCTGCCAGAACACGAACACCGCGATCAGCACGACGGCGGCCGCCAGCATGCCCCACGTGAGCGGCGAGCCCCACCCGTCGGTCTCGGCGTTCGAGAACCCGTACACGAGCCCGAACAGACCACCCGAGATCAGCAGCGTGCCGGGCACGTCGAGCTTCGGACGCGGACCGGTGCGCGCGACATTCGGCACGTACAGGAACGCCCCGACGAGCGCGATCGCCGCGATGAACACGTTGATGTAGAGGTTCCAGCGCCAGTCGAGCCACTCGGTGAGGATGCCGCCGAGCAGCAGTCCCACGGCTCCGCCGGCGCCGGCGATCGCACCGAACACGCCGAATGCGCGGGCCCGCTCCTTCGGGATCGTGAAGGTCGTCGTCAGCACCGCGAGCGCGGTGGGGGCGAGCAACGCGCCGAACACACCCTGCAGCGCGCGGGTCGCGACGAGCACCTCGAACGTGGGTGCGGCGCCGCCGAGCGCCGATGCGATCGCGAAGCCGATGAGCCCGATGATGAACGTGCGCTTGCGGCCGATGAGGTCGGACAGGCGCCCGCCCAGCAGCAGCAGGCTGCCGAACGCGAGCGAGTACGCGGTGATGACCCACTGGCGCTGGCCATCGCTGAAGCCGAGATCGGCCTGCGCGGAGGGGAGCGCAATGTTCACGACCGTGGCGTCGAGCACGACCATGAGCTGCGCGAGCCCGACGACGCCGAGGGTGACCCAGCGACGCCGATCGGTGGGCGTGGCCGCCGTCGCAGTGGAGGGCGCGGATGCGCCGTTCGAAGAAGACATGACGGTCACTCTATACGGTACTGTGGAGTTCCGGATATACATCGTTCAGGATTTACCCACTGGTAACGTGGGAGGAGCGACCGAAGGAGGCGAGTGCGATGGTGCAGCTCGCTGACGCCGCAAAGCCTAGGCTCGGGCGTAAGCGCGACCACACGCGCGACCCCGAGATCCTCGAAGCCACGCTCGATGTGCTCGCCGAGACCGGCTATGACGGCATGACGATCGACATGGTCGCGGCCCGCGCCAAAGCCGGCAAGGCGACGCTGTACCGGCGCTGGGCATCGAAGCCCGAGCTCGTGCTCGAGGCCGTCGCTTGCATGAAGTCGTCGGATGTCGATCTCGCGTCGCCCCCCGACACCGGCACGCTGCGCGGCGACCTCGTCGCGATGGTGAAGACGTTCACCCTCGCGCAGAGCGAGCGCAAGCTCAAGGTCATGGCGGGCATCGTCTCGATGATCGCGCGCGACCCCGATCTGGCCGCCGCGGCGCACGCCGCCCTCGTCGAGCCGCGCGCGGCCGCCAACCGGATCGTCTTCAGCCGGGCGATCGCCCGGGGCGAGATCTCTGCCGACGCTGACCTCGACACCCTGTGCATGATCGGCCCCGCGATGGCGGCCTACCGCACCCTCATGCTCGGGCTGCCGATGGACCGGGATTCATCGATCCGCATCATCGACGGCATCATCCTGCCGGCCGCAGGGGTGTGCGCCCCGGCTGTACCCGCGAGCGACTGACCTGCCTGCCCGCAACTGACGTGCCCGCCGCGAGCGTCTGAGGGGCCCGCGCACCCGACGGAATCCGAGCATTCGCCGAGAAGCGCACGGCGACGCCGCGCGCCGCGAGCTTCGAGGTGTCGACTTCGGGCATCATCGCTGAGTGACATCCGCGACCCCGGCATCCCGCACCGCGCGCGGCCGGCGCGTTCCGGTCGTGGTCGCGGTCATCGGCTCGGTCGTCCTCGTCGCCGTGCTGGTGGTCGCCGGTTTCCTTGTCGCGCCGCAGATCATTCGCGCGGCGGCCACCGAGGTCGCCGCGTCGGACACGCACCTCACCCTCACGGGCGCGGGCGGTTCGGCGACCGTGCCGGTCGACGCGGACTGGTCGTACGTCGTCGGCCCGTTCGATCAGAGCACGGCGCAGGTGCGCAGCCCCGACGGAATCTTCACGGTCGAGTTCACCCTGCGCTCGGGTTCTGACGCCGAGAAAGAGGTCGGCGACGCCGTCGGCGGTGCATTGACCCCCTTCGACAGCGAACCGGTCGGCGCCGCGACGGTCGTGCACGCGCGGATCGTGGGGGAGGATGCCATCGCGGGCGCCGTCGTCGAGGGTGGTGCCTCGCTCGTCTTCATCGCGAGGCCCGCCACCGGCTACGACGCAGAGCTCGCGGGGCTGCTCTCGCGCATCGAGGTCACGCCGTGAGGGTCCGCGTCGCGATCGCCGTGACGGTCGTGGTCGCCGTCGTCGCGCTCGCCGGGTGTGCGCCCGAAACGCGCCCCGGTTGGACTCCCGCGTCGTGGCAGACGGTCGGCACAGTGACGGCTGACGCGTCCGAGGTGCAGGATGCCGAGGCATCCACCGTCGCGATGCGCATCCGCAACGACGACGTCGGCATCGACGCCCGGTGGGCGAGCCTGCCCGGTGCTCAGCCGATCAACGCCGCGATCGAGGCGGCCGTGCGCAGCGCGGTCGCGACGCAGGCGAGTGCGACCGGCGCCGCGTACCACCCGCAGGTGTTCGCCGCGGGCGCGGGCCTCGGCGACCGCGGCTGCACGCGCGGCGCCACGACGGCGAAGGCCCTCGACATCCTGGGCTCTCGCAGCGGTGCGGTCGTGGTGTGTGAGGTCACCGTGGCGCGCGGGTCGCTCTTCGCTGAGACGCTGCGGACGGTGACGGGCGCGAACGGCACCGTGGCATCCGATCACTCGCAGGTGTTCTACACCGACCTCTCGACCGGAGTCGTCGGCACCGATGCCGACCTGTTCACGGACACGAGCGCGCTCTGGATCGAGATGGTCGACGCGCTCCGCCGCGAGTTCGGCAGCCTCTCGCTCGCCACCGTCGCGCCCCCGACCCCCGACCAGCTCGCGGCGTTCGTCACCGCGCTCGGCGGCAGCAGGTTCGCCGAGGGCTCGGTCGCCATCCCCGTGCCCACCGACCTGCAGTCGCCCGCGCTCGACGGGCTCGTGCGCTGGAACGCGCGCGGGTCCGATCGTCAGCTCTACGTGACGTTCACCCCCGACGAGATCACCGGGTCATTGACCGATCTGGGGCGGGCGCTCGCCGGGGCATCCGGAGCCTTCAGCGGCCCCACGAGTGCGGGCGCGGGCTTCGAGCACATTCCGTGCGACCTCGTGCCGTGCATGGCGATGACCCTCGACGACGGACCCTCGAGCCTCACTCCGACCTTCCTCGACGTGCTGCGCGACAACCAGTCGGCGGCGACGTTCTTCATGCTCGGGCAGAACGCGCAGCGCTACCCCGACACGGTCGCGCGGGTGGCGGCCGAGGGGCACGAAGTCGGCAACCACACCTGGGATCACAAGTACCTGACGGATCTGACGGATGCCGAGGTGCAGGCCGAACTCGGCAACACCGAGGCGCTGCTGCAGAAGCTGTCAGGCCAGAGCGTGCCGTTCTTCCGGCCGCCGGGCGGCTTCGTGAACGACCACGTGATCGCCCTCGCGGGTCAGAGCGCGATCATGTGGAGCGTCGACACGCGCGACTGGTCGGGGCCCGCGGCGGCCGACCTCGCGCGCTATGCGATCGACACGCCGCAGCAGGGGACGATCATCCTGATGCACGACATCCAGTCGGTGACCGAGAGCGTGTTTGCTCAGGTCATCGCGGGGCTGCGCGATCGGGGATTCCAGCTCGTGACGGTCAGCGCGCTGTTCGGCGGCGCGGTGCCGGCCGGGCAGGTGCACCACGGGCCGGTGCACTGAGGCGGTGCGCGGCGGCCTGGGCGGTTTGCCGGTCAGTGTGCGGCGTCGTATGCCTCGAGGACAGCGGCGGGCACGCGGCCGCGCTCTGAGACGCTGAAACCGTTCTGTGCCGCCCACTCGCGCACCGGCGCGTAGTCGCGCTGGCCGGCGCGCTTCTGGCGTCCTGCTCCGCCCGAGCCGCCGCTGCGCCCCACGCCCGTCGCCGAGCCCGTGCCGCGCGAGGTTCCGGCTGCCCGCGCCGACACTGAGCGCGCCGCCGCGACGAAC
>JASCPF010000160.1 GCA_029959325.1 Microbacteriaceae bacterium PS02068
CTCGTGAGGGCGGCGGCACCAGCACCTCGTCAGCGCTCAGCCCGCCGCGCACGAGGTGCACGACGCGGTCGACCACTGTCGTCGTCTTGCCCGAACCGGGGGCGCCGACGACGCCGCCCGAGTGGGTCACCGGCAGCTCGAGAACGGCGAGTTGCGAGGCATCCGGGAGCATGCTCCCACGCTAGCCGGCGGCGCCGACACCGCCGCGCGGCACGCGCCATCCGCACCATCCGCGCGTGCGTTCGCCCACAGCGAGCACGGGCGACGCGAGAGCGCGGCCGGGGGCCGCGCACGTGTCGTAG
>JASCPF010000161.1 GCA_029959325.1 Microbacteriaceae bacterium PS02068
ACGTCGGGCTCGGCTACATCACGCTCGGCCAGGCGCTGACCACGCTCTCGGGCGGCGAGCGGCAGCGCCTCAAGCTCGCGATCTCGATGGCGAAGAAGGGCGCCGTCTACGTGCTCGATGCGCCGACGACAGGCCTGCACCTCGCCGACGTCGACAATCTGCTCGCGCTGCTGGACAGGCTGGTGGAGGCCGGGAACTCCGTCATCGTCATCGAGCACCACCAGGCGGTGATGGCGCACGCGGACTGGATCTTCGACGTCGGCCCCGGTGCCGGCCGCGACGGCGGCACGGTCGTGTTC
>JASCPF010000162.1 GCA_029959325.1 Microbacteriaceae bacterium PS02068
GCCGTGGCGAGTGGCGGTGCGTCGTCGTCGACGGCGCCTACGACTGGGCCGGTGCAGAGCGCCCGGGGGTCCCCCTCGATCGCACCGTGCTCTACGAAGCGCACGTGAAAGGGCTCACGAAGCGGCATCCCGGCGTACCCCCGGCCCTGCACGGCACCTACGCCGGGCTCGGGCTCCCCGCGATGATCGCGCACCTGACCGAGCTCGGGGTGACCGCCGTCGAGCTGCTGCCGATCCACGCGTTCGAGACCGAGCCGCGTCTTCTGCAGAACGGCCTCACCAACTACTGGGGGTACAAC
>JASCPF010000163.1 GCA_029959325.1 Microbacteriaceae bacterium PS02068
CGGCTGGCGGATGCCGGGGGCACGGTGGAGACCGGCGTGCACGTGCAGTCGCTCGTCGACCTCGACGGGGGCGACCCCCGCCGCGGCGACCTGCTGCTGCTCGACACCTCGCCGCGCCTGCTGCTGACCAGCCCCGCCCTGCCGTCGTCGTACGTGCGGGCGGTCCGGCGGTACGAGTACGGGCCGGCCGTCGCGAAGATCGATGGGGCGCGGGCGGGGCCGGTGCCGTGGGCCGATCCGGCGCTCGCCCAGGCCGTCACCGTGCACGTCGGGGGTCCGGCCGCCGAGGTGGAGCGGGC
>JASCPF010000164.1 GCA_029959325.1 Microbacteriaceae bacterium PS02068
TGGAGAGGGGGCCCGACGGCGTGCGGAGGATCGCGGGGTTCGCACCCCCCGTGCTCGATGACGGACAACTCGCGGTGGAGGCGGTGACGTGAGAGGGCGGACGAAGGATGCCCCCGACGCCGCGGCGACCTCGGCCAGCGTGCAGCGCCTCGCCGTGCTGCTTGAGGCGGGCATCGGGCCGCCGCGCGCATGGGAACTGCTCGCCGAGTCTGGCGACGAAACCGCCGCCGCGGTCGCAGGTGCCCCCGCAGGCAGCCGCGTCGGTGTCATCCTGGCGGTGCGCGGCGAGGCATGGGGT
>JASCPF010000165.1 GCA_029959325.1 Microbacteriaceae bacterium PS02068
GCGGCGGTCGCGATGGATGTCGCGGGAGGCGCGATCACGGCACTCAAAGTGAAAGTGATCGTCGATGTCACCACCACCCTGGTGACCCTCGTCGCGATGCTCACCAACCCGGTCACCGCACTCGGTGCCGGCCCGATGCTGCTGATCAAGAAGAAACTCCTCAACGCAGCCGTCGACATCGCCGTCGAGCAAGTCATCAACCAGGTCGCGCCGATGGCGATCGAACCCCTCGCCGAGCAGCTACCCGCGATCATCGACGCCGTCCTCAGCGCCCCGATGGTCGAGGGAACAGTCGG
>JASCPF010000166.1 GCA_029959325.1 Microbacteriaceae bacterium PS02068
GTCGAAGACGATCGATCCCGCGGTCACGAGCGCGGCCTCACGACTTCTCCGCGAGCACGTCGTTCACGATCGTCTTGAGGATCGAGGCACTCTCTATCTGGCCGACGAAGCGCGCGGCGCCGCGCCCCTGCGTGTCCAGAACGAGGGTGATGGGCACCGCCTGCAGCGGAGTCCAGTCGGCGAAGGCGAGCTTCAGGGCGGCGTCGTCCTTCGCGAGCAGCGAGGGGTAGCTGATGCCGTACTTCTTCTCCAACGAGGTCGCCTGCTCGGGGCCGTCGTAGATGTTGACGCCGAGG
>JASCPF010000167.1 GCA_029959325.1 Microbacteriaceae bacterium PS02068
TCGTAGAAGAGTCCGTCGCTGATGATGTTCTCAGGGTTGAAGCCCACTACCGCTGCGGCCTTGCCGATGCCCGAGTCGACGGCACCCGCGCCAACGTTCTGCGGCGCACTCACCGCTGCCGTCGCAGGGGACGCGACGAGCACAGAGCCGACCAACGCAACCCTCGCCACAATCACACCCCACCCGATGCTTCGACGAGAAGCGCGGGCACGGCGAACGGGGATGCTGGGGGGACGCATGTCAACCATTGTGTCTGATGAGCACTGAAATCGCACCGCGCGTGGATCGACAC
>JASCPF010000168.1 GCA_029959325.1 Microbacteriaceae bacterium PS02068
GCTTGTCGGCGGTCGTGCGCGCCTGGCCCTGCTCGTCGATCGTCAGGGCGCTGACGGCCGTGCCGTGCTCCTTCACGAGCGGCATGATGCGGCCGAAGCGCGCTGTCGGGCCGTCGCCGTCCTCGTAGTTCACCGAGTTGACGACCGGCCGCCCCCCGATCAGCTCGAGCCCCGCGGCGATCACGGCGGGCTCGGTCGAGTCGAGGACGAGCGGAAGAGTGGATGCCGAGGCGAAGCGCGACACGACCTCGCGGATGTCGGCGACCCCGTCGCGGCCCACGTAGTCGACG
>JASCPF010000169.1 GCA_029959325.1 Microbacteriaceae bacterium PS02068
CTGCTCGGCGATGCCGACGTCGTACACCCGATCGGGGAATCGCTGCGCGAACGACTGCAGACCGGTGGGGCGCAGCATCGCGGCGGTGCTCGCGATGATGTCCTCTCGCCGCTCCCCTGCTGCGACGAGGGCCTCGGCGAAGACATCCGTCCATGCCACCGCGGCGGACGCGCCGAGCGGCTCGCCGGTGGCGGGATCGATCTTGCCGACCGCGTGGAACTGGTCGGCTTCGTCATTGCGGGCCGGTTCGTACCCGCGTCCCTTCTCGGTGATGACGTGGACGATCAC
>JASCPF010000016.1 GCA_029959325.1 Microbacteriaceae bacterium PS02068
ACGGTGGTGCCGTCGGAGAAGGTGAGGGTGCCGCCGGTGATCTGGTCGTTGCTGTTCGGTCGGTCGTAGAGCGTGACGTGGTCGAGTTGCTGCGGGGCGGCCCAGCTCAACTGGATCCAGGCGCCGGTCCGTTCGCCAGCGGTGGACCACTCGGCTGCCGCATTCCCCGGGTATCCATCGATGACACCGTCTATCGCGTGGACAGCTTCAACTCCGGGCAGCTGCGACGAGGCCGTCACGGACGCGTTCCGCGCGACATCAGGTCCGGTCGTCGGCGCCGCACCAGCGACGGGCTGCACCGGGTTTGCGAGTGGCATCGTGTACTGTCGCACCGTGAGCTGAAGCGATCCGCCAGTCGGACATACCGGCTCGCCGTCGCACAGCCGCGAATCATGAGCGGAGTAGCTCGCGACTGCTGCTTTCTTCAAAGGCAGATCGTCACCAGTGACGTTCGCTGCCCGATCGGTGACGCCGTAGCCCTCGTAACCGACGACGGTCCCGGAGAAACCCGAACTCGCGAGAGCAGAGAGCGCAAACTTCCCGCCAGCGACGTGGTCGGCGTGGTCACTCGCATCGCCCGCTGCGTTCTGCAGGCGGATCGTGGTGGGCGATGTCGCAGCGACGACGCTCGCAATGGTGGAGAGCAATTGCGCCTTGGTGTAGGTCGCGGTGCCGTCGACGGCTTGTATTGTTGCGATCGACCCGGACCAGAGTTGGGGCAGGGAGGTGTTCCCAGTCGATGGGTACCCGGTGCCCGACATGTCGCCGTCGGGCAGTCGAAGGTAGACGAGCGTGACTCGACCGTCGTTGCTCGACACGGTCTTCACGGGGTGTCCAGCATAGGTGCGGATTGCGCTACTCCACGTGGTGGCGCCGGTTCCGATCATCGTTGCGTAGGCCGCTTGCGGGCCGAGCTCACGGTCGACCCAGTACGACGTCCCCAGGCCTGCATCGCCGGCGGTGAGGTAAACGGTCGTGACACAGGCACCAGCACGGACATCGTTCTGAAGATCGGGGTTCATGAACAGGATGTCGTCGTCCTCGTGCGCGGCGACGGACAGCGTAGAGCTGGAGCACCCAGCTGCGACCGCGGCCGACGGTACCGTGGCTCCAAACGCGATCAAGCTGATGACAACAGCGACGGACAACGACCAACGACGCCTACGAACGACCACGACGACTCCCCCTGCATTCCGACACGGCCCCAGCCTTTGTCGGTTCCCCATACAACGCTGCCCCACAGCGCTGAGTCGAACAATACACGAACCTCTGGTGAGACGACTAACGGGTCTGCTGCGCCGCCGCCTCTTTGGCGCGTTTCGTGATCGCAGGGGCCGGCGGCGTCTCGGTCGCGGGGGTCATCCGACTCAACGCTCCGGCGAGGCCGAGCAAGAGGAATAGCGTCCCCATTGTCATTGGGAATGCGAAAGCATCGAAAGCGGTGAGACTTGCGGCACCCGCTGCGATCGATGCGACAAGCGTGAGGCCGAGGTCGCGGACGGCAGAGTCGCCATTGGTCCGATGCACGCGAATCGCCGAATACGCACCGGCGCCGATGACGACGATGAAAGCTATCGTGCCGACGATGCCCACTCCGACCAGCAGACCGAGGTATTCATTGTCGAAGATTCGGTACTTGGGCAAGAAGGTGCCGAGCCCTCGGCCGAAGATCGGCCAGCGGCTGAAGAACTCCCAGAACAGTTCATAGCTGTCGGTGCGCGAGGAGATGCTGGGGTCGTTGCCGACGTTGCGGAACAGTGAGTTGATGATTCCGAAGAGGCGGGGGACCGCCGCGAACAGGAGCAAGGCGAGGGTGCCGGTGCCGATCGCGAACGCGATGCGTCGCCGCGGCGGCCACCCGATCAGCAGGATCACGATCGCGACGACGATGCTGACGTACGCCGAGCGTGAAAAAGTCAACGCCACGGCGACGCTCAACACGAGCACCGGTAGCCACCGCAGCCAGGCGCGCATCGTTCGATCGGTGAATGCCACGTGTAGAGCGAGAGGCAACAGCATCGTCAAGATGATGCCGAACTCGATCGGATGGGTGGCGGTTCCAGATGGGCGGACCATCCCGTCGCGCGTGAAGATCTCGAACGCCCCCGTCCGCAGACCGGGGATCGAGATCCACTCGATGAGGCTCTGGCCCGTAGCGAACTGGGCGAGTCCGAGAATGCCGAGCGCGCCACCCGCCCACGCGAGGCGCCGCGTGAGCACTTGCGCCCGACGGATCGACGCGATGCCATCGTTGGCGATCAAGCTCGTTCCGACCCAGGACAGCACCGAGAGCACCGCCACGTCACCGGGGCTGATCTCATCGGCATCTATGGGTCGCGACGTGCCGGCGATGTAGCTGAAGCCGACGCAGATCACGAACGCCACCAAGACCGTACGTACTGATGGACCCTCGGCCGCCCGGCCTTCGTCCGATGTAGCGCTCACGTGCATGAGGACCCACCCGCCGAAGCTGAGAAGGCCCATCAGCATCGACGGCGCACCTGCGCTACCGAGCGCGTCTATGACGAGGCGGGTCGGTATCGCGTAAAGCACCACGATGTACAACGTCAGCCACGTTACGGCATCTGTTCGACGTCGGCCTGGCCGCGGGAACTCCTCAAAAGTCATCGCGCTTTGGCTCAGAAGTCGGTGCGGGCCAGCCTCGGGCCGCTCTCGCTCAGATGAGGGGTGACCAGCTCTTCCAGGTCATCGTCCGGCACCACCGGTTCCGGTGATCCCTCATCCTGCACGGGGCGATTTCGCCGGACGCGACGGCGGTTCAACCCGGCGTCGATTGTCACAGCTGACACGACCGTCACGACGACGCCGGCGACGATGATCGCCACGACTGCCCTGATGGTGTCGCTCGAGCTTCGCGTGGCCTTCGTGTCGACGGTCAGTCGCATCGATCCGATAGCGGCATCTGTCGGAACGTTCTGCTCCACTTGGATGTCTTGCAGAATCTCGGTCGCCGTGTCGAGCATGTTGTTGAGCGCGGTGAGTGTGCTGGTGGCGGTCCTATCCGAGACAGTGACCAGAATGGTCGGACCACGCATTGTCGGGTCGGTTTCGACCGTATAGTCGGCGGTCGGCGCGATCTCTTTCAGACGTGAGCGCTCTGTCTCACCGTCGAGTCGTGCGATGACCAACGCTGCAGGCGCACTCAGGCTGTCCAGATTCAGAAACGGATTGTGACCGCCCTGACTGACGGTGCTCTTCGACGGCAGGAGAAGAATGGTGCCTTCGGCCTGGTACGTCGGCGGCACGATGGTCCAGCCCGCGTACGCAAGTCCGGACGTGAGGAGCAGTCCGCTCAGAATGACGAGTCGTCTGCGCCACAAGGCTCCGAGGACTTCCCTCCAGCCCATCGGCCCCCCAGCTGTCTTATCCGATCGGCGGTTGCCGACTGTCCCCGCATCAGACACTCTGATGCGCTCTCATCGTAGCGGCCCCGCGGCGAGGAACACGCGACGTGTGGCTTACACACAGCCGATTCCAGGAGGCTGTGTCATCATCGTGCTGCGAGAAGGGAGCAGTGTGACCATTTGGGACATCCTGGCAGCGTCGCGCCGCCACTGGATCGTTGCGGCGCTCGGGGTGCTCCTGACGGCGCTCGCTCTCATGTTGGTTTCCAACCAACATACGGTCTACTACTCCCGGACATCCGCCTACTTCCTCGCGCCTGCGAGCGCGGTCAACCCCAATGTCCTCAGCACCACATCGCTTGACCTCGTCGATACCGCGGGCGTCATCGCGAGGCGGCTGAACGGGACCGGAGCGCCACCGAAGCTCGCTTCGACGGACGCGACGATCGTCGGGCGGGGCATCTACGACGGTACGTCGATCTCTCTGATCGACAATGGAGGGCAGTGGACCTCCTACTTCAACGTGCAGGCGCTCGACATCCAGGTCTCCGGACCCAGCGCGCAGATCGTCCGGAAGCACCAGGCGGATGCCTTCGACCTGATCTCGAACGAGCTGGCGACCTTGCAGGACGAGCAGGGGGTGCAGGCGGTGGATCGGATCGCGGTGCAACTGACGCCCAGTTCGCCGACGGTGGTGGCTATGAGCGGCGATCGACGCCGCGCTCAGGCGATGACAGTGGTCGCAGGCGCGAGCGCGACTCTCCTCGCCCTCGCGTGCTTCGAGCGCCGACGGATCCGTCGGAGTGCACGAAGCGGCGAATCTGCGACGCTCTCGGTCCCGGTTTAGGTGTGCATCGCACCTCATTCGACAACATCGAAGTGCGACTCAGCCGTGCGGCTGATCGTCGTGGTCGGTGCGGGCGGCCGCGGGCGGACGGTGCCGGGGGAGAGTCCAGCGAAGGAAACGTGACAAGCGACCCGGCAGGATGTGCACGGTGTCCGTGAACGTCGCGGTCCGCAAGAATCGGAGGGCCACGAGGTAGATGCCCACGACCGCGATACCGATGCAACTCAGTGCGAGAAGCGCCGGCGCGTCGTGAAGCACCCGCATGAGCCCGAGCCCGGCCGCTGCCGCGATCGCGGTGGGGCCCATCACTCCGATGAGCGGTCGCGCAGCCTGCCACAGGCTCACGTCAATGAGTCGGCTGACAGCCACCCATCGGATGGCGGACTCCACGAGTGCGCCAGCGACCCAGAGGCCGAGAAGCACTGCGAGTCCGAACTGGACTCCGACCGCCAGCATGATCGTCGACGCCGTGTAGGCGATGCCGATCAATGCGAGCCAGTGACCCGGCTTTCCCATTCCGATGTGCAGGCCCTGGTCGATCGGCCAGCCCACGCTGATCAAGAACACCGCTGCCAGGGCGGGGACGATCACGGCACTGGGAGCCTTGTCCGCTCCGAACAGGAAGGGGACGAGGATGGGCGCCGCAACCGCGACGAACACCATGAGTGGCGCCACGACGGCGTGCGCGATCGAGGATGCGCGGACATACGAGGAGCGCAGTCGTTCGGGTTCGTCCCGAACCTGCGAGAACGCAACCATCGAGACAGGCGCGAGTGCGGCGACGCTGAGGTCCTGAGCGGTCTGCACGAGTCGCTGAGCGATGTTGACATACCCCATCTCGCGGACGCCGAGCCCTGAAATGATGATCGCCGTCTCGATCCATGCTCTTGCGACTCCGACGAGTTCGCTCCCGAGGACCTTGACTCCGAATGAGCCGATGGTCCGGAACTCGCGAATGGAGAATTCGCGTCCCGGTCGCCACCGAACGGCTACCCAGACCCAGATTGTCACGACAACCTGCGACACCATCGCTTGAAGGACCAACGCCCATGCTCCGGCTCCGAGCAGGGCTGCGGTGATTGCGACAGCCTGAGCGGTGAGTGAGGCCGAGACCTCCATCACGGCGAGCGAACGGAAGGCCATCCGTCGCCGCATGAGAGCCATCGGCACCGAGGCGATCGCGATCACAATGACGGACACGGACATGGCCTGCAGCAGGGGTACGACCTCTGGCAGTCGGAGAGCGATTCCGACGAGCGGCGCGGCACCCATGACGATGCCCGCGAGTGCGAGTCCGGACACCACCGAGAACCAGAACGCGGTGTTCAGCGTCCGGGGCTCCGCTTTCTCGCTCTGGATGATGTAGGTCGTGAATCCGACGTCGGCGAGAACGTACAACAGCGGCATCATGGTCGTCGCCGCGGCCGCGAGGCCGAAGCTCTCCGGACTGAGAACGCGGGTCAGGATGATGATGGCGAGCAGGCCGCCGATCCGCGACGCCCACTTCTGCGCGGTCATCCACAGCACCCCCGACGAGGTGCGGCTCGTGAGTGAGTCCTCCGTCATCATCGTTGGGTCGCCGCCACGTTCAACGCGCTCCGAGCCTGATCTTCCAACGCCACATCCATCCCAGAGCGCGGTTGAAGAGGGCCCGACGCTCCAGAAGGCGTGGTCGGGGGGTCGGAATCGTCGGTATCGAAGCGAGCCTGTCTTCCTGTTGCGCTAAAAGCTCCTCGTCGATCTCGTACTGCCCCGGAACCACGGTGAAACTGTTGCGCGCTCCGTACCAGTCCGTTGTGATGTTCAGCATGTGCGCGAACCTGACGCCGTCCCCCGACGTCATGGGAACTCCGCGGACGTTGTGGACAGCCAACTGGGCGGCCTGAGGCACGCGGGCGGGCACGACGCACCATTTGGCAGCGGACGGCATCTCCGGCGGAAACGTCTTTATCCAGTGGGACTCAGCATGCAGGGGACGCGCGCCGCGCGGCGTGCCTGGCGCTGGGTAGGTGTACCTGCCCGGAAGCTCGAGCACGCCGTTCGCTGCGCGGGCCGCGACGTCGAAGACGGAGCTCCCGGAAATCTCGAGCACGAGTTCATCGATGTCGGCATTGAGGAAGCCTGCTGCCTCTCGAAGCAGTCTCCACCTAGCGTGCTCGAGAGCACCGCGCTGTGCGTAGTCAGAATCCCAGAACTGCTGCAACCGTGTCACCGGCCCGTAGCGGAACGGCCAGGCCACGACTGCCGCGACCTTGACACCGGGCGTAGCTGCGAGAGCCTCCCATAACTCCTCGTGCGAGTAGGCAGTCGAATTGTTGTCGTACACGATGAGAGCATCGGCGCTGTGGTGTCGGGCGTGCCAGCGCCCCCATTCTTTGACCCACTCGAGATCGTTGTCTTTCGAGACGGTCATCACGGCACGACGGCCTCGGAACTCGGACGAGAGGTCCTCGCTGACGGGGATGGGCTCAGGTGCGAGTCTGCTGTCGATGCGAGCATCGCGCGCGTTCGACCGGTCAATCGCCCAGAACCGTCCGACCCGATCGAGCCCGCGGTCGATCCGAAATCGGCGCGGGGCGGACCCTGGCGCCACAAGACGCATCTGAGCCACCTCAGCGCGGAGTGTCCCCGCGGGCGGGCCTACCGCGAGAACCTTACGTCCGCAGTGGAACACGTCGTAGAAGACAGTGGTCGCGTCGTACTTGTCGAGGTATCCCGCTTCCCGGTATTCGGCCGGACGTGGAGGTGTACGGACTGCTTCCGGATCGGCGCTGACGAGTGCCGACGGATCGATGATCCTCGGCTGGCGTGACATCGTCATCTCGCGTTCCCCGTTCTCATCGGTCGCGATCCAGCGCACGGCGGCAGATTTCCTCATAGAGGTCGGCTGCCTCCGCTACGGGACGTTCCAGCAGGGCCGGAAGCTCGCTGTACGCGGCTTCGGCTCCCGCGGCGACGTCGCGGTCGTACTGGTCACGTCGTCGCAGCCGGTAGAGCGCCAGCTTGTATCGAAGGTAGCGATCCATCACCTTCCTGCTGCGGTCGCCGCTCGGAAAAATCTTGTGACACACGTACGCGTAGTTGAGTAGATGAAAGAACCCGTAAGAGAAGCCGGCAGCGCGCTTACCGGGGTGTGTGTTGTGGAACGCGCGAGCTGCTTCAGCGACCGCGATCAAGGAGCCCGAAGCCAGAACGCGAAGAGCCATGTCCTTGTCTTCGTGCACGCCGTAACCGACGCGCGAACCGAGCACCGGGTCGAACGCCAGCGTGCGGGCCACATCGGTGCGCAGTGTCATCCGGTATCCACCGAATGTGCCCACGAGGGGATGCCTGAGCCCTGCCGCTCGGGCGGCAGGTTCGAGAGCCGCCGAGCGCGCGCGTCCGAAGACTTCGAATGGCTGAGGGACGATCGCGGATTCGACGATGTTGCGGACGCGCATGATGAGAGGTCGATCGGTGAGCCGCACACGTCGGTCGGGGACTTCATCACCGAGAGGCACCGGAGATCGATGCGCATCGACGGCCGTCACCGCACCGTACAGGCTGCCTTCGTCGGATTCGTATACCTCCATCACCGCCGCTGCGGTGTCTGGGTACCACAGCACGTCGTCGTCAGGAAACATGGTGATCGCCTCGGTGACGTGGCGCAGTCCCTGATTGCGTTGCAGCGGCAGATTGGCGGCCTCGCCGTAGTGCACGCGGATCGGGACGCTCGTCGACGCTGCAATATCCGCGACGATTCTCTCGACGTCGCTGTGGTCATCGCTGCGATCGACGACCACGATCTGCCCCGGCGGGCGAGACTGATTCGAGAAGGTCCGAAGCGCAGAGCCGAGGATGTCTTGGCGGTTGCGTGTGGCCACGACGACTGCGTAGTCGAGCATCGCGAACTCCTCCAGGTTCGACGCGTCCGCCGCCCCCACGGCAGCGCTTCACGCGGGCCACACCGCACCCCTAGGAAGACTACTCGAAGCGGGCCGCCTCCCGGTGCGCCCGCTGCGCGCGGGGACGATCAGCGCTCCTGCACGTGGGTATAGAGGGCCTCCATCCATTCCACCCGTCGATCCCAGAGGTAGTCGGTCTCGATCCTCGAGCGCCCCGCTGCGCCAAGGCGCCGCCGCCGGTCGGGGTCGTTCGCGAGAGACTCCATCGCCGCGGCAAGGTCCCGCGCGTACTGCGAGGGGTCGACGGCCGGCACGCGGATGCCGCTGGCATCGCCGACGGTACTGGCGGGGCCACCTCGCTGACAGACGATCAGTGGCAGCCCGTACGACATCGCTTCGACGACGACAATGCCTCCCGCTTCGCGGTAGCTCGGGAAGAGGAAGACGTCGGCCTGCTCGTAGTGCGCCCCGACCTCCGAATGCGGCACTGCGCCATGGAAGCGCACCTGGGAGGCGACGTCGAGTTCGGCGGCGAGGCGCTGGCACTCGCTCAGGTCGTAGCCCTCGCCGACGACATCGAGTCGCCCGAGCCCGGCGGGTAGGAGGGCGAGCGCGCGGATTGCGTCGCGCACCCCCTTCGTTCGAATGACCCTCCCGACGAACAGAAAGCGGACGTCGTCGGTGCGTTCGCTGCCGGTCGCCGGGTTCGGAAGCTCCTCGATACCGACGTCGCTGAGTACACGGAAGCTCTGCAGGGGGACTTCGGCGAGGATCTCGCGCACGTAATCTGCGATCCCCACGACGCAGGCGGCGTCAGTGAAGGAGCGTCGAAGGACCGGATCGAACCGCAGGCGTCCGCGGTCGAGCCTCCGCAACGCAGTGAAGCGGGGAGCTCCCCCTTCTTCCTCGGCGAATGCAGGAGGCGACTCGAGGCTTCCGCCGACGGGGCCGAGGATGGTCGGGATGCCGCTCCCGGTGAGCGGAGATGGATAGCGCAGCGACACCGGCGCCACCTGATGCCCGACATCGAAACGCTCTCCACGCGCGAGCGCTGCCCGGATCCAGCGGCGGGCGCGTCGGCGGAACGAGACATAGCCGGGATTCATCATTGCGTTGAGTCGCTCGTGGCGTGAGAGGAACGCTGCGTCCGGCCACTCGAGGACCCGGGCAGTGGGAAGTTGCGTCGAGAGGGGATCGTGCCCGTATTGCGTAGACGCGAGCACGGTCACGTCGTGACGCAACGATAGGCGGCGGGCCCATTCGTAGGCGATTCGCGCCTCACCGGTGGAGTTCTTGTTCGCCGCCGGCGCGATCAGTAGCAACCTCACGCTCGTGCATCCTCACTGATCATCTCGACGTGCCTGTCACGCGGGCAACCGACGATCGCTCGCACCGATCTGCGGCGGGCGGCGCGCGGGATCGAGCAAAGCGCGAAACGCCACCCAGGATGCAGAGTGTCCGAGCAACCCGCGGCGAAGCTCCGTCAGGACGGCGATCGCATAGTAGATCCACGTCGCAGCGCGGCCATGGCGTCGACCGTAAAGGCGGACGCGATTGACCATCTTCATCGTGTGCGTCGTCGCCGACTCGCCGGAGCCGCCGCCGATGTGCATGACCTCGGCGGTGGGTGTGTATACGGTCGCCCATCCCCGGTCGCGTGCCCTTAGGCACAGGTCGGTTTCTTCCGAGTAGAGGAAGTAGCTCTCGTCAAAA
The DNA here is from genome assembly GCA_029959325.1 of Microbacteriaceae bacterium PS02068. GTDB lineage: Bacteria > Actinomycetota > Actinomycetes > Actinomycetales > Microbacteriaceae > Microbacterium. The sequence goes on from JASCPF010000016.1 coordinate 9,810, forward strand.
CCGCTGAGGGCGTCGAAACAGGACCGGTCGATCAGCATGACCGCGCCCACTGCCCAATCGACTTCGTGTTCGTCGCAGTAGACCCGCGCATCTTCGATCCGCTCAGCGAACGCAGACAACCCTGTGAAGCTCAATCCGCCCGCCCGCCCGAGAGTCGGAGTCCTGCGCAGCGACCGCGACAGACTGCCGTCTGCCTCTGTCATGCGCGGAGCAACAATGCCTGCTCGCGACCGTCGGAGCGCGGCCATCATTGCGGGAACGCTGCCGGGTTCCAGCCTCGAGTCCGGATTCAGCACCAGAATGTGCGCTCCGTCGCTGGCATGGCGGGCGCCGACGTTCATACCGGCGCCGTAGCCGGTATTCGTGGAGCGGACGACCACGACGCCGGGGTGCCTCTCAGCGATGTCGGCCGAGTCATCCGTCGATCCGTTGTCCACGACGATCACCGAGTGTTCGATCCCCCCAAAGGCAGCCGGGAGGCTCTCGAGTAACACGGAAATATGATCGGCGCTGTTGTACGTCACAACGACCGCTGCTACCGAATCCCCCACACGTGAATTCTAGGACCGTTAGGCTAGGTCGCGTCAGACCCGCGCTCCCACAGTGGCGGGGCACGGGGACTGGGGGGTGCCTATGAGACTCATGCGACGGCTGTCCGCTTCGGCTTCCGAACTTCTCTTCAGCGTCGTCGTCGACGTGGTTGCACGGTCGCCCGCGGTCCATGCTCGAATTCGCCGGATCCTTCTGCGCAAGGCTGGCCTGCGCATCGGCGATTCGACCATCAGTTCGCGCTGCTTTTTCGGTAGCGCGAAGGTCGTGATCGGCGATAGATCCTTCGTCAACGTGGGGGCATTCTTCGATGGGATCGCTCAAATCACGGTGGGGGATGATGTACACGTCGCAATGGAATCTATGATCCTCACCGGGTCGCACAACATCGGGGGACCATCACGCCGCGCGGGTACGTTGACAGGGGCGCCGGTCACGATCGGAGACGGCGCATGGATCGGCGCGCGCGCTGTTCTTTTGCCCGGGGTCTCTGTCGGCGCAGGCGCGATCATCGCCGCAGGCGCCGTGGTGACCTCGGCCTGTGAGCCCAACTCGCTCTACGCCGGCATCCCCGCCAGACTCGTTCGCAGACTCGACATCGCCTCCCACCCGCCCGCTACCGCGCTCGGATGGTGAGTCCTTCTGTCGATCCGGCTGAGCGGCATCTACCCGGACTTGCAGGCCAGAGCGCCCGCTGAAATGAGTGAGCCGTTACCGGCGATCCGCACCAACTCGTTCCCGGTGCCCCACGCCACGTGACCGCAGCTGCTCACATCGAGCGGGCCGAAGTCCCAAGAGTCGGCCACGATCTTGAGATTGTTGACGGTGCCTTGCGTCCCGAGTCGGAAGGCGTAGCCGCCGCCAGCGAGGAGCACGTTGTCGATCGTCGCGCTCGTGTTCCCCTGGTCGGGGTAGAAGAATGCAGCTGTGCCTGTGCAGTCCGGGCGCTCCACGAGAGTGATCGCCGTATTGCGGATGATTAGTGCGACTCCGAGGTATCCCTGAAGGCCATCTCCGTGCCAGGACGAGTTATCGGTGCAGTCGTCAGGTGGCGTCACGCGCACCCATGAATCCTGGATCGTGACTGCATCGCAGCCCACGTCGGTCCCGCCGACTCGGAATCCTTCTGAGACTCCGTCTATCTTCACTCTCGTCGCCGTGTAGCCACCGGATTCGATCGCGGGCATCCCGAGATCGGCGTCTCCCTTCACGATGGACGAGTCCTCGATCTTCAACCCGCTGTAGCACCTTCCGGCGTACTCGTTCACAATTCGGGCGCCGACAAGTTCCACTCGTCGCAAGGTGATATCGGTGCCTCGCACGTAAAGAACACCGCCCACGACGCGCAAGTCTTCAATCACAGCCCCGTCATCGCCGACGGTGTAGTCGCCGTACACGGTCTGCGTGGGACTCCACCCGGCGGGCACGCCCGTCGTCGAGGCCGTCGGGAAGCCGGCCGCATCGTTCGACTTAGCTGGTGGCGTGACCGGCGGCTTGGTTGTGGCAGGTTCGCTGGGCACCGGGACAGGTGTGGGTGATGTAGCACTCGGGGTAGGGGACGGAGTGTCAGTGGGCGCACTCGTCGGCGTATCAGACAGGTCTTCGGACGGTTCCGGTCGCGGTGACGGCGACCACGACGGGTGAGGCCCGTAGCGCGGCCGGTACACGACGTCGACCCAATAGTGAGTCGAACGTTCTCTCGCGCGGGAGAACCCACCCTTGGCGGTACGAGTAACGCTGGCCCCATCGGTCGCGATGTCGAGCGCCGGCGTTGCGGATATGAACGATTCGTCGTCGCTCTCGGCATGGTCCATGCCCGGCTCGTTGGTGTATGTAACGACGTATGTGTCGCCGGCGTAGAGGTTTACCTCAGCCGGCAGTTCGGCTACCTGCCATCCAGAGCCCGTCTCGCTATCGAATCGCACCGCGCACAGGCGTTCGCCCGAGGCCGAATAGAGCGCGCCTGTGTGGGCTCCAGAGGTTCCGCTCGCTTTGAAGAAACGGATTGCTGTCACTGCCCCGTCGGTAGTGGGAGTGAAGCGAGTCCCGAGCTCGACAGCCCCCGTCGACGCTGTCGCCGTAACATTCAGTGGGGCGCTCTCTCCCCAAATTGTGACCTCTTGCCCGGACGCAGTTGTCGCACTTGTCAACGCGAACATCGATGCGATGAGTGTGCTGACGACGAGAGTGGCGAAGGTTGCGGTCCGGCGCTTGCGCGTGCGCAGAAGAGACGTCAAAAAATCATTCATCAGGTGTGTTCCTCGGGATGGAGACCTGTCTAGAGTACAGGCCCAGAGCATCGCGCCTGGTAAGATGAGGCGCTTCTCATAGGGGGTGCGTCGCGTTGCCGGCTCGCGCATCTGATCCTGGACGCCCCGGCGAAAAGAGGAGCAGAACTCAAATGCTCCGACGCCGTTGGCCTCTTCTGGCGCTGATTGCATATGCGGCAGTGACCCTCGCCATCCTCATCGCGCCAGTGTCGCCGGAGGCGATTGTCAGGCGAACGGTCCAGATTCTCAACGAGGGTTTCGGATGGGGCTTCGTGCGGACAGGGCATGTCGACGCGGCCTATAACGTGATTCTCTTCATCCCCCTGGGTTTCCTGATGACCCTTACCTTTCGTCGGCGTTGGGTCGGGGTTCTGATCGCCATCGCGCTCTCCGTGAGCGCCGAACTCGTCCAGACCTTCCTGCCGCTTCGAACGGCCAGTCTGCGCGACGTCATCACGAACGCGGCGGGTGCGGTGATCGGTGCCGCGATCGCCGTCGCACTGTCGCGTCGCCGCGTTTCTCGTCGCAACGCGGTCGCACAGGCGGAAATCCACCGAGACAGCGAAGCGACGTGAATGAGGGACCCGCGGCGGCGCGAGCTGGCGTGGGATTGGGGAGCCGACACCTGCCGGGGATGGCGCCGCCGCGAGTCCGGCTTTGTAGCGCGCGCAGGGCGCGTCAGGTCAATACGCTCCGCTCGGGCGGACCATGACGGCCGCCGTGCGGGCGATGATCTTCAGGTCAGCAGCCAGCGACCAGTTCTCGACATAGTGCAGGTCGAGCCGGACGCTCTCTTCCCACGACAGGTCGCTGCGTCCGCTGACCTGCCACAGACCCGTGATTCCGGGCTGCACGTAGAGCCGCCGGAAGACATCACGCTCGTAGTCGGCCACCTCGGTCGGCAGCGGCGGTCGGGGTCCGACGACGCTCATCTCGCCGACCAGGACGTTCCAGAACTGCGGCAGTTCGTCGAGCGAGAACCGGCGAAGGATCGCGCCCACCCGGGTGACACGGGGATCGGACTTCAGCTTGAACAGGGGGCCTGCGCCCTCGTTCGAGGCTTCGAGCTCGGCGCGACGCTTCTCGGCGTCGGTGCCCATCGTGCGGAACTTGAGGATCTCGAACTCGCGACCGTCGCGTCCGATCCGGCGCTGACGGAAGAAGACGCCACCGGGGCTGTCGAGCGTGATCGCGACGGCGATCAGCGGCGTGATCAGCGCGATCGGCAGCAGCGCGGCCAGGGCGACGACGACGTCGAGCATCCGCTTCGCGCGGAGCGTCGACCGATCGAACTTCGGCAGACTCACGTGCGTCAACGCCAACCCGTGCGTGCGCTCGAAGGCGATTCGCGAGCGGTCGACGTCGGTCAGGCGGTTCGCGAGGATGAGGTTGGTCGCGACACCCTCCAGGCTCCAGCTGAGGCGGCGAAGGTAGTCCGAATCATCCATCCCGTCAGCGACGATCACCGTCTCGACGTACTCTGCGCGTGCGAGGGCTGCGACGTCACGGGGCGAGCCCAGAGCGCGGAAGGCGTGGCCGCCGACGTGGATGTCGCCGTTGTCGTCACCCGACACCGCGACGCCGACGATGTGGTGACCGAAGCGCGGGTCGGCGGTCAGCGAGCGGATGGTGTGTTCGACGCCGGAGCGCGAGCCGACCACGAGAGTGCGCGGGGCGAGGGTGCGTCCCTCGGGACGCCGAGAGGTCACCGTGCGCCGGATCAGCCGCGCCGACACGAGTGCCGCAACCCCCAGCGGCACCGTGATCACGACGTGCGCGCGCAGAGAGATCCAGCCGAAGGCACCCGCCGCCACCGCAAGGGCGGCGACCCCGATGGCGGCGGAGTGCACAATCGGCATCAGCTCGAGTCGTTCGCCGGCCCCCCGCCGGCGAGCGCGGTCGCTGAACACCATGAGGGCCAACGCCCACGAGGCGACCAGGACGACCGCCGCGGCGGTCGTCGCAGGATCTCCCGGCGGCGTCGGGATCGTCGCCAGGTGGATCGTCGCCGTCACTGCTGCGGCGAGGACGATCAACACGGTGTCGAGCGCCCAGCCCGCAACGCGGTGCCGACGCACCTGAGTCAGCCGCTTCTCCAGAACCGGCATGACTCGAGGTGCCCCGACGACGCTCATCCCGGTGCCGAGATCCAGCGTCGCCGAGCTCATTGCAACGCCCCGCTATCGAGCCGGACGTTCTGATGCGCGCCGGTGCGCGCGCGCAGCGAGATGCGTTCCCCCATGGTGAATCCCCAGTTTCCCCATTTGCAGGCAGTGCCTGCGTCCCCAGTGCGAGTTTCGAGACTCGCGTTTCCCCCAGCAGTGTCAGACTCCCCGGATCGATTCCCATATCGATCCGAGTCATTCTTCAAAGCGCCGACCCCTCGGCGCTCATCCCGTCTTTCGACGGCTGACTACGCGAGTATTGCACACCGTCGGCGGCCAGGGGAAGTCGACGCTCAGGCGCGATGATCGCGAGCAGTTTGACAGATGCCCGAACAAAACCCCGGGACTAGCCTTGACCTCATGTGTGGAATCGTCGGATACGTGGGCCCGCGCGACAGTCAGGCCATTCTTCTCTCTGGCCTGGCACGCCTCGAGTACCGCGGGTACGACTCGGCGGGCATCGCCGTGATCGACGGCGACGGTGATCTCGACATGCGCAAGCGCGCCGGGAAGCTCCAGGTGCTGCGCGACGACCTCGCCGCACACCCCATGCCCGACGGCACCACCGGCATCGGGCACACTCGCTGGGCGACGCACGGCGGACCGACGGATGCCAACGCGCACCCGCACCTCGCCGATGACGACAAGCTCGCCGTCATCCACAACGGGATCATCGAGAACTTCGCCGAGCTCAAGGCCGAGCTCGTCAGCGCGGGCTATACCTTCCGCTCCGAGACCGACACCGAGGTCGCCGCCGTGCTGCTCGGTCACGAGTACCGGGCATCCGGTGACCTCGTCACCGCGTTCCGGGCGGTGGCCTCGCGCCTCGAGGGCGCCTTCACGCTGCTCGCGATGCACCGCGACGCCCCCGGCCTCGTCGTCGGCGCGCGTCGCAACTCGCCGCTCGTGATCGGCCTCGGCGAGGGCGAGAGCTTCCTGGCATCCGATGTCGCGGCATTCGTCGAGCACACCCGCCACGCGCTCGCGATTGGTCAGGACGAGATCGTCGCGATCACCCCGGAGGGCGTCGAGATCACCGACTTCGACGGCACCGCCGTCGACGCCACGCCCTTCGAGGTCGTGTGGGATGCCTCGGCCGCCGAGAAGGGCGGATGGTCGTCGTTCATGGCGAAGGAGGTCTCGGAGGAGCCCGACGCCGTCGCCAACACCATCCGTGGCCGCGTGCACGAGGGTGAGGTCGCGATCCCCGAGCTCGATGGCCTGGACGAGCTCTTCCTCGGCATCAACCGCGTCATCATCATCGCCTGCGGCACCGCCTTCTACGCCGGGCAGACCGCGAAGTACGCGCTCGAACAGTGGACCCGCGTGCCGGTCGACATCGAGCTCGCCCACGAGTTCCGCTACCGCGACCCGGTCATCGGCGACGACACCCTGATCGTCTCGATCAGCCAGTCGGGCGAGACCATGGACACCCTCATGGCCGTCAAGTACGCGCGCGAGCGCGGTGCTCGCACGCTGTCGGTCTGCAACACGCAGGGCGCGACGATCCCGCGTGAGTCGGATGCCGTGATCTACACCCACGCTGGGCCCGAAGTCGCCGTGGCATCCACGAAGGCGTTCGTCGCCCAGATCACAGCGCTGTACCTGCTCGCTCTGCACGTCGGCCGCGTGCGCGGGGTGCTCTCGGCGCAGGATTCGGCCGATCTCGTCCGCGAGCTCGAGGCGGTGCCGGCGAAGATTCAGCGCGTGCTCGACGAGGAGCAGACCCACATCGAGCAGTTCTCGCGGTGGATGGCCGACACGCAGTCGGTGCTCTTCCTCGGCCGCCACGTCGGCTACCCGATCGCCCTCGAGGGTGCGCTGAAGCTCAAGGAGATCTCGTACATCCACGCCGAGGGCTTCGCCGCCGGTGAGCTCAAGCACGGCCCCATCGCCCTGATCGAGCCCGGTCAGCCGGTGTTCGTGATCGTGCCGTCGCCGCGCGAGTCTGCCGAGCTGCACAAGAAGGTCGTCTCGAACATCCAGGAGATCCGCGCCCGCGGCGCCCGCGTGATCGTCGTCGCGGAAGAGGGGGATGCCGCCGTGCTGCCCTTCGCCGACGAGGTGCTGCGCATCCCGCTCGCGGGCCCGTTCTTCGAGCCCCTGCTCGCCGTCGTGCCGCTGCACATCTTCGCGATGGGCCTCGCGACGGCCAAGGGCCTCGACGTCGATCAGCCCCGCAACCTGGCGAAGTCCGTCACCGTCGAGTGACCGCCGGGTCGGCCGCGGCGGCGTGCGGACGGCGCGCCGGTAGGCTGGCGGGGTGATCGTCGGTATCGGCGTCGACCTCGTCGACATTCCGCGCTTCGAGCGGGCGATCGCGCGCACGCCGCGACTGGTGGAGCGCCTGTTCACACCGGCCGAACGCACGCTGCGGCCGCATTCGCTGGCGGCGCGCTATGCCGCGAAGGAGGCGCTGATCAAGGCGCTCGGCGGCTCTGAGGGCGTGCACTGGACCGACATCGAGGTCGCCGCCGAGCCCGGCGGGCGCCCCATCTTCGCGCTGAGCGGTGAGACGGATGCCACGGTGTCGGCCCGCGGCATCACCGCGCTGCACCTCTCGCTCAGCCACGATGCCGGGCTCGCGACGGCGTACGTCGTCGCCGAGGGCGAAGGCAGGGTCGTGACGGAGTGCTTCATCGCCGAGCCCGACCCCGAGGCGCCCGCGCCGGAGGCATCCGCATGAGCCACCTGCCCGCGGGGACGATGCGCGAAGCGCTCATCGACACGTCCGCGATCACCGAGAACGTGCGGCACCTGCGTCGGCTGACCGATTCCGACGTCATCGCGGTGGTCAAGGCTGACGGCTACGGCCACGGCGCGGTGCGCTCGGCGAACGCGGCGCTGGTCGGCGGGGCGAACCGGATCGGCGTCGCCGAGATCGCCGAGGGTCTGGCGCTGCGCCGCGCCGGCATCGACGCCCCGATCCTCGCGTGGCTGCACGCGCCCGGGGCATCCTTCGCCGAAGCGGCCGCCGCGGGCCTCGAACTCGGGATCTCGAGCTTCGACCAGCTGCTTGCCGCCGCGGCAGCGGCATCGGCCGTGCGTGCCGTCGCCGTGCATCTGAAGGTCGAGACCGGCCTCGGCCGCAACGGCATCGCGCCCGCCGACGTGCCGACGGTGTTCGCCGAAGCGGCGCGACTCGAACGCATCGGCAAGCTGCGTGTCGTGGGCATCTTCAGCCACCTCTCCAATACGAGCGAGGCCGACGACCGGGCGGCACTCGCACGGTTCGAAGACGCCCTGGCGCTCGCCGCGACCTACGGCCTGACCCCGCGCGTGCGCCACCTCGCGGCCTCGCACGCGGCGTTCGAGATCCCCGAGGCGCGCTTCGACTGCGTGCGGCTCGGGATCGCGATCTACGGGCTCTCGCCCTTCGCGGATCGCACCTCGGCCGAGCTGGGCCTGCGCCCGGCGATGACCCTGCGCGCCGGCGTCGCGGCGGTCCGCCGCGTGCCCGCGGGGCAGGGTGTGTCGTACGGCTACACCCACCGCACCGAGGGTGACACGACGCTCGCGCTCGTGCCGATCGGGTACGCCGACGGGGTTCCGCGTGCGGCATCGGGCGGGGCCGCCGTCCGCATCGGGGGAGCGACCTTCCCGGTCGCGGGTCGCATCGCGATGGACCAGTTCGTCGTCGACGTCGGCGACCACCCGGTTGCCGTCGGGGATGAGGCCCTCCTCTTCGGCGATCCGACCCTCGGTGCGCCGCCGGTCGAGGCGTGGGCCGACGCTGCGGGAACCATCAACTACGAGATCGTCACCCGCATCGGCCCCCGCGTGCCGCGCCGCGAGGCCGCCCGATGAGCGGGCTCGATACTCGCGTACCGCCTGCGGACGTACCGTATGCAGGATCAATGCTCCCGCAGCACGGAGCGACCCGCGGAAATACGCGGGCGATCGTTGTCCGGGCGAGCGTACGTCCTGAATACGGTACGGGAGGGCGGGTATGAGCGGGCTCGACGCGTTCGTCGGCGAGCGTGAGATCAGCTCGCCCGATGAGATGGATGCACTGGGGCGCGCCTTCGGCGCCGCGCTTCACGCCGGTGACCTCGTCGTGCTCACGGGTGCCCTCGGCGCCGGCAAGACGACCCTCACGCGGGGCATCGCCGCGGCCCTCGACGTGCGGGGGCGCGTGCAGAGCCCGACGTTCGTGATCGCCCGCACGCATCCCGCGCTCGGCGAGGGCCCCGCGCTCGTGCACGTGGATGCCTACCGCCTGGGCACCGACGGCGAGCTCGACGACCTCGACATCGACTTCGCGCACTCGATCGTCGTCGCGGAATGGGCCGCCCCTTTCGCCGCCGCCGTCGCGGACACGTGGTGGGAGGTCGAGATCGACCGGGGCTGGTCGGGGACGGGCCTCGACACGGCGTGCGGCACGGCCGGCCCGCACGCCGCCGACATGGAAGATGCCGCGCCGCGCCGGGTGCGCGTCTCGCGCCGCAACGCGGCGGACTCGCGCTGACATCGCGCTGAGTCGACCGCCGCGCCGCCCGACTACCCTGGAACACGTGATCCTCGGCATCGACACCTCGCTCGGCACGGCCGTGGCCGTCGTCGAATCCGACGGGGTCGTGCGGGCCGAGGCATCCAGCGGCAATCCGCTCGGGCACGCCGAGGTCATCGGCACGCTGCTGCAGACCGCCCTCGCGGATGCCGCGCACGGCGCCATTGGCCAGACGGCCGCCGCCGAGACGGTCGAGATCACGTATGTCGCTGCCGGCATGGGCCCCGGGCCCTTCACGGGGTTGCGGGTGGGCATCGCCGCCGCGCGTGCCTTCGCGCTCGGTCGCGGCCTGCCCGTGGTCGCGGTGCCCAGCCACGATGCGGCGGCGCTCGGCGTGCTGCTGGCGGCCGCGCTCGCCGACCCGTTCGGCGAGACGCCGCGCTTCGCCGTCGTGACCGACGCCCGCCGTCGCGAGTTCGCCTATTCGGTGTACGACGGGGTCGACGACGACGGCATCCCCGTGCGGGTCGCCGGCCCGGCGCTCGCGCCGCGCGACGACATCGACGCCGTGCTCGCGGGCCTCGCGGCCGAGCGGCGTGACGTCGCGACGGTCTCGGCAGCGATGGTCGCAACGCTCGCCGCCCGTGCGGTCGCCGCCGGCCGTGAGCTGGCGGGTCCCGAACCGCTCTACCTGCGCGCACCCGACGTGACGCTGCCCGCCCCGCGCAAGGCGGTGGGCGCGTGAGCACGATCCGCGTCGCGACGCCCGCCGACCTCGACGCCATCATGGCGATCGAGCACGCCGCGTTCCCCTCCGATGCCTGGAGCGCCGCGATGATGGCCGAAGAGCTCGCCTCGCCGCACACGCACTATGTCGTCGTGGTCCCGGTCGGGGCGGGCCCGATCGAGGGGTATGCGGGGCTCCGCGCCCCCGCGCGGGCGAACGACGGCGACATCCAGACGATCGCGCTCGCCGAGTCGGCGCGGGGGCGCGGCACCGGCCGCGCGCTGCTGACGGCGCTGCTCGACGAGGCATCCCGCCGCGATGTCCGCACGGTCTTCCTCGACGTGCGTGCCGACAACCCGGTCGCACAGCAGCTGTACCTCTCCGAGGGCTTCCGCGAGATCGGCCGGCGCGCGAACTACTACGCGGCCGACGGCGTCGACGCGATCGTCATGCAGCTCGACGTGCGGTCATGGGCCGCAGCCCGATCCGGTCGGCCGGAAGAAGCGGGGGCGTGCACGTGAACGCGTCGCAAAGGCAGGGCGCATTGAACGCCGCCGCGTCGCCGGCCGCCGCAGAGGCCGATCGGCCCTGCTTTTCGCACGGAGTCGGCCGATGAGCGCCGCAGAACCGCTCGTCCTCGGCATCGAGACGAGCTGCGACGAGACGGGCATCGGCATCGTGCGCGGGCGCACCCTGCTCAGCAACACGATCGCGAGCTCGATGGACGAGCACGCCCGCTACGGTGGGGTCGTCCCCGAGGTCGCCGCACGGGCGCACCTCGAGGCGCTGCAGCCGACGATCGAGGCCGCCGTGGCCGAGGCGGGCATCACGCTGGACGAGCTCGACGCGATCGCCGTGACGAGCGGCCCGGGCCTGGCCGGAGCCCTCATGGTCGGCGTCGGCGCCGCGAAGGCGCTCGCGGTGAGCCTCGACAAGCCGCTTTACGCCGTGAACCATCTCGTCGGCCACATCGCGGCCGACATCCTGACCGGCGACGAGGTCGAGTACCCCACGATCGCCCTGCTCGTCAGTGGCGGCCACACGTCGCTGCTGCTCGTGCGCGATCTCGTCTCGGACGTCGAGCTGCTCGGTGAGACCCTCGACGATGCGGCGGGTGAGGCGTTCGACAAGATCGCGCGCATCCTCGGGCTGCCCTACCCGGGCGGTCCCGAGATCGACCGGGCCGCGGCGACCGGCGACCCGCAGGCCATCCGCTTCCCGCGGGGGCTGTCGCGGGCGTCCGACCTGGCGGAGCATCGCTACGACTTCTCGTTCTCGGGTCTGAAGACCGCCGTCGCCCGCTGGATCGAGCAGGCCGAGGCATCCGGCGCCGACGTCGACACGGCCGACGTCGCGGCGTCGTTCCGCGAAGCGGTCGTCGACGTGCTCGTGACGAAGGCGCTGGATGCCTGCACCCGCCATGACGTGCCGCGCCTGCTGCTCGGCGGCGGCGTGATCGCCAATCGCCGCCTGCGCGACGTCGCCCTCGAGCGTGCCGCTGCGGCGGGCGTCGCCGTGCGCATCCCGCCGCTGAGCCTGTGCACCGACAACGGCGCGATGATCGCGGCGCTCGCCGCGCAGCTGATCGCGCACGGGCGTCGCCCCTCGACCCTGGAGTTCGGCGCCGACTCGACCCTGCCGGTGACCGAGATCCAGATCGCGGAGGGCGCATGACCGACGAACGGATGCCTGCGCAGCCGCGCGCAACCCCGCCCGACGCGATCCCGCCCGACGCGACCCCGCCCGCGGCGGTGGTCGCATCGCGCACCGAGGCCCCGTCTGACGACGTCGCCGCGACGGCGACGGCGTCGCTCCCCGGCGCGCACCGCGGCGGCTTCCGGCGCGAGCTGACGGAACCCGTCCCGATCATCGCGGCCGTGCATACCGAACCCGAGTGGTCGCCCGACCCTGGCTCGCAGAGCGCCGTCCCCCTTCCGCGCAGCGCGCCGTGGGGGCTGACCTTCGGCATCCTCGGTCTCATCGTCTCGTTCCTCGTCGGCTGGGGCTTCCTGATCGGGCTGGTCGGAACAGGCCTCGCGATCGTCGCCCTGCGCCGCCCGTGGGAGAGTCGGGAGGTCGCCGTGTGGGCCCTGTGCCTCAGCGTCGTCTCGGTGCTGTACAGCGCCGGCTGGCTCTGGTGGGCCTCGACGCAGGGTCCGCTCTTCGGCTGAGCGCCCGGGCCGCCGCCCGACGCGCCGCCCGGCTACTGCTCGTGGCGCGGTATCTCCGAGTAGCTCTCGAGCGTGGCTTGGATCCGTTGCAACGCGGCATCGTCGATGCCGTCGGTCGGGGCCACCTGCTGCCAGGCGGTGAGCACGACGTCGCCGTAGTTGTGGCCGTACGAGGCGGGCACGGCCTCGCCGACGAGCATGTCGACGGTGACCTGCAGTGCGGTGACGATCGGGATCCAGCGCATCGACGGGCTGATGTCGGGGCTGCGCTGATCGTCGGCGAGCCAGTCCGGCGAGCGCCACAGCAGTTCCGGAGAAAGCCACGTGACCGGATCGGTCGCGTGCTGCAGATAGAGCGCGCGCGGTTTCTCCCAGGGTCCGGCGAGCAACGACTCGTCGTCGGCGCGTGACATCCAGCGAACCTCGCGGCCGGCGTCGAGCACGGGCTGCCAGGCGGGGCTGCCCTCGTCGCGCGCCGCCTGCAGGCTGCGCCAGAGCGGAGAGCCGTTCGGGCTGCCGACGAACAGTGCGCCGTCCGTGCGCGCACGCAGGTCTGAGAGATCGGTGAACACCGCCTGGCTGCCGTGTGCGCCGAGGCTGAGCCCGTACGAGAGGAGTATCGGCCTCTTGTCGGCGGGAAGGGAATCCACCTTCGCTTCGACAGCGCTGAACAGCGCTCGGGCAGCCTCGACGGGAGCGTCGGGGTCGAAGACGAACGACACCCAGCTCGGCGTGTAGGCGTACTGCATCGCGGCGATCGCGGTGTCTCCGCCGTGCAGGTACTCGATCGCGTCCATCGTCTGCGGTTCGAGCCAGCCGGAACCGGTGGTCGTCGCGACGACGAGCACAGAGCGATCGAATGCGCCCGTGCGTTCCAGCTCGTCGACGACGAGCCGCGTGCGCTCGGCGAGCGTGGGTGCCGACTCGAGCCCGGCATAGACGCGGATCGGCTCGGTCGCCTCGCGGCCGGTGAGTTCGGTGATCTCTGCGGCGGTCGGCCCGCCGCCGACGAACGCTGCTCCGTGCCGCCCCAGCGATTCCCACGAGATGGCTGATCCGGGTCCCGCCGAACGGAACGACGAGCTGGGCTGGTGAACGCCGGCGTCCGGCAGCCGATTGCGGTCGAAGTAGACGCGGTCGACGACGGCGAGCGCGGCGAACACGAGTCCTGCAGCGACGCCTGCGACGACGACCGCCGACAGCACGGTCGCGAGCGCCGCGCTCATGCGCCGGCGCAGGCGCGAATGCACCCCGCGAACCGCCTTCCCGCACAGAAGCACCAGCGCCGCGACGGGGACGAACGCGATCGCGAAGCCGACGACGTTCGCGCCGTCGAGGGGCGGCATGCTCACGAGGCGCCGTACCTCGTTCTGCCACACCACCGACAAGGCGGAAAGCGCGCCCACGGCCACAAGCCAGGCTCCGGCATACACGAGCCACCAGGTTCGCGCGGCCCGCGAGGTCGGCCCGAGGCGCGGAAAGGTGCCGCGCCTCCCTGCGACAGTGCGGATGATCGCCCAGATCGTGGCGCCCAGCAGATACCCGATGCCGAACGCGACGGCCGCGAGAACAGCCTGCAGGATGGTGGGCCGTGGCAGCAGCGACGGGGTCACGGACAGGATGGCGAACACCAGCCCGACGGCTGACCCGATCGGATCAAGCGTCCACCATCTCGCGCGGCTGGAGGTGGTCAATGGATGAGCACTTTGAGAGCGATGACCCGTGCACCCGCGCGAGGCTTCGACGAGTCGATGAGGTCTGGTTCTGTCACTGTGCGGGGCCTTGTCGTCTCACACGCGGTCGGCGAGCAGCGTCACCCGGGCGTCGCCCACGCGCGTCACGAACAGGGTCGCGCGCTCGCTTCCGCGCAGCTTCAGCTTCGTACGCAGAACGGCGGGGTCGAGATCGACCCCCCGCTTCTTGATCTCGAGCGTCCCGATGCCCCGCTCGCGCAGCGCCCGCCCCAGTGCCTTCAGATCGTTCGGCAGCTGCTCGCGCACGCGGAAGCTCTGGACGAAGGGGCTGGATGCCTGCTCGTCCGACGTCAGGTAGGCGATCTTCTCGTCGAGCATTCCGGCGCCGAGCGTGCGTGCCACCTCGCCGATCAGCCGTGCCCGGATGATCGCCCCCTCGGGCTCGTGCAGGTAGGCACCCAACGGGCGAGCCGGGGCGTCCTCGGCATCTTCCGCCGCGGTGAGCTCGGCGGCCGCGCCGCCGCGGATCACGAGCGCCGCGCGCCGCACCCCCGCGCGCGCCAGCGCGCCTGTCCAGACCACGAGCTCGATGGTCGAGCCGTCGACCGAGATCCACTGCGCCTCAGCGTCGGCGGGGATGAGGGTGCGATCGAACGCGGGGCCCAGCTTGATGCCGGCCGGCAGGCGCCCGGCGAGGCCGAAGACCCAGTCGAGCGGCGGCGACCAGTCGCCCGCGCCCACGCGCGAGGTCTCGCTGTGCCCGGCCGTGCGGCGCGCAGGGTCGAGCCACACGGCATCCACTCCCGTGAGATCCGCGTCTTCGGCGCGGCCGTGGCGCACCGTCGCGGCGTCGCCGAAGGGCGCGAGGTTGTAGGCGGCGAGTGCCGCGGTCACCTCGTCGACGTCGACCGCCAGCACGTCGAGACCGATCCCGGCGAACGCGAGGGCGTCGCCCCCGATGCCGCAGCCGAGGTCGGCGACCCGCCGGATGCCCGCGTCGCGAAACCTGCCCGCGTGCCGCGCGGCGACCTCGAGGCGGGTCGCCTGCTCGAGCCCCGCTCGGGTGAACAGCATGCGCCCCGCGAACTCGCCGAACTTCGCGCGGGCGCGAGTGCGCAGCCGCGCCTGCCCGACGGCAGCCGAGACGAGGTCGGGGGAGTGGCCGGCGGCGCGCAGCCGCGACACCGCGCGGGCGACGTCGTCGGCCGAGTCGATCGCGCCGAGCTCGTCGACGAGCCGCAGCCCGTCGGGCGTGAGCAGGGCGGTCAGCTCGGCGAGATCCATGCGCCCAGCCTATGCGTCGGGATCTGCGCGGCCAGATTGGCACTCGCGTTGCACGAGTGCCAACGGCGCTCTAGACTTGCCGTTAGCACTCCACCCCTTCGGGTGCTAACCGAGTGTGATCGAGTCTTAGCTGTACGCCAAGTGAGAAAGAGGTAAACCGTGTCGGTTTCCATCAAGCCGCTCGAAGACCGCATCGTCATCCAGCAGGTCGAGGCAGAGCAGACCACCGCGAGCGGTCTGGTCATCCCTGACACCGCCAAGGAGAAGCCCCAGGAGGGCGAGGTCGTCGCCGTCGGACCGGGTCGCATCGACGACAACGGCAACCGGGTTCCGCTCGACGTCGCCGTCGGCGACCGCGTTCTCTACAGCAAGTACGGCGGCACCGAGATCAAGTTCGGCGCCGACGAGTACCTCGTGCTGTCGGCCCGCGACGTGCTGGCTGTCGTCGTCCGCTGACCCGCGCTGCACCGCTTTCCACGAAGCCCCCGGTTCGCCGGGGGCTTCGTGCATTCTGGCAGGGGAAGATCGATGAACGGCAGGATGCCACACGTCACCGTGCGCTCGGCGATGTCAGGACCGTTCTAGTGTTGGACTCATGACACCCCGCGACCCGCGAGCAGAAGAGCGCCTCGGCGGCGTGTACGCCTTCGTCGCGTACTTCCTCTGGGGGTTCATGCCGCTCTACTTCCTGACGCTCGCGCCCACCGGCCCGTGGGAGGTCGTCTCGTGGCGCATCCTCTTCTCGCTGCTGTTCTGCGCCATCCTGCTGACGGTCACGCGCACGTGGCAGAAGCTCTTCGCGATCCTGCGCAATCGCCGGCTCGTCTTCTGGACGATCATCGCCGGCCTGCTCATCTACGTGAACTGGCAGGTCTTCCTCATCTCGACCCTGACCGGTCACGTGATCGAGGGCAGCCTCGGCTACTTCATCAACCCGATCGTGACGGTGCTGCTCGGGGTGCTCGTGCTGCACGAGCGGCTGCGCACCGCGCAGTGGATCGCGATCGGCATCGCAGCGCTCGCCGTCGCCGTGATCATCGTCGGGTACGGCTCGTTCCCGTGGATGGCGCTGACGCTCGCGGCATCCTTCGGCACCTACGGCCTCGTGAAGAAGCAGATCGGGCCCGAGGTGGATGCCATCAGCGGGCTCACGCTCGAGTCGCTCTGGCTCGCGCCCATCGCCGCCGTGCAGCTCGTCGTCGTCGGGATGACGGCGGGACTCACGATCGGCACCGCAGGCGCCGGTCATGCGGCGCTGCTGACGCTCGCGGGCGTCGTCACCGCGGTGCCGCTGCTCTTGTTCGCCGCCGGTGCGCGCCGCGCGCCGCTCACGATCATCGGCCTGCTGCAGTTCGTCGCGCCGATCATGCAGTTCCTCACCGGCTGGTGGTTCATGGGTGAGCCCATGCCGATCGGGCGGTGGATCGGCTTCGGCCTCGTGTGGCTCGCCCTGATCGTCCTGACGGTCGACAGCCTCGTTTCCGCGCGCCGCGGGCGGTCTTCCGCAGCCCCCGACGTCGCCGATCTGGTGTGAATGCGGCAACCGTTATCGCACCGTGATCGAGCTGTGACACACCGTTAACGCATTGCAACATTTGCGCGTCCATGCCCCGGTTAGGTTTGACCCACTGGGGAGGCACCCCGAGGTCGCCCCGTGTTCACTCACAGCAAGGAGCAACATGAGCGTCTTCACGCGTTCAGGAGCCGGCAAGCTTGTCGGCGCCATCGCCATCACGGCGGTCAGCGCCGTCCTTCTCGCCGGCTGTGCCGGTAGCGGAAGCCCGGCCACCACCAGCAAGGCACCGGCCGAGGACCTGACCCTCAAGATCGGCAGCGTGCTGCCCCAGACCGGAAGCCTCGCCTTCCTCGGCCCGCCCGAGGAGGCGGGTGTCCAGCTCGCCGTTGACGAGATCAACAAGGCGAAGAAGGGCGTCACGATCGACTTCACCTCGGGTGACTCGGGCGACGCCGACAACAAGGCCTTCGAGACGACCGTCCCGAAGCTGCAGAGCGCCGGCGTGTCGGCGATGATCGGTGCCGCGGCATCGGGCGTGACCAAGCTCTTCCTCGACTCGAACGTCGACGCGGGCATCATCACGTTCTCGCCCGCCAACACCTCGCCCGACTTCACGGACTGGGATGACAACAACCTCTACTGGCGCACCGCTCCGAGCGACCTGCTCCAGGGTGAGGTGCTCGGCAACCTGGTCGCCGAGGACGGCCACAAGAACATCGGCATCATCTACCAGAACGACGCCTACGGCACCGGTCTGTTCGGTGTCGTCAAGCAGGTCTTCGAGGGCACCGGAGGAAAGGTCGTCGCCGAGGCGTCCTACAACGACGGCGACAGCTCGTTCGACGCGCAGGTCTCGACCATCATGGCTTCCAAGCCCGATGCGATCGTGCTCATCACGTTCGACCAGATCAACACGATCGCGCCGCTGCTGGTCAACGCCGGCGCCGACGCGAAGAACTTCTACCTGGTCGACGGAAACACGAAGAACTTCGGAGCCACCATGCCCGTGTCGCTCGAGGGCGCCAAGGGAACCATCCCCGGGCCGGAGCTTGCGGAAGACTTCCAGAAGCGCCTGAACGACTCGTGGACCGCTGCGGGCAACCCCCCGCTCGAGGACTACTCGTACTCCGCTGAGTCGTACGACGCGGTCGTCCTGCTCGCGCTGGCCGCGCTGGCATCCGGTGGCACCACCGGCGCCGACATGGCGACGAAGCTGCAGGAGGTCTCGGGCGGTTCGGGCGACGGTGAGAAGTGCACCTCGTACTCGGATTGCGCCGACATCATCAACGAGGGCGGTGTCGCGGACTACGACGGGTACTCCGGTCCCGTCACGTTCGACGATGCAGGCGACCCGACCGAGGCGTCGATCGGCATCTTCCAGTACGGCGCCGACAACAACTACACGCGCATCGAGACCCGCTAAGCGTCTCTCGCGCAGAAAGGGCCCCGGAGCGATCCGGGGCCCTTTCCCGTTGCCGGTGGGAGGAGCAGCCGGGGACGGGCTCGCGTACACGTGAAGAGGGGGTGGGATGCCAGGCATCCCACCCCCTCTTCGTCGTGAGAGGTCAGTGCTTCTCGTCCTCGCCCAGCGTGCCGAGGTACAGGCCGATGACCTGCGGGTCGTTCAGCAGCTCGCGGCCGGTGCCCTCATGAGCGTCGCGGCCCTGGTCGAGCACGTAGCCGCGGTCGCAGATCTGCAGGCAACGGCGGGCGTTCTGCTCGACCATGATGGTCGTGACGCCCGCCTTGTTGATGTCGGAGACGCGGATGAACGCGTCGTCCTGGCGCACCGGCGACAGACCCGCCGATGGCTCGTCGAGCAGCAGGACGGACGGGTCCATCATGAGCGCCCGGCTCATCGCGACCATCTGGCGCTCGCCGCCCGAGAGCGATCCGGCGCGCTGCTTGAGGCGCTTGCCCAGCTCGGCGAAGATCCCGGTGACGAACTCGAGGCGCTCGGCGTAGATCTTGGGGTTCTGGTAGAGCCCCATCTGCAGGTTCTCTTCGATCGAGAGCGAGGGGAACACGTTGTTGTTCTGCGGCACGAACGCGACGCCACGGTCGACGAGCTTGTCGGCTTTGAGGCCGACGATCGACTCGCCGTTCAGTGTGATGTCCCCGCCGCGCACCTTGACGAGGCCGAAGATCGACTTCAGCAGGGTCGACTTGCCGGCGCCGTTCGGGCCGATGATGCCGATGAGCTCGCCCTTGCGCGCGACGAGGTTCGCCTTGTTGATGATGTTGATGCCCGGCAGGTATCCGGCGTCGAGATCCTTGACCTCGACGACGACCTCGGCCGTCGAGGGACCCGACGTGGGCATCAGGCCTGTCGTGGGAGTGCTCACTTGGTCTCCTCTTCGGCGTCGGCCACGGCCGCCGCCTCGTTCTCGCGGATCTCTTCGAGCAGCTGCTGCGCCGACTCGTCGAGTTCGCCCGACACGCGCCCCGTGAGGACGCCGAGGTCGACGTCCTGGTGGCTGCCCAGGTACGCGTCGATGACGGCCTGGTCCTCCATCACGGTGTCGGGCGGGCCCTCGGCCACCACCTTGCCCTCCGCCATGACGACGACCCAGTCGGCGATGTGGCGGACCATGTGCATGTCGTGCTCGACGAAGAGCACCGTCACACCCAGATCCTTGAGGTCGAGGATGTGATCGAGCAGCGACTGCGTCAGCGCCGGATTCACCCCGGCCATCGGCTCGTCGAGCATGACGAGGTTCGGGTCGCTCATGAGGGCACGCGCCATCTCGAGCAGCTTCCGCTGGCCGCCCGAGAGCGCCGCGGCGAAGTCCTTCTCCTTGGCATCCAGCTTGAAGCGCTCGAGCAGGCCGCGCGCCTTCACTTCGTTCTCCGCCTCCTGGCCCCGCCAGACGGCCGGAACGAACGCCTGCCAGAACTTCTCACCGCGCTGCTTCGGCGCGCCGAGCTTCATGTTCTCGAGCACCGTCAGCAGCGAGAGCGCCTTCGTCAGCTGGAACGTGCGCACCTGACCCATCCGCGCCACCTTGAAGGCGGGGATGCCGGCCAGGCTCTGCCCGTCGTAGGTCCACGTGCCCGTGTTGGGCTTGTCGAATCCGCAGAGCAGGTTGAACAGGGTCGTCTTGCCGGCCCCGTTCGGCCCGATGAGCGCCGTGATGGCGCCCCGCGGGATCTCGAGGTGTTCCACGTCGACCGCCGTCAGCCCGCCGAAGCGGCGGGTGACGCCGTCGACGACCATGATGGGGTCGGTCTTCGCGACGCCGGGCGCGCCCGGCCCCTTCGCGAGTCCGGTCGCCTTCGGCCGCGGGATGCTGCCCGTCGGCGTCGTCACGGGCGTAGCGCCGGTGGGGTTCTGATCACTTGACAAAGGTCATCTCCCTCTTGTCGCCGAGGATGCCCTGCGGCCTGAAGATCACGAGGAGCATGAGCGCGACGCCCACGAGGATGTAGCGCAGCGTGCCCGCCTGGATGTCGGTCATCGGCAGCCAACCGGCTTTCGCCATCTGCGGCAGCAGGTTGCCGAGCAGGGCCAGCACCATCCAGAACAGCACGGCGCCCAGGCTCGGGCCGAAGATGGTCGACGCGCCGCCGAGCAGCAGGATCGTCCACAGGAAGAAGGTCAGTGCCGTCGTGTAGCTCGACGGGATCACCGCCGACGGCAGCACGTAGACGATGCCGCCGAGGGCGCCGATCACACCACCGACGACGAGGGCCTGCATCTTGTAGGCGAAGACGTTCTTGCCGAGCGAGCGCACGGCATCCTCGTCTTCACGGATGCCCTTGAGCACGCGGCCCCACGGGCTGCGCATGAGCGCCCAGACCACGAAGATCGACAGCGCCAGCAGGACCAGGCCGAACACCACGACCCAGAGCTGCGCGGCCGTGAACTGCCACGGGCCCCACCCGTATTTCTCGCCGCTCGGCAGCGACGGGAACGGGTTGGATGACTGGAAGCTGCCGTTGTAGTTGCCGAGGCCGTCGGCCGAGTTCGTCCAGTCGTCGAAGATCTGCGTCGTGAACAGCAGGCGGATGATCTCTGCCGCAGCGATGGTCACGATCGCGAGATAGTCGGCGCGCAAGCGCAGAGTCGGGATGCCCAGGATGAAGGCGAACACGGCCGCGAGAACGAGCCCCACCATCATGGCGAGCCACCACGGGAAGCCGAAGGTGAGGACCGAGATGGCGTATCCGTAGGCGCCGAGCGCCATGAAGCCGGCCATACCGAAGTTGAGCAGACCCGCGTAGCCGAAGTGCACGGCGAGTCCGGTCGCCGCGAGCGCATACGCGATCGTGACGGGGCTCAGCAGATAGCTGAGCGTGTTGGAGAGAATTGCGCCCCAATCCATCGTGGTCACCCGAGCCTTTCTTTACGACCGAGCAGACCCTGCGGTCGCACCAGCAAGATGAGGATCAGCACGACCAGCGCGCCGGCGTACTTGAGATCGGACGGGATCCACAGCGTCGACACCTCGACGACGACCCCCACGATCAGCGAACCCAGCAGGGCGCCGAACGCGGTGCCGAGGCCGCCGAGGGTGATCGCCGCGAAGATCAGCAGCAGGATCTGCGTGCCCATGTTCCAGCTGACACCGGGGCGGAAGTAGGCCCACAGCACGCCGGAGATCGCGGCGAGCGTTCCCGCGATCACCCAGACGATGCGGATGACCCGATCGACGTTGATGCCCGACGCCGAAGCCAGCTGCGGGTTGTCGGAGATGGCGCGCGTCGCCTTGCCGATGCGGGTGCGCAGCAGGAAGTACGCGACACCGAGGATGACGGCGATGCTCACGCCCATGCTGATCAGGTCGATGTACGACAGCGAGATCGGCCCCCAGTTGAAGGGTGCGGGGCTGGACCCGGCCAGCTGATAGGTCGCGCCGCCGATGAAGTACTGGTAGAGGTACCGCAGGGCCAGCGACAGGCCGATGCTCACGATCATGAGCTGAACGACGCCGAGGCCACGCCTTCGCAGGGGGCGCCAGAGACCCGCATCGAGCGCAAGGCCGAGGGCCGCTCCGCCGAGGACGGCCGCCGTCAGGCCGATCCACAGCGGCAGCTGCCAGAAGGTGCTGAAGACGAGGGCGACGAGGGCGCCCCAGGTGACCATCTCGCCGTGCGCGAAGTTCGAGAGGCCCGTCGTGCCGTAGATCAGCGCCGCCCCCATCGAGGCGAGGGCGAGGAGGAGTCCGAAGTTGAGACCGTTGACCAGGCGCACCGCCAACTGGTCGACGAACGACTGGGTGACGCGCTCACCGGCGCCGAGGAAGAGGTTCACGATCTTGGTGTTCGTGAGACCGAACTCGACCTCGAATTCACCCGTCGTGCCCTGCTTCGGCTGCAGACCCTCGGGCAGCTGCGTCGGGTCGACGATGACGCCCTCGGGCAGGGTCTTCTCGTCGATCACGAGGGTGTACTTCGCCTTCTCGGGCACGTACAGACGCCATTTGCCGTCGGCATCCGTCACAGTCTCCGCGTCGAAGCCGTTGCCCTTCACGCTCACGGTGACGTCGGGCACGGGCTGGTCCGCGTTCGTGATGACGCCGCCGAAGTAGAAGGCCGTCTTCTCTTGGTCGCCACCCGGGGTATCGGGTGCGGCGGCGAGCGCGGCTCCGGCGCTGCTGAGCAGCAACGCGGCGGCGGCGGCGAACGCGCCCAGCGTGAGCACGATCCACCTCAGTGGATTCCGCGCGGTGACGGTCGTGGGTCTCAAGAGATCCTCCAGTCCGGCGCACCAATCGGGTGATGCGGTCGCATCGACATTGATCAACGACGGTACGAGCGTAATGTGTCGGATTTGTTTCCGCCTACCTGTCGCTTGTTTCCGGCGGGTCGGAAGCCCTGCCCTTGCGCTGCGACGCGGAATGAATGCACGCGCGCGCGACTTAGAATTGAGTACACCCGCAGAGGGGCGCCTTGCAGCAGGGAGAGCACGTGGAAGACAACGACCCGTTCGGCTTCGTCGGATTGACGTACGACGATGTGCTGCTTCTGCCGGGGCACACCGACGTGATCCCCTCTGAGGCCGACACGTCGTCGCGGGTGACACGCCGCATCACGGTCGCCACACCGCTGCTGTCGGCCGCGATGGACACGGTCAGCGAGGCGCGGATGGCGATCGCCATGGCCCGCGAGGGCGGGCTGGGCATCGTGCACCGGAACCTGTCGATCGCCGACCAGGCCGCGATGGTCGATCGGGTCAAGCGCAGCGAGTCGGGCATGATCACCGACCCGATCACGACGACGCCCGATGCCACGATCGAAGAGGTCGACGCGCTCTGCGCGCAGTACCGCATCTCGGGGCTGCCGGTCATCGACGACGACGGTCGCCTCGTGGGCATCATCACCAACCGCGACATGCGCTTCGTCTCGGGCTTCGAGCGTCAGACCACCAAGGTGCGCGACGTGATGACGACCGACGGTCTCGTCACGGGTCGCGTGGGCATCGGCGCGAACGAGGTCATCGCGCTGTTCGCGCAGCACCGGGTCGAGAAGCTGCCCCTCATCGACGATGACGGCATGCTCGCGGGCCTCATCACCATCAAGGACTTCGACAAGAGCGAGAAGTATCCGCTCGCCACCAAGGACGAGCACGGCCGCCTGCGGGTCGGCGCCGCGATCGGCTTCTTCGGCGATGCCTGGGAGCGCGCCGAGGCGCTGCGCGACGCCGGCGTCGACGTCATCGTCGTCGACACCGCGAACGGCCAGTCGCAGGGCGTCATCGAGATGGTGACACGCCTCAAGTCCGACGAGTCGTTCGCGCACATCGACGTGATCGGTGGAAACGTCGCGACGCGTGAGGGCGCCCAGGCGCTGATCGATGCAGGTGTGGATGCCGTGAAGGTCGGCGTCGGGCCGGGGTCGATCTGCACGACGCGCATCGTGGCGGGCGTCGGCGTGCCGCAGATCACCGCGATCTGGGAGGCGTATCAGGCCGCGCGCGAGGCAGGCATCCCGATCATCGCCGACGGCGGCCTGCAGTACTCCGGCGACATCGCGAAGGCGCTCGTCGCGGGCGCCGACAGCGTGATGCTCGGGTCGCTGCTCGCCGGCACCGACGAGTCGCCGGGCGAGATCGTCTTCCAGGGCGGCAAGCAGTTCAAGCTCTACCGCGGCATGGGATCGCTCGGTGCGATGCAGACGCGCGGCAAGAAGACCTCGTACTCCAAGGACCGCTACTTCCAGGCCGACATCCCCTCGGACGACAAGCTCATCCCCGAGGGCATCGAGGGTCAGGTCGCGTACCGCGGCCCGGTCTCGGCCGTGGCGTACCAGCTGGTCGGCGGGCTTCGCCAGTCGATGTTCTACGTCGGCGCGCGCACGATCGACGAGCTCAAGGCGCGCGGCAAGTTCGTGCGCATCACGGCCGCGGGGCTCAAAGAGAGCCACCCGCACGACGTGCAGATCGTGGTCGAGGCCCCGAACTACAAGAAGTAGGCCGCAGGCCGCAGGCCGGGCGGCGAACTCCGCAGGCATCCACGAACTCCGCACTTGTCGTTCAAGATGGTGCGGAGTTCGTCAAATTCTGCGGAGTTCGTCGCCTCCTCCCCATCGGCGTGCATCGAGATGTTGTCCTCCGATGTGCGTCATTCCACCGCGTGCGATCGCCATCGCGCACAGGATGCCAGCATGCTGCTCATTCCTCTGCACGAACGTCTCGGTGAATCCGCCGCACATCGCTCCGAGCTCCACTCTGAGGGGTACACGGATGTCCAGCTGAGGGCGGCGGTGCGGCTGGGCGGTGTGGATGTGTTCCGACGTGCCTGGTTCGTCTCGGAATCCGCGCCGCACGACCTCCGCGAAGCCGCGCGGCTGGGCGGGCGCCTGACCTGCACCACTTTCGCCAGAGAGCGGGGATGGTGGATGCCCGAGGGGGTCGGCACCGAGCTGCACCTGCACTTTCCCCCGGGCAGCACTGGTCCGCGTCTCGACCCGTCGTGGCCCGGGGTGTCGCATTGGACGCGTCCGATCGCGCCGGTCGGAACCTCGCTCGTCGCGAGCGTCGAGGATGCCCTCGCGCACATCGCACTGTGTCA
This sequence comes from Microbacteriaceae bacterium PS02068, assembly GCA_029959325.1. GTDB lineage: Bacteria > Actinomycetota > Actinomycetes > Actinomycetales > Microbacteriaceae > Microbacterium. The sequence continues at coordinate 34,648 of JASCPF010000016.1, forward strand.
GCCGCCGGGCACGGCCCTTGTGCTCTGGGAGACGGCTTCACGTGTCGAAGGTCTCGCCCCGGAGGCGCTACGCAAGGTCCGATGGGGTTCACCGCGCGCGCGGGAGCTTGCCGCCGGCGTGAACGGGCTTGCCGACTCGGGACTCGAGGTGCTGCTGTGCGTGCCGCTGCGCCGACTACACGTGCAGGTGCGACAACAGGTCGTCCTGGCGAACAGGCCGGTCGACATTCTCGTCGGGCGCTGGCTCGTCATTCAGATCGACGGATGGGCGCACCACTCCAGTGCGGCCCAGCGAGGAAAAGACCTCGCGCATGATGCCGAGCTACGGCTGCGCGGCTATACGGTGCTGCGGTTCTCCTATGCACAGGTCGTGCACGACCGGGAGGCGACCGTACGCACCGTCCGCCGTGCACTCGCTGCGGGACTGCACATCAACTCCGCACGATGACGCTAACTCCGCACCCTCCCGCCAGCTCGGGTGCGGAGTTAGTGCGAATCTGCGGGGTTCGTCGCGCGCGACGCCACCCGCGTGACCGCGCCGATCGGGAGCGAAGCGTGACGGCGCGGACGGCCTGCGATGCGGCCGCTAGCCTGAACATGTGAGCGCGAAGGACCGCACCTCCCTCGGCACGACCCGGGTCGAGGCCTACACCGATGGCGTCTTCGCGATCGCGGCGACCCTGCTCGTCCTCGATCTCACGAGCGACTCGTTCGGCACCGTGGCCTCGAACGCGCAGCTGTGGACCGCACTCGCGACGCTGTGGCCGAACATCACCTCGTTCGTCGTCAGTTTCGCGCTGCTCAGCGGTATGTGGGTCATCCACCTGCGCCAGTTCCGCGACATCCGCGCGGTCGATGGCACGCTGCTCTGGCTCAACAATGCGCGCCTGCTGTTCGTCGTGCTGATCCCGTTCACCACCGCGCTCACGTCGAAGTACTCCGACTTCGTGCCGGGGCGGGTTCTGCTGCCCCTCGACTTCTTCTTCGTCGCGCTCTTCGGCCACCTCTCGTGGCGGTGGGCGGCTGCGCGCAGTGGGCACTTGATGACACCCGAGGCCTATGCGCGGCGAGCAGCGAGCAGCGCCGGCGGCATCTCGGCGGTCATCTGCGCCGCGATCGCGGTCGCCCTCTCGCCCTGGTGGGGTCCGTGGGCGTTCCTCGCCTTCTCCCTGAACGGGATCCTGCCGCGGCTGCTGCTGGGCCTCTTCCGGGGCCGCGAGCAGGGCCGGTCTGAGGCGGGCGGGTAGGCTGAGACGGTGACCATGGAGATCGAACTCGGCCGCGCCAAGCGCGCCCGCCGGGCCTACGCGTTCGACGACATCGCGGTGGTGCCCTCGCGCCGCACCCGCAACCCCGAAGACGTCTCCACGGCCTGGTCGATCGACGCCTTCGGCTTCGGCATCCCCGTGCTCGGAGCGCCCATGGACTCGGTGATGAGCCCCACCACCGCCATCATGCTCGGCCAGCTCGGCGGCCTCGGCGTGCTCGATCTCGAGGGCGTGTGGACGCGCTACGACAACCCGGCGCCGCTGCTCGCCGAGATCGCGTCGATGCCCGCGGCCGAGGCGACCCGCCGCATGCAGGAGCTGTACTCGGCACCGATCAAGCCCGAGCTCGTGCGCGACCGCCTCGCCGAGATCCGCGCCGGAGGCGTCACGGTCGCCGGTGCGCTCACACCCCAGCGCACGCAGGAGCTGTACGAGACGGTGGTCGCCGCCGGTGTCGATCTGTTCGTCATCCGCGGCACGACCGTGTCGGCCGAGCACGTGTCGTCGGATGTCGCGCCGCTCAACCTCAAGAAGTTCATCTACGACCTCGACGTGCCCGTCATCGTCGGCGGCGCCTCGACGTACACGGCCGCCCTGCACCTCATGCGCACGGGCGCGGCGGGAGTGCTCGTCGGCTTCGGCGGGGGAGCGGCGTCGACGACGCGCGTGACCCTGGGCGTGCACGCCCCGATGGCGACGGCGGTCGCCGACGTCGCCGGCGCGCGCCGCGACTACCTCGACGAATCGGGCGGACGCTACGTGCACGTGATCGCCGACGGCGGGGTCGGCACGTCGGGCGACATCGTCAAGGCGCTCGCGATGGGGGCGGATGCCGTGATGCTGGGCGTCGCGCTCGCGCGCGCGACCGACGCACCCGGCCTCGGCTACCACTGGGGCCCCGAGGCGCACCACTCGAAGCTGCCGCGCGGCCACCGCGTCGAGGTCGGTCAGGTGGGTCCGCTCGAGCAGATCCTGTACGGACCGGCGCCGGTCGCCGACGGCACGGCGAACCTCATCGGCGCGCTCAAGAAGTCGATGGCCACGACGGGCTACTCGGATCTCAAGGAGTTCCAGCGCGTCGAGGTCGTCGTCGCGCCGTACGCCGCGAACTGATGTCCGACGACCCCTCGACAAGCTCGGGGACCGCTCCCCGGTCGTTGAGCGAGCGCAGCGAGTCGAAACGGCTCGACGCCTTCCCACCCACGCTGCGCGAGGTCATGCTGCGGCCGTGGTGGATCGGCATGCTCGGCTTCGCGCTGCTCGTCGCCGCGCTCTTCGCCTGGCTCGGCCAGTGGCAGCTCGGGCGGGCGATCGATACGGCTCCGCCGCCGCCGGGAATCACTGAGCAGGTGAAGCCCATCGCCGACGTCGTGGCGCCGGGGGAGTACCTGCCAGAGCCGCTCGTCGGCCAGCGCGTCGAGGTATCGGGTCGGTTCGTCGCCGGGGACTTCCTCGTGGTGTCGTCGCGCTTCAACGATGGCGTCGAAGGGTATTGGGTCACGGGGCAGCTGCGGGTCGACCCCGGGGCGGGCTCGGGGACCGAGGCGGGCTCGGGGACCGGGGCGGGCTCGGGGACGGCGATTCCCGAGCCGACCTCGATCGCGGTCGCGGTCGGGTGGACGGCCGATCGCGCGGCGGCGGATGCCGCGGCATCCACCCTCAACGCCGACCCCGGAGGCGCCGCCCGACTCATCGGTCGACTGATCTCCGACGAGGGCCCGGCGCTGCCCCCGCGGGGTGCCGCCGCGACCGAGATGACGCGGATGTCACCCGCGGCGCTGCTCGGCTGGTGGCATGACGTCGAGGGCCTCAACGTCTATCGGCCGTATCTGCTCGCCGACAGCGGCGAGACCCTGCCTGCGGGCCTCACGACGATCGATTCGCCCGCTCCCGACGAGGGCTCGAACGTCAACTGGCTGAACGTCTTCTATGCCGTCGAGTGGGCGATCTTCGCGGGCTTCGCCTTCTACATGTGGTACCGCTTGGCGAAGGATGCCTGGGAGAAGGAGGTCGAGGCGCTCGAGGATGCCGAGGCCCTGGCCACGGCCGAGCCTGGCGCGCCCGGCGACTAGACTCGAGGGCATGCCTCAGCCCAAACTCGCCACGTTTCCGGCGATCCGCGGAGCGCTGAAGTTCTACCAGATCGCCTCGATCATCACCGGTGTCGGGCTGCTGCTGCTGTGCACCGAGATGATCGTGAAGTACCTGTTCGGCTATGAGCTTTTCCTCGGCGGTTCGGGCGGGTTCCTCTGGCTTGCGCCCGTCATCGACACCGGCTCGGGCCATGAGTCGACGGGCGACGGGGTGAACCTCTCGCTCGGCATCCTGATCGCACACGGCTGGTTCTATGTCGTGTACCTGTTCGCGTGCTTCCGGGTGTGGAGCCTCATGCGCTGGGGCTTCGTGCGCTTCGTGACCCTCGCCCTCGGCGGCATCGTGCCGTTGCTGTCGTTCTTCATGGAGGCCCGCGTTGGCCGCGAGGTGAGGGCCTACCTCGCCGAGCGTGAGGCCGCCGAGGCATCCCCGATCCCCGCCACGGAAGGCACCCGGTGACCACTCAGACCGAGACCGCGCAGCGGCCCGTCCTCGTCGTCGATTTCGGTGCGCAGTACGCGCAGCTGATCGCGCGACGCGTGCGCGAGGCCGGCGTCTACAGCGAGATCATCCCGCACACCGCGACGGCGGCCGAGGTCGCGGCGAAGAACCCCGTGGCCCTCGTGCTCTCGGGCGGACCGTCGTCGGTCTACGAAGACGGCGCGCCGAGCCTCGACCCGGGCATCCTGCAGCTCGGAGTGCCCACGCTCGGCATCTGCTACGGCTTCCAGGTGATGGCCCAGCAGCTCGGCGGCACGGTCGCGAACACCGGGCTCCGCGAATACGGCGCGACGGATGCCACGGTCGCCGGCTCCGGCGGCGTGCTGCTGGGCGGTCAGCCGGCCGAGCAGAACGTCTGGATGAGCCACGGCGACCAGGTGTCGGCGGCTCCCGAGGGCTTCGAGGTGCTGGCATCCACCACCGCGACGCCCGTGGCCGCCTTCGGCAGTGCCGAGAAGTGCTTCTACGGTGTGCAGTGGCACCCCGAGGTGAAGCACTCCGACTACGGCCAGGACGTCATCGAGAACTTCCTGCACAAGGCCGCGGGGCTCGCCAGCGACTGGAACAGCGGCAACGTCATCGCCGAGCAGGTCGCACGCATCCGCGCGCAGATCGGCTCGGGGCGGGTGCTGTCGGCACTGTCGGGCGGCGTCGACTCGGCGGTTTCCACTGCGCTCGTGCACGAGGCCGTCGGCGACCAGCTCGTCGCCGTGTTCATCGACCACGGACTGCTCCGCAAGGGCGAGCGGGAGCAGGTGGAGAACGACTACGTGGCATCCACCGGCGTCCGCCTCATCACGGTCGACGCCCGCGAGACGTTCCTCGAGGCGCTCGCCGGGGTCAGCGACCCCGAGCAGAAGCGCAAGATCATCGGCCGTGAGTTCATTCGCGCGTTCGAGAAGGTGCAGGCAGAGCTCATCGCCGAGGCCGCAGCCGAGGGCGACCCGATGCGCTTCCTCGTGCAGGGCACGCTCTACCCAGACGTCGTCGAGTCGGGCGGCGGTACGGGCACGGCGAACATCAAGAGCCACCACAACGTCGGCGGGCTGCCCGAAGACCTGCAGTTCGAGCTCGTCGAGCCGCTGCGCACGCTCTTCAAAGACGAGGTCCGCCAGATCGGCCGCGACCTCGGCCTGCCGGAGGCGATCGTGGGGCGCCAGCCCTTTCCGGGGCCCGGCCTCGGCATCCGCATCGTGGGTGAGGTCACCGCTGACCGCCTCGAGATCCTGCGTGATGCCGATGCCATCGCCCGCGAAGAGCTGACGAAGGCCGGCCTCGACGGCGAGATCTGGCAGTGCCCCGTCGTGCTGCTGGCCGACGTGCGCTCGGTGGGTGTGCAGGGCGATGGCCGCACGTATGGGCATCCCATCGTGCTGCGCCCGGTGTCGTCGGAAGACGCGATGACCGCCGACTGGACCCGCCTGCCCTACGACGTGCTGTCGAAGATCTCGAACCGCATCACCAACGAGGTGCGGGAGGTCAACCGCGTCGTGCTGGACGTGACCTCGAAGCCGCCCGGGACCATCGAGTGGGAGTGATCCCTCCCGAGTGAGCTGACCGGATGCCGGGGCGTGCGCGCCCCGGCATCCGTCGTCCGCGCTCGCCGCGCGCGCGACGAAGTCCGCAGAAACGCACGAACTCCGCATCCGTTCGGCCGAAAGGATGCGGAGTTCGCGTCATTCTGCGGAGTACGTGACCCCGCGGCGGGTCAGTTGTTGCCGCGCAGGATCGCGATCATGCGGAGCAGCTCGATGTAGAGCCAGACGACCGTGACCATGATGCCGAAGGCGCCGAGCCAGCCGAACTGGCGGGGAGCGCCGTTGCGCACGCCCTGCTGGATCGAGTCGAAGTCGAGCACCAGCGAGTAGGCGGCCATGATCACGACGAAGACGCCGATGATGACGCCCCACGGGATGCCCAGGATGAAGCTCGGCTCGCTGCGCATGCCGAACGGTCCGGCGCTGTCGGGGCCGCTGAATGCGCCGAACATCATCATGACGACGTTGACGAGCGAGAACACAAGGTAGCCGATCATCGCGATCAGGAAGACCTTCGTGGCCTTGGCCGAGGCGCGCACCTTGCCGCTGGCGAAGAGGGCGAGCGTCACGCCGACGACCGACAGGGTCGCGAGCGTCGCCTGCACGACGATTCCGGGCCACATGAACTCGAAGAACGCGGAGATACCGCCGATGAACAGTCCCTCGAACGCCGCGTAGGCGAAGATCAGCGCGGGGCGGATCTTCTTGCGCGAGGTGAAGATCACGATCATCGACAGGACGAAGCCGCCGAGCGCGCCGATGAGCCACGGGGCCATGTTCACGGCGGCGGGGTTCTCGGGGGTGACGCCCGACATCGTCCAGATCCAGCCGACGACGGCGGTGACGAGAAGGATGCCGAACAGGCTGAGGGTCTTCAGGACCGTGTCCTCGACCGTCATGCGGCCGGTCTGGATCGCCCCCGCGGGCGGGGCGGCGAACGCGCCCTCGAGTTGCGCCTGAGCGGCGACGTCGACGGCCTGCGCGGATGCCGCGCCGAACTGGGTCTGGGCAGCCGGCGGGGTCAGCCCGGGCCGCTGCTCCTGAAAGGCGGGGTTGCTGAATGCGGGGTTGCTGCTCGAGGCCATGGTGGTCTCTCTCCAATACGAGGGGTGCCGCAGAGGGATGCCTGCGGAATACCAGCGTATCCGACCGTGCGCAGTGGTGGCAGGGGCCGTGCTGTGAGCAGGCTTTGAACGCCTGTGCGTCGCGCGGCGCGCGCTCGCCCGCTCGCTAGCCTGGAGCCATGCCTCGCCGTCATCCGCTCGTGATCGGGCACCGTGGCGCGCCGGGCTACCGACCCGAGCACACCCGTTCGTCGTACGATCTCGCGCTGGCGCTCGGAGTGGATGCCGTTGAGCCCGACGTCGTCTTCACCGCCGACGGGATGCTGGTCGTCCGCCACGAGAACGAGATCGGCTCGACGACGAACGTCGCCGACCACCCGGAGTTCGCCGACCGCCGTGCGACGAAGACGATCGACGGCACCGCGCACACGGGGTGGTTCACCGAGGACTTCACCTGGGCCGAGCTTGCCACCCTGCGGTGCCGCGAGCGGCTACCGCTGCTGCGGCCGGGCAGCGCGAGCTTCGACGGCGCGCAGCCGCCGCTGCGCCTGCGCGATGTGCTGGAGATCGTGCGTGCGGCATCCCTCGACCAGGGCCGCGAGATCGGGGTCGTCCTCGAGATCAAGCACGCGACCTACTTCGCGGGCCTCGGCTACGACGTCGCAGGCGCGATCGCCGCGGAGCTTCGGGCAGAGCGTTGGGGCGACGGCGAGCTGCCGCTCTACATCGAGTCCTTCGAGTCGACGGTGCTCGCGCAGCTGAAAGCGCAGGGCATCCGCGGCACGTACGTCTACCTGCTCGAGGCGGGCGGCTCGCCCTTCGACCTCGTCGCCGCGCAGGGCCACGCTGCTCCGACCTACCGCGCGCAGGCGACGCCGGCGGGGCTCGACGCACTCGCCGGGGCGGTCGACGGCATCAGCGTCGACAAGAAGATGATCCTCGCCCCCGATCGGCTCGGCCGCACGTCGGGGCCGTCGGCCGTCGTCGCCGATGCGCACGCGCGGGGCCTGCGGGTGTTCACGTGGACGTGCCGCGCGGAGAACAACTTCCTGATCGCGCAGTTCCGCCGGGGGCGTGACAAGAGTGCGCTCGGCGACTACGAGGCCGAGTGGCGCGTGATCGCGGATGCCGGTGTCGACGGCGTGTTCGTCGACCAGCCCGATCTCGGGGTCGGCTTCTTCCGCTGACAATCGGCTGGGCGTGCAGGGCCGTCGCACAGCCCCCGCATAGGGTGGCGGTATGGAAGCCCCCGGCATCGTCGCCACCGGAGTACGCCGTTCCTTCGGGAATGTGCACGCCGTCCGCGACGTCACCTTGGAAGCGCGCGCGGGCGCGGTCACCGGCCTCGTCGGTCCGAACGGATCGGGCAAGACGACGCTGATGCTGATGCTGAGTTCGCTGCTCGCGCCGGATGCCGGGTCGCTGCGCATCGGCGGCATCGACCCCATCGCCGACCCGGCCGCCGTCCGCGCGATCACGGGGTGGATGCCCGACGCGCTCGGCGCGTGGTCGTCGCTCACCGCGCGCGAGACGCTGCAGATGACCGGGCGGCTCTACGACCTCGATCGCGAACGATCCGCCGCCCGGGCGGAGCATCTGCTGGGCGAGGTGGGTCTGCGCGAGCTGGCCGATACGCCCGCGCGCGTCTTCTCGCGCGGCCAGAAGCAGCGGCTCGGCCTCGCCCGCGCGCTGGTGCACGATCCGCGGGTACTGCTGCTCGACGAGCCCGCGTCGGGACTCGACCCGCAGGCGCGGGTCGAGCTGCGCACCCTGCTGCGCCGGCTCGCCGGAGAGGGCCGCACGATCCTGATCTCGAGCCACATCCTCTCCGAACTCGAAGAGGTCGTCGACGACGCGGTGTTCCTCGTCGACGGCGCGACGGTGTCGCGCGATCGGGTGGCGGCAGCCGCGACCCGACTGCGCACCTGGCGCATCCGCCTCGCTGACCACGATGCGACCGCCGCCGTGCTGCCGGTCGCGCAGGCGTTGGGGGTGGATGCCGCGCTCATCCCGATCGATCGCCGCGATCTGCTCGTGTCGTTCGCTTCGGACGCCGACGCGGCGTCGGCTCTGGCGGCGCTGATCGCTGCGGGGGTGCCCGTCGCCGAATTCGCCGCGGCGACCGGCATGCTCGAACACACCTTCCTCGACCTCGAAGGAGGCCGCTCGTGAACCTCTCGCGCCTCTGGACCATCGCACGCCTCGAGCTGCTGCAGCGCGTCCGCGCGGTGTCGTGGTACGTGCTCCTCGGCATCTTCGGCCTGCTGCTGCTCGGCGTCACCGCGCTGGCCTTCATGGCCTACGGCGGCTGGGGCACGGGCGGTGCGAGCGTGTACTCCATCGTCGTGTACATGACGCTGCTGCTCGTGCTGCTGGTCTCGCCGACCCTGAGCGGCAACAGCATCAACGGCGATCGCGACGCGGCGACGCTCTCGCCCGTGCAGGTGACGCTGGCGACGACGGGTGAGATCCTGCTCGGCAAGTTCGTCGCCGCCTGGATCACCGGGCTGGCGTTCGTGCTGGTGGCGGCTCCCTTCCTGGTGGTCGCGACGTTCACGGGCGATGCCGACCCCCTGACGGTGATCGTCTCGCTGGTGGTGCTCGTCGTCGAGATCGGGGTGATCGCGGCGATCGGAGTCGCCCTGTCGGGCATCCTCGCGCGGCCGCTGTTCTCGGTCGCCGTCACCTACCTCGTCGTCGCGGCGCTCGCGGTCGGCAGCCTGATCGGGTTCGGGCTGATCGGATCGGCCGTCGGCAGCGAGGCCGTGTCGAAGTCGCGCTCGGCCGCCTACGACGCGCAGGGGTACCCGGAGTGCAAGGACGGCTCGCGTGACTGCTACGGGGACACTCGCAACATGGTCTGCGACGACTGGCAGACGACGACCTACCTGGCGCCGCGGTTCGATCGGGTGTGGTGGATGCTGGCCGCGAACCCGTTCGTGATCCTCGCCGACGCGACGCCGACCCGCTTCGACTCGTCCGGCAGCCCCGTCGACATGTTCGGATGGCTGAAGTACAGCGTGCGTTCGGCGCAAGTGCCACCGTCGCTCGAGTTCGCCTACGTCGAGTGCGATCCGAAGTACTACTCCGAGAACGGCGGGTCGGACTACACGAAACCACAGCAGGTCATCGAAGAGACGGTGCCGAGCTGGTTCGTCGGTCTCGCGGTGCAGGCCCTGCTCGCGGGGCTCCTGATCTGGTGGGCGTGGGCGCGCACGCGCACCCCGGCGCGCACTCTGCCGCCCGGCACGCGCATCGCGTGACTGCGTCTCACGCCCCGTGACACTCGGCCCCTTCGATGAGGATCCTCTCATCGGAGGGGCCTCTCTCTTCCGTCGCCATGCAGGAGATGCATAGCCTCCTTTCAGCCACTGCCCAACCCGGCGGTGCGCCTCACCCCTCACGAAAGGTGGATCCCCCTTGCAACGACGCATCCTGGCGACGATCGGCGTGATCGGCGCGTTCGCGCTGACTCTCCCCGCGTCTGCCGCCCTCGCGGCGACCCCTGACGACGACCCGTCGTCGAAGTTCCTCCCCTCCTCGTCGCGCGGGGTCGTGGACTCGTCGTTCACCGCCGCCGCGATCGGCAAGGACGGGCGGGTGACGGTCGTCATCGAGATGACCGGCGACCCGGTCGCGGTCGTGCAGGCGGAAAAGGGCAGCGAGCTGAGCTCGGGGGAACGCAAAGACGTCAAGAGCAAGCTGAAGAAGGCGCAGGACTCGATCCGCGGGTCGATCACCGGCAAGGGCGGTGAGATCCAGGCGCAGATGCAGTCGGCGTACAACGGCTTCCAGGCATCCGTTCCCGCCGACCAGCTCGATGCCGTCGCGGCACTCCCGGGCGTCGTCGCGATCCACCCCGTGCGCACGTACGCGCTCGACAACGCCGTCTCGGTGCCGTTCCTCGGGGTGCCGGAGGTGTGGCAGAACACGGGGTACACCGGCAAGAACGTCAAGGTGGCGATCATCGACACCGGCATCGACTTCACGCACGCGACCTTCGGCGGCCCCGGCACCCCCGAGGCATACGCGGCCGCGCACGCCGCGAGCGCGCAGCCGGCCGACCCGGCCTTGTTCGGGCCGAACGCCCCGCGGGTGAAGGGCGGCGTCGACCTCGTCGGCGACGACTACAACGCCGACCCGAACAGCGCGTCATACCAACCCGTCCCGAAACCCGACACGAACCCCCTCGACTGCGAAGGGCACGGATCGCACGTCGCCGGTACGGCCGGCGGGTCGGGCGTGCTCGCCGACGGCACGGGATACACCGGGCCCTACGACAGCACGACCCCCTCGAACACGTTCCGCGTCGGCCCGGGCGTCGCGCCGCAGGCTGACCTGTACGCGATCCGCGTGTTCGGTTGTGAAGGCTCGACCGACGTGGTCGTGCCGGCCCTCGACTGGGCGGTCGACAACGGCATGGACGTCGTCAACATGTCGCTCGGCTCGTCGTTCGGCCGCGGTGATGACCCGGATGCCGTGGCGGCGGCCAACGCCGTCGGCGCGGGCGTCGTGGTCGTGGCATCCGCCGGCAACTCGGGCCACAACCCCTACCTCACCGGTTCTCCCGGGTCGGGAGACGGCGTGATCTCGGTATCGGCGGTCGACAGCACCGAGAGCTTCCCGGGCGCGAAGCTGTCGGTGAACGGCGCACCCGTCGAGGCGATCAACGCCAACGGTGCATCGCTCGACGGCGTCGGACCCCTGACCGTCGTACGCCTGGTCGATGACCCGGCGACGCCGGGCGAGAACGAGGCGCTCGGCTGCTCGGTTGCGGCGTACACCAAGGCGGGCGTCGTGCGGGGCGGAAACCAGCTGGCCGTCGCGACCCGCGGGACGTGCGCCCGCGTCAACCGGGCCATCTACGCGCAGCAGGCCGGCGCGGCGGCAGCCCTGCTGGTCAACAACACCCCCGACCTGCCGCCGTACGAGGGTCAGATCACCCAGAACGGCGACACGCAGGAGCCGTTCCTCGTGACGATTCCGTTCCTGGGCGTGCGGTCGACCGACGGTCCGGCGTTCGTCTCGGGCGCCACGGTGACGCTCGCGGCCGCGCAGATCAGCAACCCGGGCTTCCGTGGGTACGCGTCGTTCTCCTCGGCCGGCCCCCGGTCGGGCGACAGCGCGATCAGCCCCGACGTCGCGGCACCCGGTGTGTCGATCTCGTCGGCGGCCGTCGGCACCGGAAACGGCGCCGCGATCCTCTCCGGCACGTCGATGGCGGCACCGCACGTCGCGGGCGTCGCGGCGCTGTCGGTGCAGGCGCACCCGAACTGGGCGGCGCCGCAGGTCGCGGCATCGCTCGTGTCCACGGCCGACCCCGACAAGGTGGCCGGTCAGAGCCTCACGCTGGGCGGCGTCGGCCTCGTCGACGCGGCGCAGGCCGTCGCCACCTCGGTGACGGCGACCGGCGACGCGTTCCGCACCGAGAGCGGCTGGGCGCGCGAGTCGGCGCTGAGCTTCGGCTTCCAGGAGTCGCCGCTGGGGTTCGGCGGGATCAAGACGGTGACGATCCGCAACGACGGCACCACGCCCGTCACCTACGCGGTGTCGACCGCGGCGTCGGCCGAGTCGATCAAGGCGAAGGTGAACCTGTCGTCGAAGTCGATCACGGTGCGCCCCGGCGGCACCGCGAAGCTGCTGCTGACCGTCGCTGCCTCGGCCAAGGACGTGCCGAGCTCGGTCGGCGGCGCCGATCAGTTCGCCTTCTCCGAGATCTCGGGTGACATCGTGCTCACCGCGCCGAACTCGACGCTGCGGGTCCCGTACCTGCTCGTGCCGCGTTCGACGAGCACGGTCTCGACGTCCACGTCGGCGCTCTTCACGTCGAAGCAGAAGGTGGCCGATGCGACGAAGAAGATCTCGCTGTGGAACATCTTCGGCGCGCTGCCGACCTCGGGCGCCGACGTGTACACGTGGGGTCTGTCAGACGACAAGGATGCCTCGAAGCCGCTCGCCGACACCGGCTACGACCTGCGGGCCGCGGGCGTGCAGTCGTTCGGGGCGGGCGCCGATCAGCAGATGGTGTTCGCGCTCAACATGCACCACCGGTGGTCGAACGCCGCGAGCAACGAGTACGACGTGATCCTCGACACCGACCGCGATGGCACGGCCGACTGGATCGTGTTCTCGGCCGACTCGGGTTCGGTGCGTTCGTCGTCGAGCAACGGGCTGGCCGAGGTGTTCATCGTCAACGCCAAGACCGGCGCGCTCGGCGCGAGCGGGTACCTGACGGTGGCCCCGACCGATTCGAGCACGCTGCTGCTGCCGGTGTACGCGAGCGACCTCGGCATCACGGGCGCGTTCAACTACACCGTGCAGACGTACGGCGTGAACGGCGGCACCGACGCGGCATCCGGTTGGGCGACGTACGATCCGTCCGCTCCGGCGATCAGCAACGGGCAGTACACCGATGTCCCGCGCTTCGGCAGCTCGTCGGTGCAGGTCGCCGTGAACGCCGCGCAGGTGGCCGCGCAGAAGCCGTTGGGCGCGATGGTGGTCGTCATGGACAACCCGTCGGGCGCAAGCGAGGCGCTGCTCGTGAAGCTGAAGTAGACCTCCCCCAGAGAGAACTGCAGGGGCGGGCGCGCGAGCGCCCGCCCCTGCAGTGCGTCGGGGTCGTGTGAGACGCCGCGTCAGCGGGTGCAGAGCGCGGGCACGTCACCCGCGCCGAAGCGGTAATCGTAGGTGGTGCCGCCCGCGGTCACGACGACGCGCATGCCGTCGACCAGGGCCTGCGTGTACGACTGGCCGGGGCTGGCGCAGCCGAGCGAGCCGTCGCTGAACGTGACGGCCTCAGCCGAGACGAGCTCAGGCGCGTCGCTGATCCCTCGCTGGGAGAGGTCGGCGACCAGGGCATCCCACCGCGCTGCGGGCACCTCGGTCGGGGTGCCGGTCGGGGCGATCGCGCCCGGAGTGGTCGTCTGGAACGGCGGGCGGCTGCTCGAAGATGCAGCCGGAGTCGGGTCGGACATGGGTGCTCCCGTCGCGCAGGCGCTGAGGGTCAGCGCAGCGAAGAGAGTGACGGATGCCACAGCGAGCGTGCGCGTCATGGTCGTCTCCTCGCGTGCTGATCGGATGCCCCGAGGATAGGCCGCGATCCTGCAAATGACCGGAGAGTGCGGGCGCGCGGGGTCAGTCCCAGTCGAGGTAGTCCTCGATGAACCACGACGTCTCGCCCGGGTGCGTCACGGGGAACAGGTGCCCGGCGCCTTCCACCGTCTTGAGGCTCGCGATCGCGGGTGCGGATGCCACGAGCTTCTCGCTCGCCGAGAGCGGGGTCACCTCGTCGGCCGTGCCGTGGATGACGAGCACGGGGATGTCGGCGGCGAGCGGGATGTCGACGGCCGGGGGCGCCATCAGCAGCACGCCGCTCACGCGGTCGTGGTGGTCCTGGGGGACGGTACGGGCGACGGTGGCGCCGAAGCCGTGGCCACCCACCCACGCGTGGTCGAGGTCCACGGCATCCATGATGTCGACGATGCTGCGCGCGAGCTCATGGCGGTCGACGCTCTCGTCGAGGGGCGCGACGCGCACGACCCGGAAGTCTTCTTCGACGAGGATCGAGGCGAGTGTGCCGAGCGAGCCGATGCCCTGTCCGGTCTCGGGGATGAGCACCACCGCGGGGCCGGCGCCCTCATCGATGTAGTCGATGGCGCGGCCATCCGGCTCGAACGTGTGGAGCGGTGCGGTCGTCATGGCATCCATTCTCCCCGTCGTCGTCGGGAGCCGCCAATCCGCGTCAGCGGCGCGCGGCGTCGGTGCCCGGGCGGGGCACCGAGATGAGGACGCCGGCCACGACGCACAGGGCGGAGGCGATGACATGCGCCACGAGCCACGCGACACCGGTGAACCAGAAGGGGTAGATCGGGTTCCACAGCACGGCGATGGCGACCATCACGACGGTCCACCACCACTGCTTCGCCTGGGCCGCGAACCAGGCGATGATGAGCGCGAGGATCGCGACGATGAAGCAGATCGTGATCGCGTATTCGCTGCCGATCAGCGGGATGCCCGCGATCAGCACCGCCGCGGTCAGGATGCCGGGGACGAGCGCGTTGCGTTGACGGTCGGGCGTGGGACGAGTCGAGGATGCCATCAGGCATCCATTCTCTCGCGTCGCGTCGCGCCGTGCGGTCAGGACAGCCGATCGGGCGACGGGGGCAGGCGCAGCGGATCGTCCGGGGGAAGACCGCCGACCTGCGACGACTCGTTCGGATCGCGGTGCGGATGCCTTGGCGGCAGCCGCCCCAGCTCGATGTCGGAGTAGGGGTCGGAGGCGTAGAGCCCCGCGCCCGGGTCGGTGCTGCCCCGACGCGAGGATCGCGGGTGCGGTCCCGACAGCACCGCGATCACGACGATGACCAGCGCGCCCACCAGGAATGGGGCCCAGAAGGGGAACTGCCAGCGGGTCACCGTCGCGGTGATGTAGATCGCCAGCGCCGCGATGAGAACGGTCGCGATCGCGACCCGACGCCACCACCACGGACGGTGCATGAGACCACGGTAGCGCGCCGTGCCCGGCGCCGCGACGGGTGAGCGTCAGTTGATGATCTCGCCGCGATTCGCCTCGATGGCGGCGATGCGGTCCCGCCATTCCTGCAGCGCCCCGGGGCTCAGTCGCGTCCACCCGTCGATCTCGCGAACCACGCGCACCGGGGCGGTGCTGCGGTACGACCTCGTCGGGTTGCCCGGGAACTTCTTGTCCGTGACGTTGGGGTCGTTCTCGAAGGATCCGGTCGGCTCGACCTCGTAGACACGCGGTTCGCCGTCGCCGGCCGCCAGTTCGGCGGCGAGGCCCGCCGGGCTCTCGAGGGCCGTGAAGTAGATGTGATTCATCACGATCTCGGGGCGGTAGTTCGAGCGGAAACCCGCCGTCAGCAGGTCGCCGGGCCGCAGATCGGCCTTGGTGCCGTGAAAGAACGGTCCGCTGTCGAGTGTGTCGGTCATGAGGGGATCGTAACGCCCGAGCGTCTCTCGAATCGCGTACCCGGTGTCCTCCGATCGTTCCTCCGATCGGGGGACACCGGCGGCGCACGAGGCGGCGGACACTGGTCACTACCGGCGGAACCCCACCGGCGACACAGACCCCGCGAGCCCACCCAGACCCCTGCGAGGCATATGTAAGGAGATGCACTATGAACACCTCGGACACCCCCACCACGACCGACAAGAGCGCCGCGGGCAAGAAGCAGATGAGCCGCCGGCGCCTGATCGGGCTGGTCACCGCGGGAGCCCTCGCGGCCGGCCTCACGATCGGCGGAGTCGCGACCGCGTACGCCACCGAGCACCCCGCGCAGCCTGCGCCCTCGTCGAGCCCCTCGAGTGGCGACACTCCCGCGACGGGTGGGGGAAACCACGCGGGCGGCGGCACCGGCGGCGGCGCCGGCGGCGGCGGTGGTGTCACCCCGGTGAGTGAGACGCTCACCCCCGCGGATCTCGCGCCCGTGCTGCAGAGCGCACTCGGACGGACGATGTACCCGAACGCCCGGTTCGAGCCGGTGCCCGGGACGAACATCTTCGTGCAGGGCCAGCAGGGTGGCCAGAGCGAGCAGTACATCGACGCGCACGGTGACTACGTCTCGATCGGAGTCGCGCGGGGCACCTTCTCCGGCGAGCAGTCCCAGATCGCCTCGACCGCCACGCGGCTGACCGGGTACGGATCCGCGGCCGTATACAAGGTCAACGGCGGAACGGCCAATGGCGACATCGAGATCTTCGCGAACGGCTACTGGATCTCGCTCTCGTCGAACCTGCTCACCACCCCGGGCAACGTGGCGGCCGCTGTGCAGGCGGTGCTGCAGGCGCTGCCGATGTGACAGCCGTCGATTGAAGGGCCCGTCCGTCCGCGCGTGCGCACCGGGCGGGCCTTTCCGCGCGTTTAGTCGAGCGATCGGAGCGGCAAGGGGCGGACGCCCGCTTCGGCGAGTGCGACTGCCCACGGCCCGGGCCCGAGCTTGACGATCTCTCGCCGAAGACGTTCTTCATGCCTGAGGAACAACTCGAGTTGATCATGAGGACCGAGATCCCTCTTCGCTCCGATCCATACGGAGCGGATACCGTGCTCGCGGTAGGCGATCATCTCGGCAGGGCGGGTTCGGATCCGTCGGTCTCTGGTCACGACGATGAGTCCGAGCGCACCGACGACCGGCATCCATTCGAGATCCAATGCGCCCAGAGGTACACGAGGGAGGTCCTCGTGGCCCGGATACAAGACGTCGTCGCGGCCGCTACGCCTCAGCAGTTTTCCCAAACCGAGCGCGTTCTCGTCGGTGAAGTAGACCGGCGCGAACCGCGCGGACATCAGGCGACGCGCTCGTTGTCGGCAATCATCTCGAATCGAATCGCCTCGTCGACCTGTCCCGGACTGAGTTCGTACAAGTCGGCGAGATCCTCGCGCGAGGTGCCGGCGCGATAGGCCTCGGCCAGCGCATCGGTGCGCACGTTTCTTACGGCTGGCTGGCCGAAGGAGCGTGTCGGGTCCATCGACACCGCCGGGGTCCGCAGGCTCGGACGGAGTACCGACACAACACCCCCTTCGTATCGAGCGGTCTCGTTGAAGCGCGCCATCGCCGGGGTGAGAAGCGTCTGGCCGTTCCGCACGACGACGAACTGAAGCGGGGCGTCCACGCCGACCTCTTCTTGCACGGCCCGGACGAGCTCTCGCCCCTCGATCTCGATGAACGGCCGCGCGTGCGCGAGAGGGTATCGGCCGAATTCTTCACGGAGGCGAACAATCGCCGGTCGAAGCCTCTGCACGGGCACGTGCTTGCTCCGAAACTCCGCGAGCAGCCGCGCTTCGACCATCTCGCCCCAGGTCGCGATGTCTTGCCCGAGGGGTGCTTCGCGAAGAACTGGCTCGTAAAAGCGACCTGCGCGGTCGTAGCCCTCAAACCACCGGCGCGCCGTTCCAGAGTGCAAGCCGACAAGACGATCGACATCGGCGTAGGAGTAGATCGCCCGATCCAACAGAGAGCTCGGCATGCCGTCAATGATGGCATTGACGGGCGACACCGGCGGCATCAACCCGCGGTCCGACTCTCGGCCACAGCGGAACCATTAGACGCGACGGCGGGAGTCGAACCCGCAACGCACCTGGGTATGAGCCAGTGCCCGGGACCGCCCGGATCGCCGCGATGTGAGGTCGACACTAGGCGACGTGTGCGACACCGCCGAGCGGGATGACCTTTTCTTGCGCTCTGCGACGCTGTGTGACGGCGGGGGATGCCCCGGGCCTGCGAATCAGCCGAACTGCTGCGTCCAATAGGCGCCGACCTGGCATGCGCCCATACGCGTGAACCCCGGTCGCAGGATGTTCTCCCGATGTCCTTCGGAATTCATCCATGCGGTGAAGACGGACTGCGCCGACGAGAAGCCCCAGGCGATGTTCTCGCCCCGCCAGCCGCTCGTCGCGCCGTGCTCGAACCTGCCGGTGTCGGACATCCACTGCGACTGAGCGCACGACGTTCCCGCGAGCGACGAGCTGGAACCGAGCGAGCCCAGCCCCGCTGCGGCGCGAGCCTGGTTGACCAGCCCGAGCAGTTCGCCCGTGCGATCGATCCCCGACCCGCTGACCGCAGCGCCGCCGCCCGACGCGCCGCCGCCCGACGAGCCGCCTCCGCCAGACGACCCGCCTCGGCTGGAACCTCCCGACGAGCCTCCGCTCGATGCGGAACGGCGACTCGCCTCGGCAGCGGCTCGTGCGGCCTCGGCGACGCGTGCTGCCTCGGCCTGCTGCCACGCAGCCTCTTCGGCCTGCATGGCGGTGACGCCGTCACGCAGAGCCTGCATAGTCTGCGGCACGCCCGCTCCGAAGACGTCTTCGACGGCGACGAGCTGATCCTTCGTCGACGAGACCGTCTGCAGCGCCGTCGGTGCGTGCGGGTTGGCCGCCGCCGCGGCATCCGCCGTCGTCGTGGCCCACGTGGCGATGCGCGCTCGCCAGGCGGCGGCATAGTCGTCCGCTGTCTGCTCGAGCGAATCGGCGCGCTCGGTGACATCAGCCAGGCGTGCATCACGGTCGGCGAGCTCGGCGCGGAGCCCGACGATGACGGGGGCCTCGGGTGCGGCGGGCCGTGCATTCGGGTCGGGAAGGGCGATCGCGGGAGTCGTGTCGTGTGTCGTGAGCGCGACCGTCGTCGCGACGTTGCCCGTACCCGAGAGAGCGGCTGCGGCCTGCTCGAGGGTCGTGAGCTCGGCATCCGCGCCCACGGCGAGTTCTGTCTTCCACGGCTCGGCTGTCGCGAGCGCCGCGTTCAGGCGGGCGCCCGCGGCCGTGGCCCGGTCGTTCTGAGCCGCCAGCGCGACGTCGCTCGCCTCGACTTGGGCGGTGAGATCCGCGGTCTGCTGATCGAGCACGGCGAGCGCGTCGGCGTGGGCCGCGGAGGCGTTTCCGTAGGCGGTGCCGATGATGAGGGCAGCCGCGGCAAGCGCCGCGGCGCCGACGACAGCGAATGACATGCGTGAGCGCGAGGTCATAGGACCACGTCCTTCTATCCCGGGGGGAGGATCTTTCGCTACAGCGTACGGTCGAATGCTCCCTCGCGGGTAGAGACGATGTCTTTTCCGAGCGGCATGAGCGAGATCGGAATCATCTTGAAGTCGGCGATCGCCATCGGGATGCCGATGATCGTGAGGCACAGCGCGATGCCGCTGGTCAGGTGGGCGAGGGCCAGCCACCAGCCCGCGAAGATCACCCAGATGACGTTGCCGATGAAGGATGCCACGCCGGCGGTCGGCTTCGCGACGATCGTGCGCCCGAACGGCCAGATGACATACCCGGCGGTGCGGAACGACGCGATCGCCCACGGGATCGTGATGATCGGGATGCACAGCACGATGCCCGCCAGCACGTAGCCGACGAACAGCCAGAACCCCGCGAAGATGACCCAGATGATGTTCAACAGCGTGCGCATGCCCCTATTGTCGCGCGCGGCTCACTGGGAACGCGCCGCGACCGCACGCTGTGCCCGGCGCAGCAGGCCGACGAGGCCGGTGACCAGCAGGATGCCGCCGACCACCAGCGCGCTGTAGCCGATGGCGGATGCCACGGTCAGCGAGCGGATCCACCCGACGACGTCGTCGACGCGTCCCTCGCCCGAGGCGAGCCAGAGCCCCGCGGTGGCCACGGCGGCGAAGACGAGGCCCCAGACGATCCCCGCCCAGCGCGTCCGGGGGAGGAGTGCTGCGGGTGCCGCAGCAGTCGCAGGCGTGGAGGCCGCGTCGCCCGCGCGATCGTCGCTCGCCGCGAAAGCGTCGGGCAGGTCTCGGGTCTCGAGCTCGTCGGTCATCGGGTCACCTCGGTCGTGGAGTACTGCTGGATGGAGATGTAGCCGGATCGCTGATCGATCACGAGCTTCTGTATCGTCGCGGTCTCACCCTCGGGCACCTGTCCGACAAGGGTGCCTTGCAGACGTACGCGCCCGTCGTCGGTCGTGTGCGTCGTGACGCCCTCCGCCTCGCTGAGCGCGGTGTACTCACCGTCAGAGGACTGAAAACCCGCGACCCATGCCGGCGCAGTGATGTCGAAGACGACAGTGACACCAGGGTCGATCGACACGAACGTGCCCCCGGTCTCCTTCTCGATGTGGATCGGGCGCGTGGACGTGCCCGTCGGCACCGGACGCAGCGACACGTAGACGTCGCCCCACGGTTGCACGAAAGGGGCGTCTGCCGACCATTCGGGTCCGGCGGCATCGTTCGAGATGCCGTAGCTGCCCAGATGCAGAGCCGCCATGGCGGGGGCTGCGGTCGCGGCCACGCCGCCCACGAGGAGGAGCATCGTGACGAACGCCAGGAAGCCGCTGCGGCGGCGCGCGAGACCCGCGACGGCCATGCCGACCGCGCCCACGAGTGCGGCGACGAACAGGCCGCGCGCACCCGCGAGCGACCCCGCGCCGGTGAGCCCGACGAGGGCCCCGGCCACGACGGCGACCCCGACGACGGTCGCGACGAAGGCGAAGGGCGTGCGCGGGCTCGTGGCTCGGCGCAGGCGTCGACGTTCTGCGGCCTCGGCCGAGAAGGCAGCCGCCTGGGCCTGGCGCTCGGCGCGGGCCTGATCGCGCGCAGCGCGCGTGGCATCCTGCTGCTGCCGCCGCCACGCGTCGTCCTGCTCTTTCCAGGCGGCGTGCTGCGCGCGCCAGGCCGCGTACTCGTCTTCCGGAGCATTCGCGGCGGGCGCTGCGGGTTCTGCGGGTTCGGCTGGTGGGGTGAGCTCTGGGGAGGGGGCGGCTGCCCCGGCGGCCCGATACGCGCCCCGGGCCAACCCCCCACCCTCCGCCCCCC